>NZ_JBEOUW010000061.1:0-47210 GCF_040303045.1 Kitasatospora sp. NPDC096140
CGTCCGGCGCGTACCGCGGGCACGGTCGTCAAGGACGAGGGCGAGGGCGGCAAGGCGCTCGCCGGCTTCCTCGCCGACCAGAAGTTCATCTAGTCCCACCCGTTCGCGCATCCAACGATCGATCAGGAGCAACGAATCATGGCTGAGATCCTGGTTCTGGTGGACCACGCCGACGGTGCGGTCCGCAAGCCGGCCCTGGAGCTGCTGACCCTGGCCCGCCGCATCGGCGAGCCGTCCGCCGTCGTCCTCGGCGCCGGTGCCGCGGCCGCCGACATCGCCGCGAAGGCCGCCGAGTTCGGCGCGGCGAAGGTGTACGTCGCCGACGGCGCCGAGTTCGCGGACCAGCTGGTCGTCCCGAAGGTGGACGCCCTGGCCCAGATCGCCAAGGCCGGCGACGTCGCGGCCGTGCTGGTCACCTCCTCCGGCGAGGGCAAGGAGGTCGCCGCCCGCGTCGCGCTGCGGATCGGCTCCGGCATCATCACCGACGCCGTCGACCTGGAGGCCGGCGACGGCGGCCCGGTCGCCACCCAGTCGGTGTTCGCCGCGTCGTTCCAGGTGAAGTCCAAGGTCACCAAGGGCGCGCCGGTCATCACGGTCAAGCCGAACGCCGTCGCCCCGGAGGCCGCCCCGGCCGCCGGCGCGGTGGAGAACGTGTCGGTCGAGTTCACCGGCAACGCCGCCAAGGTCACCTCGCGCACCCCGCGCGTGTCCACCGGCCGCCCCGAGCTGACCGAGGCCGCCATCGTGGTCTCCGGCGGCCGCGGCGTCGGTGCCGCCGAGGGCTTCGGCGTGGTCGAGGAGCTCGCGGACGCGCTCGGCGCGGCCGTCGGCGCCTCCCGCGCCGCCGTCGACGCCGGCTGGTACCCGCACAGCAGCCAGGTCGGCCAGACCGGCAAGCAGGTCTCCCCGCAGCTGTACATCGCGGCGGGCATCTCCGGCGCCATCCAGCACCGGGCCGGCATGCAGACCTCGAAGACCATCGTGGCCGTCAACAAGGACCCCGAGGCCCCGATCTTCGAGCTGGTCGACTACGGAGTGGTCGGCGACCTCTTCGAGGTGCTGCCGCAGCTCACCGCCGAGGTGAAGGCCCGCAAGGCCTGATCCCGCGGGAAGGTTCGGAGGGCGTGGTGCCGGGTGCTCGGTGCCACGCCCTCCGTCGTCGTCCCCGGAGCGCGGCGGGTGGTGCCGGGGCCCGTAGAGTCGGCGCAACGTGTGACGTGCGGGCATGAGCCGAGCTCATGTCGCAGGCATGAGTCGAGCTCATGAGCCGGACGTGTGATGCGCGGGGCATGAGTCGAGTTCATGAGCCGGACGTGTGATGCGCGGGGCATGAGTCGAGTTCATGAGCCGGACGTGTGACGCGCGGGGCATGAGCGGACCTCATGGGCCGGACGCGTGATGCGCGGGACGTGACGTGACGGCGTGGGACGAGGGCGAGGACGGTGGCATGGCACTGCTGACGGCACTTCAGGGCGGTTTCGGCGACGCGGCGGACGCGCTGCGGATCGACGGCAGGGCGCTCTCCCGGGAGGAGTTGCTGGGCGCGGCGACCGCCGTCGCGGATCGGGTGGCGGGCGCCCCCGCGTTGGCGGTGCTCGCCCGGCCCACCGTCGAGACGGTCACCGCCGTGGTCGGCGGCCTGCTGGCGGGCGTCCCGGTGGTGCCGCTGCCGCCCGACTCGGGGCCCAAGGAGCGCGAGCACATCCTGCGCGACTCCGGTGCGGCGCTGCTCGCCCACGCCGTCGGGGAGGCGCTGCCCGACGGCGGCTCCGTCGAGGGGCTGCCGGTCGATCCGCTGCGGCGCTCCGCCGCCACCCACGCCGAACCGGCCGCGGACTCGACCGCCTTCGTGCTCTACACCTCGGGCACCACCGGCGCGCCCAAGGGAGCGGTGATCAGGCGGGAGGCGATCGCCGCCGACCTCGACGCCCTGGCCACGGCCTGGCAGTGGACCGCCGAGGACACCCTCGCCCACGGCCTGCCGCTGTTCCACGTGCACGGGCTGCTGCTCGGCGTGCTCGGCGCCCTGCGCACCGGCAGTCGGCTGGTCCACACCGGCCGGCCCACCCCGGCGGGGTACGCGGCGGCCGGCGGCAGCCTCTACTTCGGGGTGCCCACCGTCTGGTCCCGGCTGGCGGCGGACCCGGAGGCGGCCGCCCGGCTGGCCTCGGCCCGGCTGTTGGTCTCCGGTAGTGCACCGCTGCCGGTGCCGGTGTTCGAGCGGCTGGCCGCGCTCACCGGCCACGCCCCGATCGAGCGCTACGGGATGACCGAGTCGCTGATCACCGTCAGCACCAGGGCGGACGGCGAACGGCGCCCCGGGAGCGTCGGCCTCCCGCTGGAGGGGGTGCGCACCCGGCTGGTCGGCGAGGACGGCGCACCGGTGCCGAACGACGGGGAGACCGTCGGTGAGCTGCAGGTCTCCGGTCCGACGCTGTTCAGCGGCTACCTCAACCGGCCGGACGCCGACGCCGAGGCGTGGACGGCGGACGGCTGGTTCCGTACCGGCGACGTCGCGGTGATCGGAGCGGACGGCTTCCACCGGATCGTCGGCCGGGCCTCGGTGGACCTGATCAAGAGCGGCGGCTACCGGATCGGTGCGGGCGAGGTGGAGGCCGCGCTGCGCGACCACCCGTCGGTGGCCGACGCGGCGGTGGTCGGCGTGCCGGACGAGGACCTCGGACAGGCGATCGTCGCGTACGTCATCCCGGACGGCGCCGTGACGGGGGAACAGCTGACGGCCTTTGTGGCGGATCGGCTGTCGGTGCACAAGCGGCCGCGCCGAGTCGTGCTGGTGCCCGAACTACCCAGGAACGCACTGGGAAAGGTGCTGAAGAAGCAGCTGCTGACGGAGGCCGCGGGTCGGTGATGAGGGGGCGTCGGACGCCCCCTGCGGTGACGGGTCCTCACCCTGATGCGCCGTCGGTGCCCACGCCGGCGGCCCTTCCTTCCATTGGCGCACTCCACTGCGCGCCGTGAGCGGACGCGTGCCTAACGTGACGGGCAGGCAGAACCGAATCCCCGGGTGACACGTCGCGGCTCCCGGCCGCAAGGCCGGAGGCCGCGGAGTGTCCGGGCGGGGATCTGCCGAGCCGTACCGACCGGTGCCGCCGGGACGTACGGCGGGTTCGAAGCAGTTCCGCAGCCGCCCGCCCGGCGGTAGTCCGCAGCGAGCCGCGCGATCCGCAGCGACTCGCAGAGACCGCAGCAGTGAAGGAAGTCAGCAGTATGACCACCGTCAACACCGGCGCGCCGGATGCCGCCGACGAACCGACCGCGCAGCAGGTTGCTGCCACCACCCGTTCCCCCCGTCCGTCCCGGGCCGCGCGGCTCCGCCGGGGGATAGGCATGGTGGCCGTGATCGCGACCGGAGCGGGTGTCCTCGGCCTCGGCACCGGTGTGAGCCCCGCGGCCGCCGAGACCGCGCCGGCCCACGCCGGCTGGGACGGCTCGCGGTACTGGTTCAAGAACAGCCAGGGGCAGTGGCGCTGGACCTCGCACTACGACGTCTACCTGGCGCGGACCGGAGGCGGGACGAAGTCCTCGGGCGCGTCGTCGAGCGGCACGAAGTCGAGCGGGGGGATCAAGCAGGGCTGGGACGGTTCGCGCTACTGGTTCCGCAACAGCAAGGGCGAGTGGCGCTGGACCACGCACTACGACGTCTACCTGTCGCGGACCGGGGGCGGCTCCTCGTCGGCGGGTTCCTCCGGCTCCTCGGGCTCGGGTTCCTCCGGCGGCTCGGTGGCCGCGGACCCGGACGTCGAGACCGCCGTGCAGTACGCGCTCGCGCAGCTCGGCAAGCCGTTCAGGACGGCGGGCAACGGGCCGGACGGGTACGACTGCTCGGGCCTGGTGCAGCAGTCCTTCAAGCGCGGCGGCATCAGCCTGCCGCGGGTCGCCAACGACCAGTTCGCGGCGACCACGCCGGTCAAGGCGAGCCAGCTGCGTCGCGGTGACCTGCTGTTCTGGTCGCCGGACGGGACTCCGCGGGGCATCCAGCACGTGGCGATCTACCTGGGTAACAACCAGTACGTCGAGGCCGCGCGGCCGGGGACCAACATCAGGATCTCCAGTATCAGCAGCGGCTACTACCCGGCGTACATGGGTCGGCCGTAGCGGCTGCCGCGGGCCCGGGGGTTCGCAAGTCCGCAGGTCGGGGGCGTCCGGTCGGGCCGGCGCCCCCGGCCTGCGGCTGGTCGTCCGTGGCCGGCCCGGTCGTCCGGCTCGGTCGTCCGGGGCGGTCTCGTCCGGGGTCCGGTCGTCCGACGCGCGGTCAGAAATCCGTCCCGCGGTCAGAGGTCCGTCGGGCGGGGGAGGGCGCCGCGGGCGCCGAGGGCGGTGACGGCGAAGGCCCCGGCGGCCACGGCCGTGGCGGCAGCGGCGCGGAGGTCGCTGCCGCGCGCGAGCTCGGCGGCGAGTGCGCCGCAGAAGACGTCCCCGGCCCCGGTGGTGTCGACCACCCGGACGGCCGGGGCGGGCAGCCGGTCGTACCGTCCGTCCGCGGCGACCAGGACGCCGTCACCGCCGAGGGTGATCACCACGCCCTCGGCGCGGGTGGCGAGGGCCCGGGCGGCTTCGGTGACGTCGGCGGCCCCGGTGAGCTGGCGGGCCTCGACGGCGTTGGCGATGACCAGCGGCCGGCGCCCGGTCGGGCCGACGTCCGGCAGCTCGCCGGCCGGGGCGGTGTTGTGCAGCCAGCGGGTGCCGCCGGAGGGGCCCGCGGCGGGCAGGGCGGCGGCGGTCGCGCGGATGCACTCCGCGGGGACCTCGTTGCTGGTGAGCACCACGTCGACGGGGAGGAGCCGGAGGCGGCCCAGGGCCGCGGTCACCTCGTCCGGGGTGAGGTGCGCATTGGCGCCGGGGACCACGACGATGCTGTTCTCGCCGGAGGGGTCGACCATGACGATCGCCTGACCGGTGGGTGCGTCGGGGTGCGTGAGCACGGAGCCCGTCTCGACCTCCGCGCCGTGCAGATCGGCGAGCGCCGCCTCGCCGTCGGAGTCGCGCCCGATCTTGGCGACCAGGTGCGTCGCCGCGCCCATCCGGGCCGCCGCGACCGCCTGGTTGGCGCCCTTGCCGCCGAAGCCCCGGGTGGCGGCGTCGGCGAGGACGGTCTCGCCGGGGGAGGGGAGCACGGGGCAGCGCAGGATGCGGTCGGTGTTCACCGATCCGATGACGACGACTCGGCCGACGGGCAGCAGCTTCATCGTTCCTCTGTACGCGCCGGGGCGCCGGCGGCGCAAGCGGGCGGGCGCAGCGGGCGCAGACCGGGGTGCAACCCGGGGTGCGGACCGCACTGCAAGCCGCCGTGCAGGCTGGGGCGCATGAGTCGGGTGCGGTGACGCGGGGCGGGTGTGCACAGGAAGTCGGCCCATCCGATCTCCTGTGCGTGAGCAGTGGTGAAGGGGTGCAATTTTGATGTAGACCGGTCTGCATATTTCCGACCTCGGGCGCCTGGCCTGGGCACATGCCGCTGTCACGGGGCAGACCGGGGCGCGCGGACGGGCGCGGTGGGGAGGCATGGGGAGCGGCGTGACGCGGGTACCACCACGGGTGGCGCTGGTTCGGCCGACGGGGGCGCTGCCCGGTGCGATCGGCATCGGGGGAAGTCGAGGGGCAGGGGACGTTGTGATCGTCTGGGTCAATGGCACATTCGGGGCGGGCAAGACGAGCGCCTGCCGCGAGCTGGTGGAACTGCTGCCCGGGAGCGTGCTCTTCGATCCCGAGCAGGTGGGCTTCGGTCTGCGCCGGATGCTCCCGGCCGACCGGCTGGCGACGGTGTCCGACTTCCAGGACCTCGCGGCCTGGCGCCGACTCGTCCCCGAGACGGCGGCCGCACTGCTCGACGAGGTCGGGGGCCCGCTGGTGGTCCCGATGACGCTGCTCAGAGAGGACTACCGGGACGAGATCTTCGGTGACCTCGCCTCCCACGGGATCACGGTGCACCACTTCGTCCTGGACCCAGAAGAAACGATCCTGCGCGAGCGCATCGCCAACCGGGAGGAGTGCCCGGGCGACCCGGAGGCCAGCGAGCGGGTCCGGACCTGGTGCCTGGAGCACCTGCCGCGCTACCGCGCCGCCCGTCGCTGGCTGGTCGGGGACGCCCGGATGGTCGACACCAGCGAACTCACGCCGCGGGAGACCGCCCTCCGGATCGCCGAGCTGGTCCGGGTCGGCGCCGCCCGCTGCCCGATCGTCCAGAGCCCGGACCCGACCGGGGACACCGTGGCCTCCGCCGTCCTGTTCTTCGACGAGCAGGACCGCGTCCTGCTGGTCGACCCGGTCTACAAGCCCGACTGGGACTTCCCCGGCGGCGTGGTCGAGCGCGGCGAGGCCCCCACCGACGCGGCCCTGCGCGAGACCGCCGAGGAACTCGGCCTGCGCCTCGACCCGTCCGGGCTGCGCCTGCTCGCCGTCGACTGGGAGCCGCGCACCGGTCCGCGCCGCGGCGGTCTGCGGCTGGTGTACGACGGCGGCCTGCTGGACGCGGCGGGCCGCCAGAACCTGCTGCTGCAGCAGGAGGAGCTGCGCAGCTGGCGCTTCGTCACGCTGGACGAGGCCGCCGAGCTGCTGCCCCCGAGCCGCTACCGGCGTCTGGCGGCCTCCCTGGACGCCCGGCGCAGCGGCGAGCTGCGGTACCTGGAGGCGGGGTGCCGGGTGGCCGTCGGGCTGGCGAGCGCGGCGGACGCGGCGTAGTCGGCGGGTGCGGCGGAGCCGGCGGCTGCGACCGAACCGGTGGCTGCGCTGCGGGCGGGGTGGCGGTCGGCCGGCCCGGTGCAAGGACGGCCCGGTGCCGGACGGCTCGGTGCAGTACGGGCCGGTGCAGTACGGGCCGGTGGGTTGGCCGGGCCGACGGCGGGGGCGCGAGGATGGGGGCATGCCGTTCACACTGAGCCACCCCGCCGCCGTCCTGCCCCTGCTGCGCCGGGCCGGGGCGCGTGGGCCGTTGGTCGCGTCGGCGCTGGTCGCCGGGTCGATGGCGCCCGACGTGCCGTTCTTCGCCGAGTCGCTGCTGCCCGGGGTCTACGGCCACGGCGGGCTGACGCACAGCTGGTGGGCGGTGCCGACGCTGGACGTGGCGATCGCCGGGGCGCTGGTGGCCGGCTGGCACGGGCTGCTGCGCGGACCGCTGGTGGCGCTGCTGCCCGAGCGGTGGGCGGGCGGTGCCGAGGCGTTGACGACCCGCCGGGCCGCCACCACGGCGGGCACGGGCACGGGCGCGGACACCGAACCGGGCGCGGGCGCTGGTGCCGACGCGGTGTGGTTCGCGGCGTCGGCGGCGATCGGCGCGGCCACCCACGTGGGCTGGGACGCGTTCACGCACGGCGGCCGGCTGGGCGTTCGGCTGCTGCCCGTACTGAACCGGTCGGTGGCCGGTGTGCCGCTGTACGAGGCGCTGCAGTACGGCAGTTCGGCGCTCGCCCTGGTGGCGATGGGCGGCTGGGCGGCGCGGGCGGTACGTGCGGTCGAGCCGGTGCGGCCGGCCGTCGGGCTCGCGCCCCGGACGCGGCGGACCGCCGTCGCGGTGCTGGGCGCGGCGACGGCGGCCGGGGTGCTGCACCGGCTCAGCCCGCTGAAGCGGAACCTGGTTCCGGAGGTGTGCTTCGGCGCCGGCGCGGGGCTCGCGGTGGGCGCCGTCGGGTACGCGGCGGTGGTGGCGGCCGCCCGCCGGCTGCGCGGCGGACGACCGGGGCCGGGGGCCGCGAGCAGCCCCCGGCCCGACGTCCGTCAGACGGAGCGCAGTTCGGCGTAGCGGCGCAGGAAGAGGGCCTCGGTGAGGGCCATCCGCTCCAGCTCCTGCGGGTCGACGCTCTCGTTGACCGCGTGGATCTGGGTGGTCGGCTCCTCGACGCCGATCAGCACGATCTCGGCCTGCGGGTACAGCGAGCGCAGCGTGTTGCAGAGCGGGATCGAGCCGCCCTCGCCGGAGGCCACCATGTCGGTGCCGAAGGCCTCGGCCATGGCCTCGCCCATCGCCTCGTACGCCGGGCCGGTGGTGTCGGCCCGGAACGGGGAGCCGCAGCCCTGGCGCTCGACGGTGAGGTCGGCACCGAGCGGGACCTGCGCCTCCAGGTGGGCGACCAGCGCCTCCTGGGCGGCGGTGGCGTCCATGCCCGGCGGGACGCGCAGGCTGATCAGGGCCTTGGCGGCGGCCTGGACGGAGGAGGTGGCGCCGATCACCGGCGGGGCGTCGATGCCGAGCACGGTGACGGACGGGCGGGCCCACAGGCGGTCGGCGATGGTGCCGGTGCCGGTCAGGGCGACGCCGTCGAGCACCTTGGCGTCGGAGCGGAACTGCTCCTCCGGGTACTGCACGCCCTCCCAGGTCTGGTCGGCGCTCAGCCCGGCGACCGCGACGTCGCCGTTCTCGTCGTGCAGCGAGGCGAGCATCCGGACCAGCGACTGCAGCGCGTCCGGGGCGGCGCCGCCGAAGGCGCCGGAGTGGAGGTTGCCGCCCAGGGTGGTGACCGAGGCCTCGACCACCGTCATGCCGCGCAGCGAGGCGGTCACCGTGGGCAGACCGGGGGCGAAGTTGCCGGTGTCGCCGATGATGATGGCGTCGGCGGCGAGCAGCTCGGGGTGGGCCTCGGCGTAGCGCTCCAGGCCGCCGGTGCCCTGCTCCTCCGAGCCCTCCACGATGATCTTCAGACCGACCGGGTAGGCGTCCCCGTACACCTGGCGCAGCGCCCGCAGGGCGGTCAGGTGCATCAGGATGTTGCCCTTGCAGTCGGCGGCGCCGCGCCCGTACCAGCGGCCGTCACGCTCGGTCAGTTCGAAGGCGGGGCTGAGCCAGGCGTCCGCGTCCAGCGGCGGCTGGACGTCGTAGTGCGAGTAGAGGAGCACGGTCGGCGCGCCCTCGGGGCCCGGGAGCTCGGCGTAGACGGACTGGGTGCCGTCCGGGGTGTCGAGCAGCTGGACGTTGGTCAGGCCCTCGGCGGCGAAGGCGTCGGCGACCCAGCGCGCGGCCTTCTCGCACTCCTCGACCGGGAACTGGCGCGGGTCGGCGACCGACGGGAAGGCGACCAGCTCGGCGAGGTCGGTGCGGGCACGGTCCATCAGGGACCGGACGGCGTCGGCCAGGGGCTGTGACATCGGGGCTCCGAGGGGATGCGTCCGCCCGCGGGGTGCTGCGGGCGGAGGGGGCGGTTGGGGTACCGCCGATCATAGGCGGAGCGGGTTCCGGGGCTCGGGGACCGGGGGTTCCGGGGCTCGGGGACCGGGGGTTCGGGGGCCGCGGGCCGGGAGCCGGGGGCTCGGGGCCCGCGTGGTCAATGCTGTCGGGCGCGGTCGGGCGTGGTCGGGTGGCCGGAGCCGTGCGGCGGGTTCGTGAGGACGCTCGGGCGGTGCTGCGTCCGGCGGGGCGGGCGGACGCATAGGATTGCTCGACGTGACTGACTCCGGAAGCTCCGATTCCCGTAGCCCGCTCGACAGCCCGAACGACGACGAGACGGCCGCGCCGCTCGGCGACCCGGCCTCGCCGCCGGACGGCGTCTGGGACGTCGTGGTGGTCGGCGCCGGACCGGCCGGCTCCTCGGCCGCCCACGCGGCCGCCGCCCAGGGCCGCCGGGTGCTGCTGCTCGACAAGGCCGAGCACCCCCGCTACAAGACCTGCGGCGGCGGCATCATCGGCCCCTCCCGGGACAGCCTGCCGCCGGACTTCCGGCTGCCGCTGCAGGACCGGGTGCACGCCGTCACCTTCGCGTACGACGGGCGGTACACCCGGACGCGGCGCTCCCAGCGGATGCTGTTCGGCCTGGTCAACCGGGACGAGTTCGACCTGCGCCTGGTGCAGGCGGCCAAGGCGGCCGGGGCGGTGCTGGTCACCGGAGTGACCGTCACCGGTGTCGAGCAGCGCGGCGGCGAGCACCGCACCGCGCTGGTGACGGCCGCCGACGGTCGCACCTTCGAGGCCCGCGCGGTGGTCGGCGCGGACGGCAGCGCGAGTCGGATCGCCCGCCACGTCGGCGTCACCTTCGACCAGATCGACCTCGGCCTGGAGGCGGAGATCCCGGTGACGCCCCAGGTCGCCGCCGACTGGGCGGGCCGGATCCACCTCGACTGGGGCCCGCTGCCCGGCAGCTACGGCTGGGTGTTCCCGAAGACCGAGACCAGCAGCCTGACCGTCGGCGTCATCTCGGCGCGCGGCGACGGGGAGCGCACCAAGCAGTACCTCGCCGACTACATCCGGCGGTTGGGCCTGTCCGGTTTCACCCCCAGGGTCGAGTCCGGGCACCTGACCCGCTGCCGGGCCGAGGACTCGCCGCTCTCCCGCGGCCGGGTGCTGGTCGCCGGGGACGCGGCCGGACTGCTGGAGCCGTGGACCCGCGAGGGCATCTCGTACGCGCTGCGCTCGGGCCGGCTGGCCGGCGAGTGGGCGGTGAAGGTCGCCGAGGCGGGCAACGCGGCGGAGGTGCGTCGCGAGGCGCTGAACTACGCGTTCGCCATCAAGGCCGGGCTGGGCGTGGAGATGCGCGCGGGCAAGCAGCTGCTGGGCGCCTTCGAGCGGCGGCCGTACCTCTTCCACGCGGCGGTCAGCCTGGTGCCGGCGGCGTGGCGGGCCTTCGCCCGGACCACCCAGGGGCACACCACCTTCGCCCAGGTGCTGCGGCAGAACCGGGCGGCGCGCAAGCTGATGTCGATGGCGTCGCGGTAGGGCCCGGCGCCTCCGGCCGACGTCGGGCCGACGCCCGCGGCCGACGCCGGGCCGGTGCGCGCGGCCGACGCCGGGCCGGTGCACCGGTGCGGGGCGGGTGTTCCTCCCGTGGTGGAGGAGCACCCGCCCCGCTCCTGTTCCCGTTCCGTCCTCGTGGCGTGGCGTGGCGTGGCGGTCGGCTTCGGGCGCCCGGTACCGGGGCGCCGGTGCCGGCTACCTGAGGCCGGTGTCGAGGGCGGTCATGAGCGTGCCGGACGGGGTGTCGCCGGACATCTCCCAGATCATGCCGCCGAGCAGGTTCTTCGACTTGAGGTAGGCCGTCTTCTGGGCGATCGACCAGGCGTCGTCGAAGGTCCACCACTGGCCGCCGGCTCCCGTGTAGCCGTACGTCGCAACCGACTTGGGGTCGTGGTAGACGGTGAGGCCGGGCACGCCGGTGATCAGGTTCTGGTACCCGCGGGTGCCGGCCTCCTCGGCGAACTGGCCCGGTGCGGCCCCGCTCGCGGACTGCCAGACGCCCTTCGCGCCGCCGTCCGCCACGCCCTGCCAGCCGCGCCCGTAGAACGGGAAGCCGATGGTGAGCTTGCGCGGGTTGACCCCGGCGTCGAGGTAGGTCCGGACGGCCGCGTCCACGCTGAAGTGGCTGCCGTACGGGTCGTTCGGGTCCGGGAAGAGGTTGGCCTGGTGGCCGGTGCGGTCGGGCTCCCAGGAGTTGTCGCTGCCCGAGCCGTGGAAGTCGTAGCCCTGGACGTTGGCGATGTCCAGCGAGCCGAAGATCCTGCCGAGGTCCCAGCCCGCGGCGACCTTCGCCGGGTCGGCCGGGGTGAAGGCGGTGAGCAGCTTGTGCGAGCCGCCCGTCGCGTCGAGCTGCTTGCGGAACTCGGCCAGCAGCAGGGTCAGGTTGTCCTTGTCGGCGGCGCTCCAGTGGTTGCCGGCGTGGCCGTCGCCGGAGCCGGGCCACTCCCAGTCGAGGTCGATGCCGTCGAAGATCCCGGCCGCGACGCCGTCGCCGCCGGCGCCGTTGTAGACCGGCAGGTTGCCCTTGATCCAGGTGTCGACGCAGGACTTGACGAACTTCCGGCGGGAGGCGTCGGTGGCGGCGACGTCGGAGAAGTACTTGGAGTACGTCCAGCCGCCGAGCGAGACGACCACCTTGAGGTTCGGGTACTCGGCCTTGAGCTTCTTCAACTGGTTGAGGTTGCCGCGGAGTTTGCCCCAGCCGTCGTCGGCCACGCCGTCCACCGACTGGTCGGCGCTCATCGGGCGGGCGTAGTCGGCGTCGGCGTCACCGGCTCCGGTGCCCTGGTCCGGGTCCTGGGGGTTGGAGGTGGTGCCCCTGGTGACGCCCGCGAGGCAGGTCAGGTTGACCGGATCGATGTTCTCGAAGGCGTAGTTGACGACGTCCAGCTTGGCGGCGCTGCCCGAGGTGTCGAGGTTCTTGACGAAGTACTGGCGGCCGTAGATGCCCCACTGGACGAAGTAGCCGACCCGGGCGTACTTGCCGGCGCCGACCAGGTCCGAGGTGGTCGCGGTGAGCGGGGCGGAGGCGGGCGAGGCGTTGTCGGCGGCGTCGCGGGCCTTCACCGTGAAGGTGTAGGTGGTGGACGGCGAAAGGCCGCCGACGGTGGCGGTGAGCGTCTTCCCGGTGACCGTCGCCACCGGGGCACCGCCCTGGTAGACGTCGTACGCGGCGACCCGGACGTTGTCGGTCGCGGCGTTCCAGGCGAGCGTCACGTCCGTCGAGCCGACCGCCGTGGTCCGGAGGCCGGTCGGCGCAGTGGGCGGAACGGGGTCGGTGGACGGGTCGAAGGTGGCGGCGGTGACGGGGACGCTCGACGGGCCGGTGTTGCCGCGGCTGTCCCTGGCGCGGACGGACAGGGTGTACGAGGTGGCCGGGGTGAGGCCGGTGACCAGGGTGGCGGTGGTCGGGCTGGAGGCGAGGACGGTGCTGCCGTTCAGCACGTCGTATGAGGCGACCGGGAAGTCCCCGCCGGTGGCGGCCGGCCAGCTCAGGGCGAGCGTGTGCGCGGTGGACTCGGTGACCGTCGGGGTGCCCGGGGCGGACGGCGGGACATCGGGGGTGCCGTCGCACTTGTCGCCGTTGATGCGGCAGTTGAGCGGGGTGGAGACCGGGCCGCTGCCGACGAACCAGAAGCTGTACGGCTCGGTGGTGGCGTGGGCGTTGACGGTGGAGTTGTAGAACGCGGCGACCACGCTGACGTGTCGGCCGGTGACCGTGGCGGTGCCGTTGTAGCTGTTGCCGATGGTGACGCCGGCCGGGAGGTCGAACTCCAGGGCCCAGCCGGACACGGCGGTCGCGTTGTCGTTGTGGACGACGTAGGTGCCCTGCCACCAGGAACCGTTGTCGGCGGTGGTGAAGGTGGCGGTGAGCCTTCCGGCGGCGTTCGCCGGGGCGGCGAGCGCGGTGAGCGTGGCGAGGGGGAGGAGCAGGACAGCGAGCAGTGCGAGCAGTCTGCTGCGCACGCGCGGGCGTCCGGCCCGGGATCGAGCGGACATGGTTCTCCCTGTGACTGTGGGGGTTGGAACAGGGGGTGTAGAACCGGGTTTGATCCGTGTGCGATCGGTGCCTGCGCCGTGGGGGGTGAAGGCATGGGAACTGTAGGAGGACTGGATCAATGCGTCAACAGGTCTGTACCACGCTCGTAGGCTGTTCGCCCCGTCAGCCGGTCGCCCGCGTCATCCGTTCGCGCCCGTCAGTTCGTCCCCGAGCGGGCTGCGTCGGTACAACACCGAGCGGCCGTGCCGGGCCCGGGTGACCAGGCCGGTGGCGGCGAGGACGGAGAGGTGCTGGCTGACCGCTCCCGGGGTGACGCCGAGGCGGTAGGCGAGGTCTGTGGTGGAGGCGGGTTCGGCGAGCAGGGCCAGCAGCCGGGCCTTCGGTGCGCCGACCAGGGCCTCGACGGCCTGCGGCGGCACCGGCGCCCCCCGGCCGGCCATGCCCGCCTGGCCGCGCGCCGGGTAACTGATCTGCGGCGCGCGGTCGTTGCTGATCATCGTGATCGCGCCGCGGACGAAGAACGTCGGGCACAGCACCAGGCCACGCCCGTCAACGGGGGTCTCCACGTCCCCGTCCGTCCAGTTCCGGTAGATCGACAGGACGCCGTTCTCCCAGTGGAGCCGGTGGTCCAGGTCGGCGAAGAGCGCCGTCGCGCCGTGCTGGGCGAGCATCCGGGCGCGGTAGACCAGGTCGGCCTCCAGCACTGCGCGGGCCTGCGGCCACCAGGTGGGGGCGAGACACACCTCCCAGTACTCCTCCAGCGCGTCGCAGATCCGCGCCAACAGCCTTTCCGGGCGGGCGATTCCGGTGGCGATCCCAGCAGGCAGCCGCCGGCCCTGGGACAGGAAGGTCTGCTCCATCTCGGCACGCAACTGCTCCGGCGGGAACGCGCGCACGGTGGCGATCTCGGAGCGGAAGTCGGGGGCAGGGGAGACCGGGCGGGGCGTCAGGAAGTCGGGGACGAAGCGGTTCTCGGCGACGAGTGAGAGCAGCAGGCGGGAGTCCAACCGTTCGAAGGAGGGCCTGAGCTGCTCGAAGGCCCGGGTCTGGAGGTGGTAGACGCCCGGGTGGGTCCACATCCGCAGGCTGAGCACAGCCTCGTGGATCGGGGAGACGGCGAACCAGGTGGTGGCGAGGTCGGCCAGGCGGAGGGTGAACCGGTGCACGGGGGCGTCCTCCTGCCGGGTCCGGCCGGGACCTGCAGCGCCCGACTCTGATTTAGCCATAGCCTAAAGGAGTACCCGGGCCGCTCCGGCGGGCGGTGAGATCCACGCATGACCACCTCGACGGCGGAGTCCTCCGCATCCTCCCGTGCCGTGCCCGAACCACCGGCTACCTCCGACACCGCTGCCGCGCCCGAAGGATGCGCCGTGGCACCCGTGAGTCCTGCGGAGGCTGTGGGCCCCGTGGAGGCTGCTGTGGGTCCTGCGGAGGTCGTGGGTCCTGCGGAGGTCGTGAGCCATTCGGAGGCCGTGAATCCTGACGCCCCGTCGGGCCCCGGCCGGAACGGAGTCGCCACCGCTCTGCGAGGGCGCCTCCACCCCGATCCGACGGTCCGTCGGCTGGCCGGAATCACCCTGGTCAACACGATGGGCAACGGCCTCTCGCTGTCCGTTGCGGTGCTGTTCTTCACCCGGGTGCTCGGCCTGAGCGCCGCCCAGTTGGGCCTGGGGATGACGGCCGCCGGCCTGTGCGGGGTCGCCGCGAGCGTGCCGGCCGGTCGGGCAGCCGACCGTTGGGGCGCCCGGCGGGTGCTGGTGGTGCTGGTGTCGGTGCAGGCGGTCGGCACCGCCGGGTATGCGTTGGTGCACAGTTACCCGGCCTTCGTGGCGCTCGCCTGCCTGGTCTCCGGCGTGGACCGGGGCTCCGCCGCCGTGCGTAACGCGCTCTACGCCGAGGTGCTGCCCGCCGACCGCAGGGTCGCGGGGCGGGCCCACCTGCGGGTGGTGACCAACATCGGGATCTGCCTGGGGACGGGCCTCG
Source organism: Kitasatospora sp. NPDC096140 (assembly GCF_040303045.1). NCBI lineage: Bacteria > Bacillati > Actinomycetota > Actinomycetes > Kitasatosporales > Streptomycetaceae > Kitasatospora > Kitasatospora sp. NPDC096140. Next base: position 15,156 of record NZ_JBEOUW010000061.1, read on the forward strand.
GCGCGATCGCGCTCCAGGCTGACAGCCGACCGGTCTACCTGACGGCGATCCTGGCCGATGCCGTCTCCTTCGTGGCCGTCGCCGTGCTGTTCCACTGCCTCGTCGTTCCGCCGCGCCCGTGGGTGACGGGAACGTCTGTGCCCGGGACGGTGCCCGGAACGCCGGCCTCCGAGTCGTCGGGGAACACCGGTGTCGTGAACACGTCGGATCCCTCGGACAAGGGCGTCAAGCAGGGTCGACGGCGCAACCCCGCTCTGCGGGACGGTCCGTTCGTGGCCGTGACGGTGCTGAACGCCCTGCTCTGCCTGCAGTTCGCCGTTCTGGAGGTCGGTGTGCCGCTCTGGATCGTCCAGGAGACCGCTGCGCCGCGGATCACCGTCGCGGGCACCCTGATCGTCAACACGTTGCTGGTGATCACCCTGCAGGTGCGGGCCACCCGGGGAACCGAGGAACGCGCGGGGGCCGCCCGGGCCTGCGGCCGCGCTGGTGTGGTGCTTGCCGCGTCCTGCCTGGTCATCTCGCTGGCGCACGGCCTGCCCGCGATCGCCGCGGCCGCGGTGGTGCTCGGCGGGGTCGCGTTGCAGTCGCTGGGCGAGGTGAGCGCCCAGGCGGGCGCCTGGGCACTCAGCTACGACCTCGCGGGCGAGCGCGACCACGGCGCCTACCAGGGCGTGTTCAACGCGGGGACGGCGGCCGCGCTGATGGCCGGTCCGGCACTGGTCAGCACCTTGGTGATCGGGTACGGCGCGGTCGGCTGGGTCGCTCTGGGCGCGGTGCTGGCGGCCGCCGGCCTGGCGATGCGTCCCGCCGTGCGGTGGGCCGGGCGGCGGGACGCGATCCGCACGGCGTCGTGAGTCCGGGGGTGTGATGAGTCCGGGGCGGTGTGTTCGGGCGGCGCGGTGCGGGACGAGGCCGCGGCGCGGGGCCGGGTGGCCCCGGCCGGCTCCGGCCGACTACGCGGGGAGGACCGCCAGGGCCTCGATCTCGATCAGCACGTCGGGCCTGAACAGGGCCACCACCTGCATCGCGGACGCGGCGGGCAGGGGCAGGGCGCCCAGGTACTCGTCGCGGGCCTCGCGGATGTCCGCGAGGTAGGCGATGTCGGTCATGAAGAAGGTGAACTTCACGACGTGCTCGAACCCGGCCCCGGCAGCGGCCAGGCAGCGGCGCAGGTTCTCGAAGACCTGCCGCGCCTGGGCCTTCGGATCGCCCTCGCCGACCAGGTTCCGCTGCTCGTCGAAGGCGACCTGGCCGGACACCTGGACCAGTCGGCCGGTGCCGGTGACGACCTGGGTGTAGCCGGTGCCGGGTGCGACACCGGGAGGCTCGGCGATGTGGGTGAGGTGAGAGGTGGTCATGCCGCGGATCCTGACGGTGATCCGCTGCCGTCGCAAGTTCCGGCTCCGGTCCGCCGACCGGCCTCAGCGCACCACCTCGGGCAGCTCGCGCAGGAACGGGCGGTCGGTGGCGGGGAGTTGGGCGGCCGGCCCGCCCGAGCGCAACACCACGTCGAGGACGGCGTCCGGATCGGCGGCGTAACCACCGCTGGCCCAGGCCGCATTGGCCTCCACTACCGCCCAACGGCCGTTCTCCGTACGCCCGATGTCCACCACGGAGGCGCTCGGCAGCGGCGCCCCTGCCGCCGAGGCCGCCAGGACGTCCCGGGTGAACGCGAGCACCTCGGCGGCCTCCCCGTCGGGTGCCCCCGCGGACTCCAACGGCGCGACGGACAGCTCGCCGTCCACCGCGTACCGCGAGCCGGCCCGTACCTCGCCGTCCAGGACGAACAGCCGGTACTCCGTGACGAACCGCACCACCTCGCTCACCAGCACCGGCGTGTCGGCGTCCAGCACCGCGGGCCCCGGTAGGGCACCGCCGTCGGGGTAGACCCGGGCGGCGAACAGCTTGTCCGCCGGCGGCTTGACGAACGCCGGGCGCCGCAGCCGACGCGCCTCGGCCAGCGTGGTGGCGGTGACCCGGCGCCCGGTCAGGGCGAGCGGCAGGCGGGTCAGCCAGTCGGCGGCCGGCTCCAGCAGGCCGAGGCCGAGCTCCCGTCCGACGGCGTCACCGAACAGCGGCCCGCCGTACACGTGGACCCGCGCGTCGAGCAGTTCGCGTGGGGCCTGCCAGGACGTCGCGACGCACGCCCGCAGGCCGCGGCGCCCGGCGGCGGTGCGCAGCTGCAGGCCCGTCTCGTTGATGCGCGGGGCGAGGAGCAGGACGGGGGTGTCGGTGGTCATGGCGACGATGCTGCCGTGGTGGAGGCGGGTGTCACCAGCGGATTTCGGCTCGTGCGCGGCGGGCCGGGCCGGGGGGTGGCGGCGGGCCGGTTCCGTGCGCGTCGGCGGGTCGGTCACGGTCGGGCCGGGGGGTGGGTACCGTCCGCGGCTCGCTGGGTGCGGCGGGTTGGCTCTGGCCGAGGGGCGGGTGGGCGTGCCAGAGTCGTCCGGGCGCCGTCCGGGCACCCCGGACCGCGCCCGCAGTCCGACCCACCCTCAGCCGGAAGGCAGGCCCCGCCGATGACCAGCGCAGAGCCCCTCGTCCGCGTCAGCACCGCCGACGCCGTCACCACGCTCACCCTCGACTCGCCGCACAACCGCAACGCGCTCTCCACCCGGCTGATGGCCGAGCTGCGCGCCGGGCTGGCGGCGGCCGCGGCCGACCCGGAGGTCCGCGCCGTGGTGCTCGGGCACACCGGCAAGGTGTTCTGCGCGGGTGCGGACCTCTCCGAGGCGACCGGGGCGGACCCGACGGTCGGACCGCGCGGACTGGTCGAGCTGCAGCGGGCGATCGTGGACTGCACCAAGCCGGTGATCGCCGTCATCGACGGGCACGTCCGGGCCGGCGGCCTCGGCCTGGTCGGCGCGGCGGACCTCGCCGTCGCCGGACCGGCCTCGACCTTCGCCTTCACCGAGGTCCGGCTCGGCCTCGCGCCCGCCGTCATCTCGCTGCCGCTGCGCCCCAAGCTGGAGCCGCGTGCCGCGTCCCGCTACTACCTCACCGGCGAGGTCTTCGACGCCGCCGAGGCCGCCCGGATCGGCCTGATCAGCAGCGCCACCGGGTCCGCCGAGGACACCGGCGTCGCGCTGAAGGGCCTGCTGGACGCGCTGCGCCAGGGCTCCCCGCAGGGGCTGGCGGAGTCGAAGCGCCTCGCCAACGCCGATGTGGTGCGCTCCTTCGAGCGTGACGCCGACGAACTGGTCGAGCTGTCGGCGCGGCTGTTCGGCTCGGAGGAGGCGCAGGAGGGCATGCGGGCGTTCCTGGAGAAGCGGCCCGCGCGCTGGGTGCGCTGACCGCTGGGTGCGCTGACCGCTGGGTTCGCTGACTGTCGGGTTCGCTGACCGGCGGGTTCGCTGACCGCTGGGTTCGCCGGCGCGGCTGCTCGGGTCGCGCCCGCCCGCTTGCACGCCCGGTCAGTGGGCGTCACGCCCCCCCGTGGCCGGCGTCGCGCTCAGCGGACCACCGCTGCCTCCCGCCAGAAGTCGAGCAGGCTCCGGTCGCCCGCCTGCTCGACGTCCGGGGCCTGCTCGGCGGGCAGCCGGTTCCACAGCATCAGGTAGAGCTCGCGGGCGGGGCCGGTGAGGGTCAGGTCGGCCGCGTCGGCGCTCTCGCCGGTGGTGACGGCCGGCGGCTCCTGGGTGATCGTCAGCAGCCAGGAGCCGGGGCCGTCGGTCGTGCGGATCCGGAGGGTGCGTGGCCGGTCGCTGCGCAGCTTGGTCCGGCTGCGGGTCATGAAGCCGCGCACCAGTTCGTCGATGCCGTCCAGGGCGAGCACGGTGTCCACGGCCGGGCCGGGCGCCCCGGCGGCCGCGTCGGCGTCGTGGCGGTGGACGGCGGTCTCGTGCGCCTGGCGCCGGGCCCAGAACGCCAGCGGGCTGGACGCGGGCAGGAAGGTCCAGCAATCGAGGTCGGCCGGGGCTTCGGTGAGCGCGTGCACCAGGGTGGCGTGCCCCTCGCGGTACCAGTCGAGCAGCGCCGCGTCCGACGGCATCGGCCCGACGGCGGCCTGCTCGCCCGCGTCGTCCAGCGGCGTCTGCAGCCCCCGGGACGGGAACGCGGTGGCCCAGCGGTGCACATGACCGACGTGCTGCAGCAGGTCGCGCAGTTGCCACTCCGGGCAGGTGGGGACCGGGGCGGACAGGTCCGTACGGGCGGCGGCCTCGGCGAGCCGGATGCCCTCGTGCCGCAGTGCGTCGATGTGCTCGATGATCTCCATGGCACGGAGTCTTCCATCGCGGATCGTCGACGGGCGCGGAATTCGGACATTTCTTCGAATGGTTGGGGGGTTGGGGTCGGGGCCTGCCGCCTGCGGCCCGCAGGTGCGGCGGGCTCCGGTGGGCTCCGGTGGTGGTGCAGCGGCGGTGCTCCGGCGGTGGTGCGGCCGGGGCGGGAGGGGCCGGTGTGATGTTGGCCGCCCGGCGGCCGGGCTTCCGCTACGGGCCGGTAACGTGAGCGCATGCCGATAACCCGTTCCCTCGTCTCCGCCGTCCGGGCAGGTGGCCGCCGTGTCGCCGGACGCCTCGTCCACCGGGGCTGGCGCTGGGTGCAGCGGACCGGGGCGGTCACCAACCAGAGCCCCGGACCGTACCGGTTCGGCGAGCTGGGGGACGGTACGACCCTCGCCTTCCCGCTGGGGGCGGTGTTCAACGAGCAGTGGATCACCATCGGACCGTTCTCGATCATCGGTGAGCGGGTCACCATCAGCGCCGGTTTCCTGCCCGGCCTCGACCTCGGGCCGGAGCCGATCGTGCGGATCGGCGGCGGCTGCGTGATCGGCCGGGACAGCCACATCGTCGGCCACCAGTCGATCGTGCTCGGCGATGACGTGTGGACCGGGCCCGGCGTCTACATCTCCGACCAGGCGCACGAGTACCGGGCCACCGACCTGCCGATCGGCAAGCAGTGGCCGCGCAACGAGCCGGTGGAGATCGGTGCGGGCAGCTGGATCGGCACCGGTGCGGTGATCCTGCCGGGGGCGCGGATCGGCCGCAACGTGGTGGTCGCGGCGGGCGCGGTGGTGCGCGGCGAGGTGCCCGACCACAGCGTGGTGGCGGGTGCACCGGCCAAGGTCGTCCGTCGCTGGACCGAGGAGGAGGGTTGGCAGCCGCCGCTGCGCCACGAGGCGCCGCAGCCGGTGCCGGAGGGCGTGACGGCGGAGCAACTGCGCGCCTTGGTCGGCTGGGACCTCAGGTTGCCGGGGCAGCAGGACTGACCATCGTTTTGTCGATCCTTCAGGTGGATTTTCCGTTCGTCCTGTGGTGCATCGGCTAGTGTGCCGTTCGTTCGATTTTGATCGACTTATGGAACGGGGGACCTCCATGCGCAATCGTCTCGTCGGCGGCCTTGCCACTGCCGCAATCGTGCTGGCGGCCGGGATAGCGACCGCGCCCGCCGCATCGGCGCAGGCCTCGCAGTACTGCGGCTACACCGGCGCCCAGCCCACCCTGCGGTACAACAGCACCGGTGACGCGGTGAAGCAGCTCCAGTGCGAGCTCAACCACGTCCCGTACTCGTCCGGGAGCACCCGGCTGAGCGAGGACGGGGTCTGGGGCAACGCGACCGACGCGGCCGTCTGGCGGTTCCAGCGGTGCGCAGGCATCGGGCAGGACGGCGTCGTCGGCCCGCAGACCTGGGACAAGCTGAACGGCTGGGTGCTGGCCCACACTTCTCTCGACTGCTGAGCTCGGGCTCTCCGAGGCCCCGGCCTCACTGATGACCGGGCCTCGCGGACTCTCCGGCCGGACCACCGGCCGGGGACTCCGCAGGCACCCGTGCTGTCGCCGTCCGGTGAACGGCGGCGGCGCGGGTGCGGGGCGATGTCCGGGGCTGGTGGGAACTAGCGCATGAGGGACGCCTGTTCGGCGGTCCGTGCGGCCATGGCGGCGGTGATACGCAGGACGTCGGCGGGGCGGGCCGGGTCCAGACCGGTCAGCACGGCGATCCGGCGCAGCCGGTAGTCGACGGTGTTCGGGTGCAGGTGCAGCGCGCTGGCGGTGTGCCGGCGGTTGAGGCCCCCGGCCAGGTGGGTGCGCAGGGTGGTGAGCAACTCCCCGCCATCGGCCAGGGGTTCGAGCAGCGCGGCGAGTCGGGCGCGGGCCCGGCTGGGCCGGGTGAGCTGGTACTCCAGCAGGACGTCGTCCAGCAGGTGCAGCCCCGGTGGGCGGCCGAACGCCCGGGCGATGTCGAGGACTTCGTACGCGAGGGCGGCCGCCTCGGGCACGTCGGCGGGTACGGCGGCGGCCGCCCCGGCGAGGATCGGAGCGCCGGCCGCCCGGGCCGCGGCGGTGAGGGCGGTGGCGAGCTGCGGCCAGGGCGCGCCGGCGTCGCCGTCGGGTGGCTCCAGCAGTTGCGCCGGGACCTTCGGTGCTCCGGGAACTCCTGCCGCTCCCTTCGCCGTTGCCTGCGGCCTCGGAGTCCACGAGGTCGGAGGCATGGGACTCGCCGGTGACTCCGGCGACGCCGGGGGTCTCGGTGTCGGGTCGAACGGAACGAGGACCAGTCCACCCGACGGCGTGAGCGCGGTGAGCGCCGACTGCCGGGTGCGGTGGTCGAGTTCGGCGACGAGCCGGCGGAGCTTGCGGCGGGCGGCGACGCCGGGGTCGACCTCGGGGGAGTGCTCGTCGGGGTGGTCCGCGACGGACAGGCAGAGCACGGCGTAGCGGGCGGGCAAGCGGAGCCCGGCCCGGGTGGCGGCCTCGTCGGCGGGGGTGCCCGCGAGCAGCGCGGTGAGCAGGGACTGCCGGGCCGTCCACCGCAGGTCGGCGGTCGGGCGGCGTCCGTCCAGGTAGCCCGCGCCGGCGGTGGTGGTGGCTTGGCGGAGCTGGTCGAGCAGCAGCCGGTTGAGGACCAGCAGCTCGGCGGCGTCGCCCTCCCGGGCGTGCCGGGTGACGAACTCCCAGCACACCTCCAGCCCGAGGTGGTGGGCGAGCAGGACGGCGTCCAGCGGCAGGCCCTCCTCGGCCCGCCGGGCGGCGGCTTCCCGGACGGCGGCGAACTCCTCGGCGGGGGCGGGAAGTCCGGTGCGCACAGTGTGGGCGAGGGCGCGGATCCGGCGCTCGGTGTCCCGGGTGAGTTCGCCGGTGATCTGTTCGCGGGGAAGGCGGCGGTAGACCGGCACGCGGTCCAGCAGGGCGTCGACCACGGAGCGCGCCAACTCGTGGACGCCGCAGAGGAGCCGTTGGTCGGCCGGGAGGCCGCCGATCACCGGGATGCGCCAACCCGGTTCCTGCGCCGAGGTGTTCGGTGGGGTGCAGTGGGGTGCGTTGTGACCGGTCACAGAGAACACCGTCCAGGTCTGGGGAACGCCCAAGGGCCGGGCCGGAGGGGCGACCGCATGATGGAGCCCTCGGGTTACCTGTTGGTAACAAACTTCCGCTGTGGAGGCAACAGTTGAGAACCCCACTTCTCCGCTTCTCCGCAAGTCCCTCGCGGCGTGGGCTCGGTGGCGCGTTCGGCGCGGCCCTGCTGGCGGGTGCGCTGCTGGTGGGCGCGACCGCCGTGCCCGCGAGCGCGGCTCCGGCGCTCGCCGCTCCGGCCGCCGCCGCCGCTACCGGTGACGCCGCCTCGTCGGCCGCTGCCGCCAGTCCCGGTGACGCCGCCTCGTCAGCCGCTGCCGCCGAACTGCCGCCCGACGGCGATACGGTGGCCTCGCCGCCCGGCGCCAACGACTGGACGTGCCGGCCGACCGCCGCCCACCCCAACCCGGTCGTCCTGGTGCACGGCACCTTCGCCAACCGCTACGAGAACTGGCTGGCGCTCTCCCCGCTGCTGAAGAGCCTCGGGTACTGCGTCTTCGCCCTCGACTACGGGACCATCCCCGGCATCACCTCGACCGGCAGCGGCCTGCTGCTGCCGATCGGCGGCCTCGGTGCGGTGCCCGACTCGGCGGCCCAACTCGCCCGCTTCGTGGACCTGGTGCGCAACGCGTCGGGCGCGGCCAAGGTCGACATCGTCGGCCACTCGCAGGGAGGCATGCTGCCGAACTACTACGTGAAGTTCCTCGGCGGCGCCTCGAAGGTCGACAAGCTGGTCGGGCTCGCGCCGTCCAATCACGGCACCACGCTCGACGGGATCGTCAACCTCGCGCCGTACTTCCCGGGCGTCGCGAACCTGATCTACACGGTCTGCCAGGCCTGCCGGGACCAAGCGGTCGGCTCCGACTTCAACAGGACGATGGCGTCCCGGCCGGACACCGTGCCGGGGGTGAGCTACACGGTGATCTCGACGGTGTACGACGAGGTCGTCACCCCGTGGCGGACCCAGTTCCTGAACGGTGCGAACGTCGACAACGTGGTGCTGCAGAACCACTGCCCGGTCTCGCTCGTGGAACACGTCGCGATCGCGTTCTCGCCGACGGCGCTGCACCTGGTGACCAACGCCCTGGACCCCGCGCACGCCACGCCGGTGCTCTGCGGCTGAGCCGGCTCGCTCGGTTGACCGGGTTGGCCCGGTTGCTCGGTTGACCGGGCTGCTCGGGCCGGCAGGCTGACCGGGCGACGGCGCTCCCGCCTCCGTGATCCGGGGGCGGGAGCGCCGTCCTTCGTCGGTACGTGCTGAGGCCGGCTGTCAGTGGGCCGGACGGAAGGCGACGACGGCGGTGACGCCGTCCGGGCGCAGCTCGTGCGTGCCCGGTGCGTCCAGCAGGACGGCGTCGTAGCGGGCGAGTTCGGCGCCGCTGACGACGGCCGTGCCGGCGAGGCAGACGAGGAGGACGGTTCCTCCGGCCGGGACCTCGACCGTGACGGGCGCGGTGGCCAGGTCCACGGCGGCCTCGACCCGCCCGCGACGTGTCATCACGTTGAAGTCCACCACCGGGCCGGACAGCAGGCGGCAGTCGGTGGCGGCATCGCCGGAGAACGGGAACGGCCGGTACGGGGTGTCCACCAGTTGCTCGACACCGTCGACGGTGAGCGCCATGCCGGCGCCCTCGACCAGGGTGATCACGCGGTCGATGCCGGGGAACGGGGAGAACGGTCCGGCCGAGGCGACGTCGGCCAGGCTGACCCGCCAGTCGAAGCGGTCCAGCCCCGCCCCGACCGGGAAGCCGGCGACCTCCCTGGTCACCCCGCCCCCGTTGAGCCACGCCGTTGCCGGGCGCTCGCCGGCCCGCAGTACCTGGAAGCGTTCGCTGGTCGTCATGGCCCCGCATCCTGCCACTGCTCGGGCGGTTCCGTCAGCTGGGGGAGGGCCGAGCGGGCGAGGGGCCTCGGAGGCGAACAGGTGACGGAGAACGGATGACAGCCGACAGCCGACAGCAGACAGCTGACAGCTGACAGATGTTGAAATCTGTCAGCTGTTCTTTGTCATCTGTCGTCGCCCGTCGCCCGTCGCCCGCCGGCTACCGGAACCGCCGTCCGACCGAGAGCGGCAGCAGCGCCGCGGCCGTCGCAGCGACCGCGACCGTGGTGAGGGCCAGTGGTAGTCCGGCCGCGTCGGCCAGGAAGCCGATCACCACCGGGCCGATCAGCATCCCGCCGTAACCGAGCGACGAGGCGAGTGCGACGCCCTGTGGACCGCCCGCCTCGCCGGCCCGGGCGATGGCGAGCGGGAAGAGGTTGGCGAGGCCGAGCCCGACCAGGACGAACCCGCAGATCGCCACCGGCGCCACCGGGGCGAGGGCCGCGACCAGCATCCCCGCCGCGGCCGTCAGCCCACCGAGCAGCATCAGCCGGGTCTGGCCGAGCCTGATCGACAGCCAGGTCCCGCCGACCCGCCCGCTCGCCATCGCGAACGCGTACGCGCCGTAGCCGGTCGCCGCCACTGCGGAGCTCGCGTGGACGTCGTCGGTGAGGTGCAGGGTGGTCCAGTCGGCGATCGCGCCCTCGCCGTACGCGGTGCACAGCGCGGTGACGCCGAGCAGCAGCACCAACAGTCGGGTGGCCTTACGGCCCGCGCCCGCGCCGCCTTCGCCGCCCGCGCCGGCCGTCGGACCGCCGTCCGCCCGTCCGGCCGCACGGCGGGGTGCCGGGGTGGGCGCGACCGGCGCCGCCGCCGGGCTGCGCATCAGCACGACGCCCGCACCGACCGTGACGGCCATGCCGAGCAGTCCGCTGAGCGCGAGTGCCCACGCGGTGCTCAGTGGCCCGGCGAGCAGTCCGCTGACGCCCGTACCGAGCAGTCCGCCGAAGCTGTACCCGGCGTGGAAGCTGGGCATGACCGGCCGCCGCAGCTGCGCCACCAGGTCGACGGCGGCGCTGTTCATCGCGACGTTGGCCCCGCCGTACCCGGCGCCGAACAGCAGGAGCGCGGCACCGAGCGCGGCCACCGAGTGGGCGTGCGCGGGCAGCAGGACGGCGAGGCTGAGCAGGGCGAGCGATCCGACGGTCACCGGCCGCGAGCCGTACCGCAGGCAGAGTCGGCCGACCATCGGCATGGTGAGGACGGCCCCGACCGACAGGCACAGCAGGGCGAGTCCGAGGGCGCTGTGCGAGGCGCTGACCTGCCTGCGGACATCCGGGATGCGCACGACCCAGGCGGCGAAGAGGAAGCCGTCGACGGCGAAGAACGCGGTGAGCGCGATGCGGGCGGGGCTCCAGGGGCTGTCGGCCACCGGGGGTGTGCTGCGAGACTGGGAGGGCAGGTGGTCCGGTGCGGGACGGGCGTGGATTTTGTTTCGAAGCGACACAAAGTCACAATAGGGGCGTGCAGCTCTCACCTTCAAGTCCGAAGCCGTCGAGCCCGAGGCCGTCGAGCCCGAAGTCGTCGAGCCCGAGGCCCGGCGCGGGGAACGACTCCGACGCGCAGCGCGACGGCCACCGCCGCGCGGCCCCCGACCGCGGTCGGACGCTGCTCGGCCCCGCCCTCTCGCTGATCCACACCGGCCAGACGCCGACCCGCTCGGCACTGACCCGCGCGCTGGACGTCACCCGGGCGACGGCCGGTGCCGTCACCGCCGAGCTGGAGGCACTCGGCCTGATCACCGTCGATTCGCGCCCGGCCGGCGGCGGCCGCGGTCGGCCCTCGCACCGGCTCGCGATCGACCCGCAGGGCCCGGTCGTGATCGCCGGGCAGATCCACGCCGACGGCCTGAGCGTCACCCTGGCCGGCCTCGGCGGCCTGCTCGACGCGCCCGTCCACCTGCCGCTGCCCGCCGCCACCGACCCGGTCCGGATGCTGCGCGCCGTCGCCGAGGCGGGTGCCGAACTCGCCCGCGCGACCGACCGCCGCTGCCTGGGTGCCGCGCTGGCGCTGCCCAACCCGGTCACCGAGCCGGACGGCACCGCGCTCGCCGCGCTGCACTTCGCCTGGCCCAGCGGCACCCCGGTCGCCGACCTGTACGACGTCGAGGTCGGCCGCGCCGACCACGGCCCGAACGCGCTGCGCCCGCTGCCCACCGCGATCGCCAACGACGCCAACCTCGCCGCGCTCGCCGAGTACCGGCACGGCGCCGGCCGCGGCGCCCGCCACCTGCTGTTCGTCACCTCCGGCCACCGCGGCGTCGGCGGGGCGCTGGTGATCGACGGCCACCTGCACACCGGCAGCGCCGGGCTCGCGCTGGAGGTCGGCCACCTCACCGTCGACCCGCAGGGCCGGCCCTGCATGTGCGGCAACCGCGGCTGCCTCAACGCGGAGACCGACCCCGACGCGCTGTTCGCCGCCGCCGGCCTCAGCCCGGAGCCGGGGCGCCCGCTGCTCGACCAGGCGCGCGAGCTGTGCCGGGCGGCCGCCACCGACGACCGGGCGCGCGCGGCGGTCGAGCACGTCATCGACCGGCTCGGGCTCGGGCTGGCAGGTGTCGCCAACATCCTCAACCCCGACCGGGTGGTCCTCAGCGGCCTGCACCTCGACCTGCTGGAGGCCGCGCCCGAGCGGCTGCGCGCGGTGGTCGCCGAGCGCAGCCTGTGGGGGCGCAGCGGACGGGTGCCCATCGTCGGCGCGGAGCTGACGCACGGCGCACTCGCCGGCGCGGCCGAGCTGGGCTGGGGGCCGTACCTGGCGGATCCGCAGTCGGTGCCCGTCCGCGTCGGCTGAGCCCTCGGGTCCGACGGGTCGTCGAGGCGGTGTGGTGAGGCAATAAGCGGAAGCTGGATCCTCGGAAACGGTCACTTATCGTGACACTCATACACTCGTAGTGAGCAGTGGGGGGCCATCGCGAGGGAGAAGTGACCATGAGCACCCAGTCCGGCATCGAGCCGACCGTCGACGTCGATCGCTCCGACCAGGACTACCGTGCCTGGCTCAAGGAGGCGGTGCGCAAGGTCCAGGCCGACGCCAACCGCTCGGCCGACACCCACCTGCTGCGCTTCCCGCTCCCGGACGAGTGGGGGATCGACCTCTACCTCAAGGACGAGTCCACCCACCCGACCGGCTCGCTCAAGCACCGGCTGGCCCGCTCCCTCTTCCTCTACGGGCTCTGCAACGGCTGGATCCGCCCCGGCAAGCCGGTGATCGAGGCCTCCAGCGGCTCCACCGCCGTGTCCGAGGCGTATTTCGCCCAGCTCATCGGTGTGCCGTTCATCGCCGTGATGGCCAAGAGCACCAGCCAGGCCAAGATCGACCTGATCCAGTTCCACGGCGGCGAGTGCCACCTGGTCGAGCGCTCGGACGAGGTGTACGAGGCGTCCGCCCGGCTCGCCGAGGAGACCGGTGGGCACTACATGGACCAGTTCACCTACGCGGAGCGGGCCACCGACTGGCGCGGCAACAACAACATCGCCGAGTCGGTCTTCGCCCAGCTGCGTCTGGAGCCGCACCCCGAGCCCGCCTGGATCGTCGCCACCGCCGGCACCGGCGGCACCTCGGCGACCATCGCCCGCTTCGTGCACTACATGCAGTACGACACCCGGATCTGCGTCGCGGACCCGGAGAACTCCTGCTTCTTCGACGGCTGGGTGCGCCACGACCCGGACGCCGTCTGCGAGAGCGGTTCGCGGATCGAGGGCATCGGGCGGCCCCGGATGGAGCCGAGCTTCGTCCCGGGGGCGATCGACCGGATGATGAAGGTGCCGGACGCCGCGTCGATCGCCGCGGTGCGGGTGTTGGAGCGGGTCCTCGGGAAGAAGGCGGGTGCCTCGACCGGGACGGGACTGTGGAGTGCGCTGCGGATCGTCTCCGAGATGCGCGAGGCCGGGCGGACCGGCAGCGTGGTCGGCCTGATCTGCGACCCGGGGGACCGCTACCTGGACAAGTACTACTCGGACGACTGGCTGGCCGGTGAGCGGATCGACATCGCGCCCTACCAGGAGGCGCTGGAGTCCTTCCTTGCCGGCGGCCCCTGGACGGGCTGACACCGCAGCCGGTCCGACGGTCGGGGCGGATCGCTCGCAGGCGGACGCAGAATGACAGCTGTCAGCTGTCAGCTGTCATCCGTCATCTGTTTGCTGTCATCTGTTCGCGGCCGTCCGCAACCCGCCCGCTGCGCCCGTCGGAAGCATGCCCATGACCGCCTCAACGACCGTGTACAGCCGGCGAGTTCCCGTACGGATGCGCTACAGCAACAGTCACAGCAACAGCTACGGCAGCGGTGCTCCCGGCAGGTCGGCCGGCACGAGCAGCTGGAGCTCCTCCGTGGACGGGTCGGCCAGGTGGGCGACCCGTACCGCGTGCCGCTCGACCATGGTCTCGAAGATCTGCCGAGCAGTGCGCCCGTTGCCGAAGTTGGGGCCGCGCTCCAGCTGCCCGAAGTGCTCCAGCAGGGCCTTCTCCGCTTCGTCGGAGAGCGCGTACTCGTGCTCCGCGCACTGGGCGCGGGCGATCTCCAGCAGCTCGTCCGCGGTGTAGTCGGGGAAGCTGATGGTGCGTGAGAAGCGCGACGAGACACCGGGGTTGGCGGAGAGGAAGCGCTCCATCTCGGCGGTGTAGCCCGCCACGATGACGACGACCTCGTCCCGGTGGTCCTCCATCAGCTTGACCAGGGTGTCGATCGCCTCGCGCCCGAAGTCCCGCGCGCCGTCCTCGGGGGCCAGGGCGTAGGCCTCGTCGATGAAGAGCACGCCGCCGCGCGCCCGGTCGAAGGCGGCCGCGGTGCGGATCGCGGTGGAGCCGATGTGTTCGCCGACCAGGTCGACCCGGGCCACCTCGACCAGGTGTCCGCGCTGGAGCACCCCGAGCGAGGCGAGGATCTCGCCGTAGAGGCGGGCGACGGTGGTCTTGCCGGTGCCGGGGGCGCCGGTGAAGACCAGGTGCCGGCGCAGGGACGGGGCTTTGAGTCCGGCCTGGCGGCGGCGTCGCCCGACCGAGATCAGGTCGATCAGGGTGCGCACCTCCTGCTTCACCGTGGCCAGCCCGACCAGCGAGTCCAGTTCGGCGAGCGCCTCGTCGGCCGGTCGGCAGTCCGGGATCGGGGCAATGCCCGACGACGAGGCTGATGCCGGGATCAACGCGGGGGTCAACGCCGAGGCTGCTGCGGCCAGTTGGGAGGTTCGGGGCGAGGGCACGTCGGTGCTCCCGAACGACGACCCGAGCCCGCCGCCCAGCCCGGGGCCGGAACCGCGCCCGGACCCCAGTCCGGGACCGCCGCCCAGCCCCGGCCCGCCACCCGGTCCCGGCCCGGACGTGCGCCCGCTGCCCAGTCCCGGTGCCGCCGCGACGTCGTCCGAGGTGCATCCCTCCGTGACCGGCCCCGGCTCGGAGAACTCGAACCCGGCCCGCTCGTTCTGCTCCGCCCGGCACCGGGTGAGCTGCGTCCGACAGCCGTCGATGATGTGGAAGCCGAAGCCCTTGCCGTGCGAGACCCGGCAGTCCTCGAAGGTGCCGCGCCCCTGCGCCGAGACGTACACCCCGGCGTCCGTGCTGGCCCGCACGCTGCAGTCGCGCAGCACCGGGTCGGCGCCCTTGGTGACGATCACGCCGGTGGCCACGTCGGAGATCTCGCAGCCGGTGAGCAGGCCGCCGCTGCCGTGGTCGCGGAACCAGAGGCCGGTGCCCGCCTCCTGCACCCGGCAGCCGGCCAGCGAGACGGTGGCCCCGCCGCTGACCGAGACCGCCGAGCTGCGGATCCGACTGAAGGAGCAGCCTTCGGCGGTCGCGGCGGAGTCGCGGTCCAGGACGAACAGGGCGTCCGGCAGGTCGTGCAGCGAGCAGTCGGTGAGGGTGAGCCGGGCGCCGTCGCTGACCCACAGCGCCGGGTACTCGCCGTTGGAGCCGTGGATCTGGCAGGCCTCGGCGACGGCCTCGGTGCCCTGATCCCAGACCGACAGCGCACCACGGCCGAAGTCCCGGACGGTGCTGTGCGCGAGGCTGAGCCGGGAGCGTCCGCGCAGGTCGGCGCCGTTCTCCGGCAGGTCGTGCACCCGGCATCCGGTCAGGACCAGCTCGGCCTCGCCGTCCAGGGTCAGCCCGTTGCCGGTGACCCGGTGGATCTCGCAGTCGACCAGCCGCCCGCCCGCCTGCGCCTCCGCTTGCACGCCGCTGCCACGGATCTCGTAGATCTCACAGCCGGTCAGCTCGGCCGCGCTGCCCGGGTCGGAGAGCAGCACGCCGGCGCCGGAGGCGTGGTGGACGCGGCAGCGGTCCAGGGCGGCGGTCGCGCCGCCGAGGACGGCGAGTCCGGCCTGGCCGGCGGCGGCGACCTCGCAGTCCTCGAACGCGGCGGCGGTGCCCTCGCCGCGCAGCCGCAGCCCGAGTCCGCCCGGGTTGGCGACGACGCAGCCGCGCAGGGTGGGCCGGGCGCCGTCGGTGATCTCGATGCCGCTGGCCGAACGGGTCTCGATCCGGCAGCCGCTGAACGCCGGTGTCGCCTGTGCGCCGGTGACCAGGACGGCGGGGGCGGAGCTGTCGCCGCCCTCCACGACCAGGTCGCGGACGTTCGCGGCGGCGGTGACGGTCAGTGCGACCCCGGAGCGCGGCTCGATCCGTACGGTGCCCGGGCCGTGGGCCGGAACGATCGTCACCGGCTTGTCCAGCAGCACGTTCTCCCGGAAGGTGCCGGGCCGGACGGTCACGGTGTCGCCGGCCTCGGCGGCGGCCAGGGCCTCCGCGAGCGTGTCGTACTCGCCGGCGCGGCGGCGCCAGCGGGATGCGCTGTCCTGGGTGACCCGGACCCTGTGCTCAGCCATGACGGTCTGTCGTCCCCACCTTCGTCGTGCCGGCGTGCAACGGGCCGAACGCGCGGGGGTGCGCGGGCCGTCCGCCCCACCGTAGCGCGCTCGCATGGGTGCTCCGGCCGACCGTTCTCGCGCGGACACCGGTAGAGCCCACCGCCGCCACAGGTTCCGACCACTTGTTTCAACGAGCGCGCACAGCGGTGGTTCCGTGCGGCGGCGGTTCGGCCAATCGGCACGCGCACGCAGCGACGATCCGGTGCTGCAGCGGCCGCCCGCGGCAGCTCCACGCGGACTCCCGTCCACGAGACCACGGCGACCACGGCGACCCGGGCACCGAGACGGCCGGGGCAGCCGAGGCGACCCGGGCACCGAGACGACCCGGCCGGCCGGGACGGTCAGGACCGCCCGGCCGGCCCCGGGGCGCGGCCCGTGCTCAGCGCTCGTCGGCCGGCCAGTGCGCGCCGTCCTCCAGCACCTCGACCTCGTCGCCCACGCGCAGCGTGCCGAGCACGTCGCCCTCGACGCCGACGGGGCGCTCGGGGATCAGGTTCTGCCCGAAGGCGGCCTTGCGCAGCAGGCGGTGGTGCCGGGCCAGCGTGCGCAGCGGCTCCTTGCCGCGCCGCTCGCCGGTCTCCTGGTCGGTGGTGGTGATGACGCAGCGGCCGCAGGGCTTGACCACCTTGAAGGTGAGCCCGCCGATCCGGATCCGGCGCCAGCCGTCCTCGGCCCAGGGCGCGGAGCCGGCGACGACCACGTTGGGGCGGAAGCGCTCCATCGGCAGGGGCGCGTCCTCCTCGGGGTGCTCGGCGGCGATCAGCTCGTTGAGCCGATCCAGCGAGGCGGTGGTCGTGAGCAGCAGCGGGAAGCCGTCGGCCATCGAGACGGTGTCGCCGGGCTCGCCGTACTCGGGGTCGACGGGGCGGGCGCGCGGGTCGTCCAGGTGCACCAGGCGGTAGTCGCCGAGGTGTTCGGCGATCCACTGGTGCGCTTCCTTGGCGGCCTCGGCGGCGCGGAAGCGGGTGCCCCAGACCTCGACCTCGGCGAGCGGGTCACCGGCGGCGACGCGGGGGGCGTGGATCTCGATCCGGGAGCCGTCGGGGGCGGTCAGGGTGAGCGAGCCGTCGGGCAGGAGGGCGGGTCGGATCTGTCCGAGGGCGGCGTCCTCACGCTGGCTGACGAAGCGTCCGGTCGGGTCGGCGAGCATCCAGCGGCGGTCTCCGGCCAGGCCCCAGGGATGGACCACGGCGGTGTCCGGGCTCAGGCGGTACATGGACTTGACGGGGTAGACGTGGAGTCCGGTGAGCTGCATTCCCCCATCCTGCCAGCCGCCTTCGTGCTGGTCACAGGCCCCCCGTACGCGCACGGACCGCCCGGACGCCGTGGGGGGCGTTCCGGGCGGTCCGTGGATGACCCGTTTCTCCGTTCGCCCGGCGTTCAGGGGGCGCCGGGTGGTGCTCAGGTGGTGCGGGTGCGGGCCGCGTGGGGGACGGCCCAGGGGGTGTCAGCGGTTCAGTAGCCCTGGCCCTGCGACTGGTAGCCGCCGTTGCCCTGGAACTGGCCGGGGTCGCCGTACGGGCCCGGGCGCTGCGGCTGCATCGGGCGGACCGGCGCAACGGGTGCCATGGCCGGGCGCAGCTGGGCGCCGCCGAAGGACTGGTCGCCGCCCTGGCCCGGGAACCCGGGGCCGCCGGCGGTCGGGCCGCCGAAGGACTGCTGGCCGCCGAAGCCCTGCGGGCCACCGGGCTGGCTCTGGCCGAACCCGCCCTGGCCGCCGCCCTGCTGGGCGCCGAAGGACTGCTGGCCGGCCTGGCCACCGATGAAGGTGTTCTGGCCGCCGAAGCTCTGGCCGCCGGTCGGCTGGTAGCCGCCGCTGGCGGTCTGGGTGAAGGCCGGGGTCGCGGGCTGCGGTCGCTGGTACGGCTGGGGGGCGCCGTAGCCGGGGACCGGCGGCTGCGGGGAGGCGTACGCCGGCGCGGGCTGCGCGGGGATGTACGCCGTGGAGGGGCCGGCGGAGGGGCCGCTGCTCGGGCCGGGGCCCAGGGCGAGGCGGGCGGGCGGCAGCGCGGGGAGGTTGCTGCCGGCGCTCTCGTACCCGTTGCCGTACCGGTTCTCGTAGGACTGGCCGAGGCCGGATCCGTAACCGGACGACAGTGCCGGCGGCAGGGCGGCCGGCACGTTGATGGGTGCGATCTGGGGGACGCCGCGCTCAGCCACGAGGCTGTCGTAAATCGGCGTGCCGGAGGAGAAGGACGGAGAGGGGTAGCCGACTCCGTCGTAGGAGCGGGGCGAGGTCATGGGGCATACGGTAAGCCCACAATGCGCCTGCTGAGGAGAGCGGGAGGGGGAGCAGTTCGAGTGTTTACACAGTCTTCGCTCGCACAAAGGTTTCGAAAGTGGGAAGAACGGACAAACCGGAGTCCAGATCCGGACAACCTTGGCACCCCGTCAGTGATCGAACAGCGCCCGGACGGTGCCGCCGGACGGCCTTGCGGTGACCGGCCGGTAGACGGTCGGGGACCTCGCGGAGAAACCTTTGCGGACGGGGCGTGCGCTGGCGCATTCGAGCCCCCGCCGAGGGGGCGACGGGGGCTCGTGAATGTTTCGGGGATAAAGGCCCCGTGAGCACGCTGATCACCTGGTCCGGGCCGGTCGACCGGTGGCGGGTCGGTGGTCGCGGGCGGATCCGGCGGACGCGCTCCGGTCCGGTCGTCGCGGGTGGGTCCGGGGGCGCGGGTCAGTGCGACTGCAGCGCCTGGGTCTGCGCGGGCAGACCGGGCTTGCCGACCTCCGACGTGCAGAACGAGCAGCGGCTCGCCGCGGCCGGGATCGAGCTCAGGCACTCCGGGCAGTCCACCTTCGCGGCCGGCGCGGGCTTGGCCGATTCGAAGCGCGCCTGCAGCCTGCCGACCGGCACCACCACGGCGAAGTAGATGACGGCGGCGGTCAGCACGAAGCCGATCACGGCGTTGACGAAGAGGCCGTACGGGAACCGGGTGCCGGCCACCTCGAAGGTCTTCTGCGTGAAGTCGCCGACGGCACCGGACGCGACCCCGACCAGCGGGGTGAGGAAGGCGCTGACGAACCCGGTGACGACGGCAGTGAAGGCCGCGCCGATCACGATGCCGACCGCGAGGTCCACCACGTTTCCGCGCAGCAGGAAGCTGCGGAATCCCTTGAACACCGGGCGACTCCAAATCCGTACGGGGAAGGGGCAGATGGGGCAGCACGGCGGCGCCCCGGCCGGACATCCTGCCGAGCGGTCCGGGCCGAGGTCCAACTGCGTTCACCCGATCCGCCTAACGGGCCCCGGGGCCGCTCGGGAGTCGGCGGCGACTCGGCAGCAGCTCGGTGGCGCCCCGGCGGTGGCTCGGCGGTGGACCGGCGGTGGCTCGGCGCGGTGGCCCACCGCCCGTCCGGCGGTGAAGGGTCGGGCGGTGCGAGCGCGCTCCGCCCGGCGCGGGCCGAGGGCCCGCGAGCCCGGGGATCGGGACGGCGCGACGGTGGCGAACCGGAGCGCGGCCGGGGGCGAGACGGGGCGCACGGCGGTCGCAACCGGCGCACGACGGCGGCTCTCTGGCGCACATCCGGTGTACACGTGCGGGCGGATGGGCCACCATCAGGTTGCGCGAAGGGGCTGTCCCGGGCGGACCGCTGTGCCAAGGTCAGTCCATGCCCGACCATATGTCGGCCGATCCGGCCGGAACCCGTCCGCGTGTCCTGCACCTGATCAGTGATTCACGCCGCGGCGGCGCCCAGAACTTCGCCCGTGACCTCCACCGGGAACTGGGCCGCCGGGGCCAGTCCTCCGCGCTGTGCGCGCTCGCCCCGCACCCGGTGGTCCACCCGGGTGCTTCGGAGGCCGACCCGGGGGACTGCCCTGGCGCTTCCGGCCTGCGCACGGCCGCCGTCCTCGGCCCCGGCCGGCTGCGTCCGAGCACCCTGCGGGCGCTGCGTTCCGCCTCGCGCGCCGCCGACGTCGTCCTCGCCCACGGCTCCGACACCCTGGCCGCCTGTGCGCTCGCCCTGGCCGGCACCCGCACCCCGTTCGTCTACGTCTCGGTCGGCCACCCCCGCTACTGGACCGCGAACCGGCTGCGCCGGGTGCGCGGCGGCGCGCTGATGCACCGCGCCGCCGCCGTCACCACGCTCACCGACGAGGCGCGGGTCGTCCTGGAGGAGCAGTTCGCGCTGCCCGAGGGCAAGGTGCACGTGATTCCCAACTCCCGTGCCGCCGAGAGCTATCCGCCCGCCGACAGCCGGGACGACCGGCGTGCAGCCCGGCACGAGCTGGGCCTGCCGGCCGATGTCCTGCTGGTCGCCTGGATCGGCGCGATAGCGCCCGAGAAGCGGCTCGACCTCGCCCTCGACGTGCTCGACCGCCTCCCCGACGTCCGGCTCGCCGTCGCCGGGGACGGCCCGCTGCTGGAGACGCTGGCCCGCCATCCGGCCGCCGCCCGCGCCCACTTCCTCGGGCCCCTGTCCGATCCGGCCCCGCTCTACCGCGCCGCCGACGCGCTGCTGCTCACCAGCGACAGCGAGGGGGTTCCCGGAGCGCTGATCGAGGCGGCACTGGCCGGTGTGCCCGCCGTCGCCACCGACGTCGGCTGGGTACGCGAGGTCGTCCGGGACGGCGCCACCGGCGCGCTCGTGGCCCCCGGCGACCCGCTCGCCCTCGCCGAGGCGCTGGGCAAGGTGCTGGCCGTCAACCGGGCGGGCCTCGGCGCGGCGGCCCGGGCGCACGCGCTGGAGCACTTCGAAGTGGGCGCGGTGGTGGACGCCTGGCAGCGGCTGGTGGCCGAGGTGTGGACGGCGGGCGCGGCTCCGGCGGACTGACGCGGGACCGGTCGGTCGGGCCAGGGCGGATCGACCGGCTCGGGACCGACGGACCAGGAACCGGCCGACTCGGGACGGCCGGACCAGGAACCGACCGGCTCCGGACGGGTCGCCCCGGGGGACGGGCCGACGCCCCGGGCCCCGGCTGCGCCGTTCGGGCGAATCCCGGGACGCCGCCGCGCACGGACTCGCCGGTAACGAAACGCGGCCAGCACACTGCCCGGTGTGAACTCGAAGTCGCTGCTGCGGTCCACCGTCCTGTTCGTCGCCGCCGCCGGGATCGTCGCATCCCCCGTCCAGGCCGGCGCTGCGAGCCACCAACTCCCCTCCGAGGGTGCCCGGTTCGCGAGGTCCGACACCCCGCAGCCGGTGCGCGAGAGCGCCCGGACCGAGGCGGTGGAGTTCTTCTGGTACGACTGCGGCCACTCCCAGTCGCTCGAACAGCCCCTGCAGGCCTGGGCGGAGAAGCACCGCGAGGACGTCTCACTGAGTCGCGTCCCGGCGATCTGGCCGGGCAGCCCGGAGGAGAACGTGCAGCGCGGCCACGCGCGGCTGTACTACACGCTGGAGCGCCTCGGCCTGGTGGAACGCCTGCAGACCAGCGCGTTCCGCGCCATTCACAGCGAGCACGTCGACCTCAGCACCGAGGCCGCCTCCACCGACTGGGCCGCCCGCCACGGCGTCGACGCCCAACTCTTCCGCCGGACGTACCGGTCCACCGAGGTGGGGCAGTCGGTCGACGACGCCGCCGCCGCGTTCGTCCGCTACGGCATCAACGAGCTCCCGACGGTCATCGTCCAGGGCGAGTACCGGACTTCGCCGAGCAGGGCCGGCGGTGTCTCGGCGATGCCCGGGGTGCTCGACGAGCTGGTGCAGCAGGAGCAGATGAAGAAGTGAGACTGCGGCGTCACTGACGACGGATCAGGTGGAGAGCCCGGCCGAGGCTCGACGGCCCGTGGCAACTCCACCGCCCCCGACGCCTCCAAAGCCCTTGTCTAACCATTCAGATGCTGTTTAATGGTTAGCATGAGCGAGCTGACGATCCCGCAGGTCCATCACCGCCACGTCGACGTCGACGGGCTGCGCATCTTCTACCGCGAGACCGGCCCGGCCGACGCCCCCGTCCTCCTGCTGCTGCACGGCTTCCCGTCCGCCTCCCACCAGTACGCCAGGCTGCTCGACGCGCTCGGCACCCGCTACCGCCTGATAGCCCCCGACTATCCGGGCTTCGGCCACAGCGACAGCCCCGCGCCGGACGCCTTCACGTACCGGTTCGACACCCTCGCCGACGTGATCGAAGGCTTCTGCCTCACCCTCGGTCTGGACCGCTTCGCGCTGTACGTCTTCGACTTCGGAGCCCCCGTCGGCCTGCGCCTGGCCACCCGCCACCCGGAGTGGATCACCGGCCTGGTGGTCCAGAACGGCAACGCCTACGAGGAGGGACTCTCCGACCAGGCAAGGGAGTTCATCGCCAACCGGCGTGGCGTCCCGGGCGCCGGGGAGGCCGCGCGGTCGATCCTCACGCTGGAGATCACCCGCAGCCAGTACGAGGGCGGCACCGGGGACCCGAGCCTGGTCGCCCCCGACGGCTGGACCCTCGACCAGCACTTCCTCGACCTGCCCGGCCGCAAGGACATCCAGGTCGAGCTGGCCCTCGACTACTTCTCCAACGTCGAGCTCTACCCCGCCTGGCAGGCCTGGCTGCGCGCCGACCAGCCGCCGACGCTCGTCCTCTGGGGGCGCAACGACCCCTTCTTCACCGAGGCCGGCGCCCGCGCCTACCTGCGCGACCTGCCCGGGGCGGAACTGCACGTGTTCGACACCGGGCACTTCGCGCTGGAGGAGAAGCTGCCCGAGATCGCCCCGCTGATCGACGACTTCCTCGCCCGCACGCAGAAGTAGCCGGTCGTCCGGGGACCTTCAGAAGTAGCCGGTTGCCCGGGGACCTTCAGAAGTAGCCGGCCGTGCGGGGGACTTCGGCCGTCGATCCCGGGTGGCCGGGTGGGCGTCAGTCGCGGCGCAGCAGGTAGGTGACGAAGCCGAGCGTCCCCCGGTAGCCGTGCAGCCACTCGGTGCGGTGCCGGTCCGCCGCCTCCCGGGCGGCCGCCGCGTCCGGGTGGTCCGGGTGGTCCAGCGCCCACTCGGCCAGCGCGCCCGTCCACGCGAACTCGTAGTCCTCCCACTCCCGTTCCGTGCTGACGTGCCCGAACACCGGGGTCCAGCCGTCCGCGAGGACCCGGTCGGTGGTCGTCGCCAGGTCCGCGAACTCGTCCCGAGTCGCACCCAGCCCGTCCAGGGCGGCCCGGGACGGCTCGCGCTGCCAGAACCCGTCGCCGACCAGCAACCGGCCACCCGGCGCCAGGAGTTCGCGGGCCGCCGCGAGCGTGGGCAGCAGTCCGCCGAACGCGTGGGTCGAACCGACGCACAGCATCAGGTCGAAGGGCTCCTTCGCGGTGAACTCCCGTGCGTCCAGGTGGTGCAGGCCGATCCGGCGCACCACGCCGAGGGTGGTCGCGGTCTCCCGGGCGCGGGTCAGGGCCCCGGGGTCGAGGTCCACCCCCACGGCCCGCCAGCCCGGGCGCGCGGCCAGCGCCCGGATCAGCCAGGCGCCCTCGCCGCAGCCGAGGTCCAGGGCCCGGCCGTCCTCACGGCCCGCCGTCGCGCGGTCCAGCAGACGGGCCACCGACTCGTCCGCCAGCGGGGCCGCGATCGGGTGGTGGGCATGGGCGAGGCGGGAGATCTGCTGACGGTCCATCCGAGCAGTATGGATCCGATCGGCGTGCCGCGCCGGGGAAATCCCCGCTCGCGGGGGAGGCCGACTGCTCGCGGGCGGGTACCGGGGTCACGCCCGCGAGTAGGTCCGGCCCTTCCAGGCCGCGCCCCGGCCGCGCCAGTGCTGCACCGCCGAATCGACCGTCATCAGCAGGTACAGCCCCGCCGTGAACGGCAGCAGCAGTACGGCCGGGGCGGGTTGCCCGTAGTACCGGACCATCGGCAGGTACGTGCCCGCCATCAGCGCCCACGCCGCCCCTCCCGACGCGGCCACCGCCGGGTCTCCGGCCGCCAGGCCGGCCACCGTCGCCAGCGGCGGCACCAGGTACACCAGCCCCAGCCCCAGCACCGTCCCGAGCAGCAGCAGCGGCGAGTGCCTCAGCTGGGCGTACGCGCTGCGCGACACCATCCGCCACAGCTGCTCCAGGCGCGGGTACGGTCGGACGCTGTCCACCTGCTCGGCGAGCCCCAGCCAGATCCGGCCGCCGGTGGACTTCACGGCCCGGGCCAGCGACACGTCGTCGATCACCGCGCCCCGGATCGCCGCCACCCCGCCGGCCCGCTCCAGGGCCTCGCGCCGCACCAGCGAGCAGCCGCCCGCCGCGGCCGCGGTCCGGGAGCCCGGCCGGTTGCTCCGGCGGAACGGGTACAGCTGGGCGAAGAAGTACACGAAGGCCGGCACGATCAGGCGCTCCCAACGGGTCTCCACCCGCAGCCGGGCCATCTGCGACACCAGGTCCAGGTCGTTGGTCCCCGCTGCCGCCACCAGCTCGGCGAGCGAGTCCGGGCCGTGCGCGATGTCCGCATCCGTCAGCAGCAGGTACTCGACGTCCGGGCCGGCCAGCTCCACGCCGTGCCGCAGCGCCCACAGCTTGCCCGTCCAGCCGGGCGGCAGCGGGGGCGGGGTGGTGACGGTCAGGTCCAGCCCGTCGATCGTCCGCAACGACGCGGCCAGCGGGCCGGTGCCGTCCGAGCTGTGATCGTCCACCAGGATCACCCGCGCCTGCCCCGGGTACTTCTGCGCCAGCAGTGTCGGCAGGCTCGCCGGGAGCACCCCCGCCTCGTCCCGGGCCGGCACCACGATCGCCGCCTGCGGCCAGCGGACCGGCGGACGGCGCGGTGGCAGCCGCACGTCGGTGCGCCAGAACGAGCCGTGGCAGCACGCCAGCCAGACCCAGACCAGCAGGGAGAACGCGGCGATCCACAGCAGGACGGTCACCCCGGCAGTCTGCCGCAGAACGGGGTCGGGTGGGTGGATCGACTAAAGTCTTGACCCGTGAAGATCGCACTGATGGACTCCGGAATCGGCCTGCTGGCCGCCGCCGCCACCCTGCGGAAGCTGCGCCCGGACGCGGACCTGGTGCTGTCCTCCGACCCGGCCTCGATGCCCTGGGGGCCGCGGACGCCCGAAGAGGTCACCGAGCTGGCCCTCGGCTGCTGCCGGGCCGCCGCCGCGCTCGAACCCGACGCGCTGGTGATCGCCTGCAACACGGCCACCGTCCACGCGCTCGCGGCCCTCCGCGCCGA
The DNA here is from genome assembly GCF_040303045.1 of Kitasatospora sp. NPDC096140. Classification (NCBI taxonomy): domain Bacteria; kingdom Bacillati; phylum Actinomycetota; class Actinomycetes; order Kitasatosporales; family Streptomycetaceae; genus Kitasatospora; species Kitasatospora sp. NPDC096140. The sequence goes on from NZ_JBEOUW010000061.1 coordinate 40,271, forward strand.
GCTGGAGCCCGGACTGCCGGTGATCGGCACCGTCCCCGCCATCAAGCCCGCCGCCGCGCTGGGCGGCCGGGTCGCGATCTGGGCCACCCCGGCCACCACCGGGAGCGACTACCAGCGCGGGCTGATCCGCGACTTCGGCGGGACGGCGGACATCACGGAGGTCGCCTGCCCGGGCCTCGCGGACGCCGTCGAGCACGGCGACGACGACGCCATCACGGCCGCCATCGCCGACGCCGCTGCCCGTACGCCGGCCGGCACCGACGTCCTCGTCCTGGGGTGCACCCACTACGAGCTCGTCGAGGACCGCATCCGCGCCGCCGTCAGCCCGACCGCCTCCCCGGCGCTCACGCTGCTCGGTTCCGCCGACGCCGTCGCCGCCCAGGCCCTCCGGCGCGTCGGCGACCCCACGCGCACGGGGACGGGCACCCTCACCGTGCTCCACGCCGGCGTCCCCGCGGTGCTCCCGCCGGCCGCCGCCCTCTACCCGCAGGGCAGCGTGCTGGCCACGCTCATCGGCTGATCCCCGCACCACCGGCCACACCCTCACGGACCTCCCCGCACACCGGGGAGGTCCGCGTCGTCTCCGCCGCCGCACCGGCCCCGATCGCCGCTCGGGATGAGGAACACCCCGCGCGCCCACCATGCCGAATCCGGCACTCCGGATTTCCCGCGGGCGAGCTTCGCATCCGATTTTCCTCGCCCGGGGGCGAAATCCGGTGGGGATATTCGGAGGGGTGATCCATATGACGTCCGGCATGAACTGACGGCGTCCGCATGGATATGCGGCCCCCACCGCGCCCGGCCCCGAAGATCGCGCACAGGAAGTCGATCCGGCCGACCTTCGGTGCGAGCCCGCATTCCATGATCAGGCCGCTGGCCTGGGCTTCAGTGCGTTGCACCGGAAGTCGGCCGATCCGACTTCCCGCGCCTGAGGGGTGCCGGCCCAGGGTGGATCTACTCGCGTAGATAGTTGAGGGCATTACTGTCGTGAACATGAAAGAAATCGGTGCGGCCTCCCGCGGGTGAATCGGCATCGAGGGTTCGTGTGGCGCGTGGGGCTGTGGCTTGGCACGCGGGAAGTCGGCGGGTCCGACTTTCCGTGCTCGGCGAGGTGGCGTGCGGGTCACCGCCTCGATCTACTCGCGTAGATGGGTGCCTGTGTGGGCCTCCGTGCCTGCGTGCCCCGCACGGGAAGTCGGCCAGGTCGACTTCCCGTGCGGGGGTGGCTGTCGGATGACCGATGGTCGCGGGCGGCGCCGTCGCGTTGCGCGAGCGGGTCGGCCCGCGTGGCCGGATGTGTCGCCCAGGGCGGAATCTACTCGCGTAGATGGTGTGGCTGAGATGTATGTGACGCATGGGAAGTCGGCTCTGTCGACTTCTCGCGCGCGATGGTGCCTTGATGGCGCGACAGTGTGCGGATATCGGGCGATTGGACTTCTCTGTCCGGTGATGTCCGGGATCTATCCGTGATCGTCCTTCCGTCCGGGCGGAAGGGGTGGTGCGCACAGGAAGTCGATCGCGTCGACTTCCCATGGAGAGCTACTCGCGTAGATTTCTCATGAGGGCCAATGTTGTGCCTTGGTGGCATTTCGGGTGACTTCCGGGCAATCGGGCAATCGGCCCATTTCCGCGGCCTGCGCGGGAAGTCGGTCCGGTCGACTTCCCGCGCGCCGACCTCCCGCGCACCGACGTCCTACGGGCCGCCTTCTCGCAGGCCGACTCCTCGCAGGCCGACCCCGCGGGCCGACTCCCGGCGGGCCGGAGGTCAGGCGACGGCCTGGCGGCGCCAGCGGCGGTAGGCGGGTTCGAGGCCGGAGAGGATGGTGTCGAAGCGGCGGGTGGTGGTGGAGGAGTCGACCTGGAGGCGGCTGATCTGGAGGGGGTGGGAGGGGAGGCGGGGGCCCAGGCGGTGGTCGGAGAGGAAGCCGAGGCGGTAGCCGAGTTCCTGCAGAACGGTTTCGGCACGGGGGTCGTGGCCGCCGTCCGGGTAGGCGAAGGCCGTCGGCGGCTCGCCGAGCCAGCGGGTGAGGGCCTCGTGCGCGCCGGTGATCTCGGCGCGGACGGTGTCGTCGTCGCAGCGCCCGAGGCACGGGTGCCCCTGGGTGTGGTTGCCGATCGCGACGCCCCCGTCCCGCAGGGCGAGGAGGTCGGCGGGGGTGAGCTGTTCCTGGCCGGGCGGCCGGCGGTCGGCGCTGACCCGCAGCTCGTGCAGGCTGCGCCGGCGGTCCGGGTCGGGCATGGCCTTCAGTCGGCGGAGCAGCTGGGAGGGGTGGCCGCGGTCGAGGGACCGGGCGCGGCCGCCGTGTCGGGCGAGGAAGTCGGCCTCGTGCCACCAGAACGGCCGCTCGGTGCCGATGAGCTCCGAGATGACGAAGGCGGTGGCCGGGATGCCACGGGCGTCGAGGGCGGGCAGGGCGTGGGTGAGGACGCTCCGGTCGGCGTCGTCGAAGGTGACCAGGACGCTCCGGGGCGGCAGCGGCCGCCGCTCGGTCACGGCCTGGAGGACCGCGGCGAGCGAGACGGGCGTGGCGAGCCGTTGGAGCCGGTCGAGCTGGGCGCCGAACGACCGGTGGTCGGTGACCCCGTGGTACGCCAGCACGGCGAGGCGTTGGGCGGCCCGGGCCCGGAACAGCGGCTGGACGGGGGCGAACCGCAGCCATTCGCCCCGCGTGTCCTGCTGTTCCGCCTCGACGGTCGGACGGCTACGGCCCCCGCCGTGCCCTCCGGCCTCGTGCCGGTCCGCCGCGTACCCGACGGGCGGCGGAAGTGCGCGCACGCCAAGCGCGGGCCTGGCGCGGGCCATGGAGATCGATGTTGTGGACTGGGACTGCGGCACGGTTCCCCCTCGTTCGCCGAGCGGCGTGGCGGTACCGCCGGAGGACGGAGCCCGGCCTCCGACTCCAGGGGTCGGCGGCTCCGCCCCTGGATTTTCCTGTTCTCGGTGGGGGGTTCTCGCCCACCCCTCGAACGGCTCCTGGATCACTCAATGCCATTGAGACCGTTGCACCACGGGGATGGTTGTACCGGGGGGACGAGGATTTTTCGTGGACTGATTGTGGAGTAGGAATGCGCATCCGCGGTTCCCGGACATCTCCGACGGAAGCCTTCGGACGAGCCCCGGATCGCCCCCCGGGTCAACCCCCGGATCGGCTGCCGGATCGGCCCCCGCTGCGCCCCGCGACCACCCCCGTGACACCCCGAACCGGCTCGGGTGCCCCGGTTGCGCAGCGTGTCGGGCGCTGCACTCCCTGCGGGCTGCCTCCCGCGTCGGGCGGGGGTACCTTGGGCTCATGGCAGATGCGGACCGTGACCCCTTCCACTTGCACGGAGCCTCACGGATGGCCCGCGCGTGCAGTGGCGGAGCCCTGGTCACCCACCAGCTCCCGTTGGCCGTGGTGGGCCTGGCCTGCCTGGCAGCGGGCATCGTCGTCGCAGTGATCGTTCCGGACAGTGGCGGCCCGGCCTGGGCGATGGCGGTGGCCGGATGTCTGGCGGCCGGTGTCCTGCTGCTCGGCCGGATCGCCTTCGGCCGTCTCCGCGATCGGCGGCGCACAGCGGTCTAGCGGAGCCCGGTCCGAGCCGGGGGCCGGGACCGGACCGGACGAGACCGGGCCGGACCGGCCGGGGGTCACCGGGCCCGGCCGCACCACATCACCCTCACCCGCCCGCCGTGTGTCGACGGTGTTCGGAATTCAGAAACAGCAGATCGAGCGGAATTGGTCAGGCCGACCGGATACCGTCCGGCCGGACAGAATTCATCCCCCTTCTTTCACCATTCTCGGACGACGTCCTCATCGCGTCCTTACTGTGAATAGTTTCTTCCGGCCGAAACGCCGTGGAGGGGAGCGACGAGCGGCAGGCCGGATAACGCTTCGCCCGCCTCGTGAAACGCGGTGGCGATCTCGCCGTCGTCGCCCTGGCCGCGATCACCTGACGCTGCCGCCGGCCCCGCCGGCCCCCGTCCTGCTGCGCCGCACCGGCCGTGGTCCGGTGCTCCGGCGGCCGACCCGGGCCGGGCAGCACGCCCAGGCCACGCCCAGGGCACGGCAGGAGCACATCGGGCCACGTCAGGCCGGTCGGCCGCCCCGCGCCGTCGGCGGACCACCCGACTAGATGAATGATGCGAAGGGTTAGTGGTCGTAGGCGGTCAGCGAGCGCATGACTGGCTGACCAGTGTGGTCGTTGTGCCAGATCGCGCAGGTCAGCGCGAGGACACGCTGCAGGACGCGGACCATTACCCCACCCGGGGTGCGGCCCTGGTGGCGTTCGAGGTCGAGCTGGGCCTTGAAGGTCTGGTTGACGGACTCGATGATCTGCCGCAGGGGCTTGAACAGGGCGGATCCGGCCCGCAAGGGCTCGCCCTTGCGGGCCGGCCGCAGCAGCTGCACTCCCCACTCGGCGAGTTCGTGTTCGAAGGTGCGGCCGTAGTACTGCCGGTCGCTGATGAGGGTCTGGCCCGGCCGGGAGGCCGCAAGGTCGGGCTCGGCGTGGAGCATGCCGAGCAGGGTCTCGCGCTCGTCCGCCTTCGCGCCGGTCAGCGCGAAGGCGACGGGCAGCCCGTGCAGGGTGCACAGGAGGTGCAGGCGCAGGCCCCAGAAGAACCGGGAATTGGCTGGCGCAGTAGCCGTATTCGGCCCATCCGGCCAGGTCCGAGCGTTTGGCCGTCTCGCGCGAGCGCCCGCACTTCACCGGTGTGGAGTCGACGACCCAGACGGTGTCGGTCCACAGCGAGGTGTCTCGGGCGAGCAGGCGGTTGACCCGTGCGACCAGGTCCGCGGCCTTGCGCAGGCGCCGGTTGTAGCCCGACTGCCCCGGCAGGTAAGGGAACAGGTGCCGCAGGTGGGATGAGGCGTGGCGGATCCAGCGGCGCTCGGAGGTGAAGCCGAGCAGGGCCTGCATCACCGCGAGGGTGACCAGTTCGGCGTCACTGAGCCGCGGCTTGATGCCGATCTCGGGACGCCACGGCGCCAGATGCGGCGATTCCTTCAGCAGGTCGTCGGTCTTCACGTAAAGTGCGGTCGCGAGGGAGTCCAGGTCAGGCGTCACAACCGACCTTTGGACTCCCTCGCTTCATCTCATGCGTCCCAGCTGACCCTTGGCATCAATCATCTAGGCTGCGGCCCATGGCCATTCCTCCCTTCCTCGCCGACCTCCGCGCCCTCGTGGGCAACCGCCCGCTCTGGCTGAGCGCCGTCGTCGCCGTCGTGCTGGACGACCGTGACCGGGTGCTGCTCGCCCGCCGCGCCGACGACGGCCGCTGGGCGCCGGTCGGCGGGATCCTCGACCCCGGTGAGCAGCCCGCCGACGGCGTGGTGCGCGAGTGCGAGGAGGAGACCGGTGTGGTGGCCGTGCCCGAGCTGCTCGCCTCGGTCACGGTCTCGCCGCAGGTGACGTACCCGAACGGCGACGTGACGCAGTACCTGGTGCTGACCTTCCGCTGCCGCGCGATCGGCGGCGAGGCGCGGGTGAACGACGACGAGTCGCTGGAGGTCGGCTGGTTCGCTCTGGACGAGCTGCCGCCGATGGTGGAGTCCGAGCACGAGCGGCTGCGCCACGCGCTGGAGTGCGAGGGCCCGGCCGTCTTCACCTGGGACGGCAAGGAGCGCCCCTGACCCGCACCGGCTCCGGCCGCGGTCAGCCCTTGTACTGCCGGTAGGCCTCCTCGGCCGCGTCCAGCACCGCCGCCAGGTCGCCGCCCGCCGTGGCGGTCGCTGCCGCGGCCACCGCGCCCTCGACGAACGGGGCGTTGGCGAACCGGACCGGGAACGGCAGGCCGTGCTCGTCGGCCTCGGAGAGCAGGGCGCGGACGGTGGTGACGGCGCCGCCCAGGTCGGCGAGCACCACCACGCCGTGGCCCTGGTCCACCCGGCGGGTCGCGGCAGCCACCAGGACGGCACTGATGCCGGGCCCGTCCGACGGGTCGCCGCCGGTCGCCGAGATCGGGGCGGGGGAGTCGGATCCGGTCAACGCGAGCGCGAGGTTGCGTACCGCGGTGGCCAGTTCCTGGCTGTGCGAGACCAGGGCGATCCCGACCCGCCCGTGTGCGGGGGGCCGGCCGGGGGTCGGCCGGGGCAAGGGCATGGGCGAGGGGGGCGTGCGGGGTGCCGGGGGGTGTGCCGAGGGTGCGTCGGAGATGGGGATGACGTCGGCGCGGGTGCCGTCCCGGCGGCTCATCGGCTGCTCCCTTGGGCGGGTCGTGGGGTTGGGGCGGGCCGGGACCGTCCGCAGGCGCGCTCCGGTCCCCGTGCGGGGCCCCGGAAGGTCCCGTACGGGCCACGGAGGTCCCCGTACGGCCCGGGGGTGCCCTCCCGCGCCCTCGCGGGCCCGGGCGGCGCCCTGGCAGCACTCTGGCAGCTGCCCGGCGCCCCCGCCGGTCGGGACACGCCTCGACCCTCTGCGGGGCGGCTCCACCGCCCCTCCGGCGGTGCCCGACCGGGGCCGGGGGAGTCCTCGTCAACCCGCTGACCGGGGCCGGGCGGTGTGGCTAGGCTGGCCCCGGAACGCCGTCGGGAGGAGATCGGTCAGTGGCAGTCAACAGCGGTACGGACACGGAGACCGTGGGCGCGCAGCCGGAGCTCGCGCCGAGCGGGAAGCCGAAGGTGGACTTCACCGGTGCGGAGTGGCTGTGCAGCAGCCAGGGGGTCGGAGACGTCCAGATCGCGTTCGTGGACGGGTACATCGGGATGCGGGACGGCCGACAGGAGGACGGGCCGGTGCTGGTCTTCACGCCGGCGGAGTGGCGGGCCTTCGTGCTCGGCGCCCGGGACGGCGAGTTCGACCTCACCTGAGCCGCTCGTTCGAGCGCCTCGCCACTGCGGAGCGGGTCCCCGGATGACGACCGGGGACCCGCTCCGCAGGCGGGTTTCCGGGCGGTACCACCCCACAGAAGAACAAATATGACGGCCCCCGCAGCAATTGATTTGTCTATTATAACAACGCC
>NZ_JBEOUW010000062.1:0-46393 GCF_040303045.1 Kitasatospora sp. NPDC096140
GGGGGCCGGGGGTTGGGGGGGCCCCCCGGGGCCCGGGGGGCCCGGGGGGGGGGGGGGCCGGGTGGGGGGGGGGGGGGGGGGCGGGGGGGGGGGGGGGGGCGGGGGGGGGGGGGGGCCCTGGGCTGGGGCCTGGGCGGGTCCGGGGGATTTGTCGACGATCCGTGGGGTGGGACCCGGGACCGCCGGTGCCGGGCCCCTCACGGGGCGGCACCGGCAGTCAGGTGGCGGCCCGGCCGACCCTCTACGGCCGGCCGCCGGTCCGGGCACCGCGCGAGCCTGGCCACCGCAGCGTCGAGGCGGCCGGGCAGTGGCTCGCGGGAGCCGGAGTTCTTCATCACTCGAACACACGCCTGGGTGCGGTGCGGGCACCGACGTGTGCAACAGATATTGCTTGGAGGTTCGGCGGGAGTCAATCCCTCGAATGTGTTCACTTCATGAAGTCGGCCACTTCATGACATCACGCGTACGGCAGGTCGTGGACAGCGGAGCGCCACGGGTGGCGATCGGTGATCGCGGGTGGCGCCGGGGCGTCACGCTCGGTGGCGGGCAGCGTCCTGAAGATCACTTTGTCGACCTGACTGCTGTCCCCTATATGGGGGGTCCACATTGCGGGCCCCCGGGGGGTGTGCGCGGGCGCCTCGACCGCGGTTGTGTCGGACGTCACCAAAGCGCCCCGGTGCGCCGGGCGCGTGCCGCGCACACGGGCGCGGGGCCGCACCTCTTTGCCCTGCTGACGAACGGCGGGTCGTGCACCATCATTGATGCCTAGTCGTGACCGGCCGGGTGGCCCCTGGTGCATCGTCAGTTGACGCCGCACGATACGGTGGCACAACGCCAAGGACGGTTGCGCGAAGGCCGTCCGTCACGGATAGTCTTCGCCTCACGGCCCTGGCGCCTCGTAGGGGTGGGAAAACTGATGGAACACATGCAAGTGCGGACTCGGCCCCGTGTGCCGGCGATCCAGTGCGGCGTCGGCACGACCGGCCGCCGGATCGAGCGACACCTGGCCGTGCTCGGCGCGCCCGCACTCCCGGCGGTGGACACCGCCGAGGCGCTCGGGCTGATAAGGGAGCTGACGCCGCGCGGCGCCGAGGCCCCGACGACCCGTCGTCGCCACACCAGGATCTCGCTGCTGACGCCGCTGCGTCGGCTGCGTCGCAGCCTCTTCGGCGGGCGCGGCTAGGGGTCCGTCGCCGGTCGCCGCGTCGGGCGTCGGCCGGTCGTCGTACCGTCCTGGGCGGGAACAGGCCCGGTGGACCTCCGGTCCATCGGGTCTTCGGCATGTCCGGGGGGATTGCGCGTGGCGGGCACGGGTGTGCCACGGGGGCAGGGTCCCGGCGGGTCCGCGCAGGGGCGTGGGCGGATGCGTGGTGGGTCCTCGGCGTTGGGCCGTGGCGGGGTCCGGCGTGCCGCGAGGTGGTCTGAACCTTTCACCCTATGCGAGTTTGCCTCCCTGGCAAGCCGAGTCGGCGAGGCAGTACGCCCGGCCACCTGAGCTGGGCCAGGATGGCGCCATGGCGGACAACCACGACAACAACTCCACCCCGACCGGCTGGTTCCGGACCACCACCTTCGAGATCACCACCGGCAGCCGCGAGGTCGCCCTCGACATCACCGACCGCTGCGCCGCGTTCCTCGACGAGCGGGCTGCCGGGCGCGACGGCCTGCTCAACGTCTTCGTGCCGCACGCCACCGCGGGCATCGCCGTCCTGGAGACCGGCTCCGGCAGCGACGACGACTTCCTCGCCACCCTGCGCGAGCTCCTCCCGGCCGACGACCGCTGGCGCCACCGGCACGGCAGCCCGGGGCATGGCCGGGACCACGTGGTGCCCGGACTGGTGGCCCCGCACGCCACCCTGCCGGTGCTCGGCGGCCAACTGGCGCTCGGCGTCTGGCAGTCGGTGGTGCTCGTCGACACCAACGGGGACAATCCGCGCCGGACCGTCCGGCTGTCCTTCCTGGGCTGACGGCGGCTCGCCCCGGCCCGTGCCCGGCCGGGGCGAGGCCGTGCGGGGCCGTGCCGGGCCTGGGGCCTGTGGTCGGGTGAGTCGACTTCCGGTGGCTTCCCGGCTAGCGGCTGACGTGTGCGGCCACGACCGTGAGGTAGCGCTCGATCGCCAGGTGCTGGCAGAGCAGCGCGACCGGGCGGCCCAGGCGTGCGTACCAGGCGGAGAGCCGGGAGAACGCGGTGACCTCGAACCACACCTCGCCGTCGGCGTCCATCGACACCAGGAACGCCTCCTCGCCGCACTCCGGGTGCCCGGGGAGTGTGCCGTACGCGAACCCGACGCGGTCCGGCTCGTCCACCGTCCACACCACCCGGCAGGGGATCACCAGCCGCGGCCACCGGCGCCCGGGCAGACTCAGCCGCAGCAGGACCGTCGCCCCGGGCCGGGCCGGGCCGCCGGGGTGGACCGCGAATCCGGTGCCCAACTGGGTGCCCCAGTCGAGCACGTAGCGCCCGGCCCGCTGCAGCACCTCCGCCCCGTGCCCGAGGTGCACGCGGCGCCGCAGGTGCGCGTACCCGGCCGGCAGGCGCCCGCCCCGGGTGGCTCCCACCTCGGCGTACGACGGGGCGGTGGCGTGGGCGGCGAGCAGGCGTCGGCGGAGATCGGTGGCCATGTCGGACACGGTAACCGCCGGCCGGGAACGCCCGGTCGGCGGGCCGACGGCTGCGGAGGGCGTCGGCGGACGGGTTGCGGCGGACGTCGGACGGCGGACGGCGAACAGGTGGCCGGTGACAGAGTTCAGCGAACAGATTTCAGCGAACGTTCGCTGAAATCTGTTTGCTGAACTCCGTTTGCTGTCACCGCCCACCGACATCCGCGCCCTGAGCGCCCTGCCGGTCGCCGCCGCCCGTCCTGGTCAGCCGTCCAGCGAGATCGCGTTCTTGGCCCGCTCCACCGACTCCTTGGCGGCCGGACCGCCCGGGTTCTCGGTCGCCAGATCCTGGTTGAGCGCGACGAACGGGCGCAACCGCTCCTCGTACGAGGTGAAGGCGGTGCGGTGGTCGCCGCCGGAGCGGTCGAGGGCGTCGGCCAGGACGTGGGCGCCGACCAGGGCGAGGCTGGTGCCCTGGCCCGACAGCGGGGAGGCGCAGTAGCCCGCGTCCCCGAGGAGGACGACCCGACCCTGCGACCAGCGGTCCATCCGGATCTGCGTCATCGTGTCGCAGTAGAGGTCGGGTGCCTCGGCCAGCGCCTTCAGCAGCCTCGGGGTCTCCCAGCGCAGCGCCGCCATCCGCTCGGCGACGACCGTCCGCTGCGCCTGCGGATCGCGCCGGCCCTCCGGCAGCGGCTCGCCGGCGAAGCCGAAGCTGATCCGCAGCTCGGTGTTGCCGCGAACCGGGTAGATGCCGTAGCCGGCTTCGCCGTCGCGCAGCCACACCTGCCAGTCCTCCAGGCCGAGGAAGTTGTCCGAGCTGAAGATCGCCAGATGCATGCCGAGGTGACGCGCGAACTGCTCCTCGGGCCCGAAGGCCAGTCGCCGGACGGTCGAGTGCAGGCCGTCGGCACCCACGACCAGGTCGAAGCGGCGAGGCTCGGCGTGCTCGAAGGAGACGAGGACGTCGTCCTCGCCCGGTTCGAGTGCGGTCACGCCGTCCCCGAAGACGAACCGGGTGCCTCCGCCTTCCACGGCCCGATCGTGCAGGATCCGTACGAGGTCGTCGCGCAGCAGCTCAAGGTCGCCGTTGTCGAGCCGCCCGCTGCTGAACGTGCTCTCGGTGGAGCGGTGGAGCTCCCGGCCGTCGCCGTCCAGGACGGACATGCCCCGCATCAGGGTGCGGCGGGCTCGGACCCGCTCCAGCACGCCCAGCCGCTCGACCACCTCCAGTGCGACGCCCCGGACGTCCACGGCCTGCCCGCCGCCGCGCGGCCCGGGGGCGCGCTCCACCACCGTGGGGGCGAAGCCCCGGCGACTCAGCAGTGCGGCGAGCGCGGTGCCCGCGATGCCGCCGCCGGAGATGAGCACGGTCTTCATTGGTCGCTCCTCGCTGTCCGTCCACGCGCGGTGCCGCGCGTGGGGTCGTACGCTGTACGCGAGCTGAATGTACGGCGTACGCGTAGCCCGGCCAACTGCTGTTTCGTGTCAACTGATCTAGTGCAGAGGGGCGTTCCTGGGCTGCACTCCTGGTAGCGTCTGCGCTAGTACAGCTCCGGCTGTCGCGGAAAGAGATCCACATCACACGAGGGGCGGTCCGCATGTCCGGCACACCCGAGTCCGTCCCGCCGTACCGGCGCATCGCCGACGAGATCGCCGAGCGGATTGCCGACGGCACGCTCGCGCCGGGCGAGCGGGTGCCCTCGACGCGGCGGATCGTCCGTGAGTGGAACGTCGCGCTCGCCACGGCCACCAAGGTGCTCACCACGCTGCGGTTGGAGGGGCTGGTCGAGACCCGGCCGCGGGTGGGCACCGTGGTGGCCGCGCCCGCGCCGACCGCACCAGTTGTGCCCGCGCCAGCTGCACCCGCGCCCGCGGCGGCCGCGCCCGTCAGGCCCGGTGCGCCCGTGCCCGTCACGGCTGCCGCGCCCGCCCTGAGGGGTGGGTCACCGACGGGCTCGGGAACGTCAGTGGAGCTCAGCGCGGAGCGGATCGTCCGGGCCGCGATGGAGATCGCCGACCGTGAGGGGCTCGCCGCGCTCTCCATGCGCAGCGTCGCGGCCCGACTCGGCGTCGCCGCGATGTCCCCCTACCGGTACGTCCCGAGCAAGGACGACCTGGTGCTGCTGATGGCGGACGCGGCGTTCGGGGAGGAGTCCTTCCCGGCGGATCCGCCGGGGGAGTGGCGGGCGCGACTGGAGACCGGCGCCCACACGCTGTGGCGGATCTACCGGCGCCACCCGTGGCTCGCCCAGGTCGGCGTACTCACCCGCCCGCTGATGCTGCCCGCCCTGCTGGACCACGCCGAGTGGGCGCTCGCGGCGCTCGACGGCCACGGCCTCGACGCCGCGACCGTGCTCGACCTGCACGTCCTGCTCTACAGCTACGTCCAGGGGATCGCCGTTCACCTGGAACGGGAGGCCCAGGCCGAGGCCACCACGGGCCTCACCGAGGACCAGTGGATGGACCGTCAGGGCCCGGTCCTGGCGGCGATCGTCACCGGCGAGCGCCACCCGGTGTTCGCGCGGATGGTCGGTAGCCTCGGCAACGACTACGACCTGGACCTGGACGCGTTGTTCGCCTTCGGGCTGAAGCCACTGCTGGACGGCGTCGCCGCCATGATCGAGTCGGCCGCGAACGCGTCCACGAGCCGGACCTCGACCGCGACCACGTGAAGCGGGAGCGGGCGGCGGGAGCGGGCCCGGGGTGGTCTTGCCTCGGGCGGAGTGGCGGAGTAGGAAGGCGGCATGAGCGACAGCACGACGAACGAGCCCACGGCGGTCTGCGAACTCGCCTCCGACGGCGGCAGCACGGAGGCGGCGCTCGGGCACGACCCGGCGGCGTCCGGGCCGCGCGCCGACTGCGTGCTGTGCGGCGAACCGACCGAGTTGCCCGTCGATCAGCCGGGCAGCACGCTCTGCCCGGTGTGCGCCTGGCAGCAGGCGCAGCGCATCGCCTGCTCGGGCTGATCCCGTCCGGTCCGAGGCCCGTCCGGCGGCCGGCCCGGTGGCCCGTCCGGCGGCCGGCCCGGTGGCCCGTCCGGCGGCCGGCCCGGTGGCCCGTCCGTGGCCGGGTGGTGGCTCCCCCTACGCGTCCTCCCGTCCGGCCAGGGCCAGCGTCGAGCCGCGCCGCCCCTTGCGGACCAGCAGCTGGGCCGGGACACGGCTGCGCAGGTCGGCGACGTGGCTGACGATGCCGACTGCGCGGTCCCGCTCGCGCAGGCCGTCGAGGACGTCCATCACCTCCTCCAGGGACTGCTCGTCGAGGGTGCCGAAGCCCTCGTCGATGAACAGGGTGTCCAGCGGCATGCCGCCCGCCTCGTCGGTCACCACGTCGGCCAGGCCCAGGGCGAGGGAGAGCGAGGCGAAGAAGCTCTCGCCGCCGGAGAGGGTCGCGGTGTCCCGCTCGGTGCCCGTCCAGGCGTCCACCACCCGCAGGGCCAGACCCGAGCGTTTGGTGCCGGCGCCCCGGCCGTCGTTGTGCACCAGGGTGTAGCGGCCGCCGGACATCCGGACCAGCCGGTCGCTGGCCGCCGCCGCGACCTGCTCCAGCCGGGCCGCCAGCACGTACGACTCCAGGCGCATCCGCAGCCGGTTCTCGGCGGAGGTGCCGGCGGTCAGCGTGGCGAGCCGGTTGATCCGCCCGTACCGGTCCAGGGCCGGCGCCAGCTCGGCGGCGAGCCCGGCCAGCTGCCGGCCGATCGCGGCCAGTGCCTCGCACCGTTCGTGGGCCGCCGCGCGGGCGGCGTGCGCCTGTCCGAGCCGGTCGGTGGCGGCGCGGAGCGCGGCAGCGACGGCGGGCAGGTCGACCGGTGGACGGGCCGCGGCCTCGGCGAGCTCCGGCAGGTCCAGCTCGCGCCGGACGGCGGCGGTCTCCGCGCGGTGCCGCTCCAGCCGGGCCTCCAGCCGCTCGCGTTCGTCCCGCGGCAGCAGCACCGCCAGTGCCGCCCGGGCGTCCGGGAAGCCCGCCGCGGCGGCGGCCCCGCCCAGCTCGCGCTCGGCCTCGTCGAGCCGGGCCGCGGCCTCCGCGCGGGCGCGGGCGGCGGCGGCCGTGGCGGCGACCTGCTCGGTGGTCCGGGTCAGGGCAGCTGCCCGGTCGGCGACGGAGGCCGCCTCGCCGCGCGCGGCCGCCACCCGGGCGGTCAGCGCGTCCCGTTCGGTGTCGAGTTTCAGCAGCCGGTCGGTGAGGACGGCGGCGCGCTCCTTGGCCTCGTGCAGCTCGGCGTCGCGGCGGGCACGGTCCTGGGACAGCCGGGCGATCTCCTGCTCGACCCGGCCGAGGGCCTCCGCCGTGTGCCGCGCCTCGCGGTGCTCGCGCTCCAGCTCGGCGAGGGCCCGTGCGAGCGCGTCCGAGCCCTCCGGCCCGGCCGCTCCCGCGGCGGTCGCCTCACGCACCCGCAGCGCCGTGAGCGCCTGGTCCGCCACCGTCCAGGCCTGCTCGGCGACGGCCTGGGCGCGGCGGGCCCGCTCCTCGTCCTCGGCGGCGACCCGGCTGCCGGGCGCCGCCTCGGCCGGCGCCGGATGTTCGGGAGAGCCGCAGACCCGGCAGGCCTCACCGCTGCGCAGCTGCTCGGCGAGTTCGGCGGCCATGCCCGCCAGCCGCCGGTCCCGCAGGTCCAGGCTGTGCTCACGGGCGTCCAGCGCGGCGGTGCGCAGCTCGACGACCCGCGGCTCGGCCGCCATGATCTCGGCCCGCAGGCCGTCGCGTTCCCGGGCCGCGTCCAGTCGGATCGTCGACTCGGCGCGCTGTACGTCCAGTTGCTCGACCCTGGCGGTCGCCTCCCGGGCCCGGGTGTGCTGCTCCTCCAGGCGGCTCAGCTCGCCCTCGAACTCGGCCAGCCAGTCCTCGGCCTCCTCGGCCAGCGCCTCGGCGGCGGTCCGGTCCGCCGTCAACGATCCCTGCTCGCGTACGAGTTCGGCACAGCGCAGTTCGTCCGCCCGGGCCGCCTCCAGCCGGACCACCTCGGCCCGCAGCCGCAGCTCGGCCTCGGTCAGCTCGGCGGCGCCGGCCCCGTCGAGCCGCCGGCCCTCACCGCCGGGCGCGGCGGCGAGCACCTCGCGGTGCCGGAGCTCCGTCGTCTGCGCGCGCCGCAGCGCCTCGGCCGCGCTCTCCCGCAGCCGCAGCGCGGCCTCCACCCCGACGGCCTCCTGCGCCGCGGCCAGCCGCTGCCGGTCCAGCGCCGCTTCGGGCTCGAACCGGGCCAGCCGCCCGGCCAGCTCCCGCGCCTCCCGGTGCCGGCGCTGCCGCCCGGCCAGCTCCTCGGCGGCCTCGCGGTGCCGCTGGGCGGTGCGCTGCGCCGCCCCGGCGCCCGCGAGCGCCGACTCCGCGACGGTGAGCTGTTCGGCCGCGCCGCTGCGCAGGACCGCCGCCCAGCCGAGCACCCCGGCGGTGAGCCCGGTGTCACCGTCCTCGGCCGGGACCCAGTCCTCGGCGGGCTCGGCGCCCGGGCCCGCCGCCTGTTCGGCCTTGCTGGCGAGGTCGCGCAGCCGGCGCCGCCCGGCCTGGACCGCTGCCTCCTGGGCCCGCCGCTGCTCGGCCAGCCAGTCCTCGACGTGCCGGTACCGCTCGGTGTCGAACAGCCGCCGCAGCAGCTTGCCGCGCTCCTCCGAGTCGGCCTTGAGGAAGCGGGCGAAGTCGCCCTGCGGCAGCAGCACCACCTGGCAGAACTGCTCCCGGTTCAGGCCGATCAGCCCGAGGACCTCCTCCCCGACCTCTTGGTGCGACTTGCTGAGCCCCCGCCAGCCCGGCGTGCCGTCGCCCGTGTCGGCGACCCACTCGCGCAGCAGGGTCTGCGCCCGTTCGACGGTGGTGCCGGTGCCGACCTTCTTCGGCCGCTGCTGCTCCGGCAGACGGGTGATCTGCAGGCGCCGACCGCCGAGGGTCAGCTCCAGCTGCACCTCGGTGAGCCGCTTGGGGTCGGCGTGGTCGCTGCGCAGCCGGTTGGCGCGGCGGGCGCCCGGAGTCTCGCCGTACAGCGCGAAGCAGACGGCGTCCAGCACGCTGCTCTTGCCCGCGCCCGTCGCGCCGCGCAGCAGGAACAGCCCGCCGGCGGCGAGCGCGTCGAAGTCGACCGTCTCGGAGCCCGCGAACGGGCCGAAGGCGGTGACGGTGAGCCGGTGCAGCCTCATCGGGGCAGGTCCGCCTTCCGGTCGGTGGTCTGCCGGACGCGCTCGAAGCCCTCGCGCAGCCAGCCCAGCTCGTCCGGCTCCGGCTCGGCCCCGGGGCGGACGTGCCGCAGGAAGCCCTCGGCGATCTCCAGGTCGTCCCGGCCGCTCACCCGCGCCGCGTACGACGGGGAGGCCCCGGCCTCGGCCTCGTCCGGGTCGAAGAGCAGCTGCAGGGTGTGCGGGAAGCGGCGGCGCAGCTTCTCCATCGGCTCGCTCGGGCGGACGGCGTCGGTGAGCGTGGCCTGCACCCAGGACTGCTCGTGCTCGGCGTACTGCTCGCCGGTGAGCAGCGCGTCCAGGCTGTCGCGCAGGGTGGCGAGCCGGCGCGGCTCGGGGCAGGGCACGCGCTCGGCGGCCACCGAGCCGTCGGCCGCGAGGTCGACCAGCCACATGCTCTTCCGCTGGTGCACCTCGGAGAAGGAGTAGGCGAGCGGGGAGCCGCTGTAGCGCAGGTGGGGGGCGAGGGTCTGGCAGCCGTGCAGGTGGCCGAGCGCGACGTAGTGCACTCCCTCGAACACCGAGGCGGGCACCGCGGCCACACCGCCGACCGCGATGTCCCGCTCGCTGTCGCTCGGCGCGCCGCCGGTGACGAACGCGTGCGCGAGCACCACCGCGCGGGTACCGGCCGGGCGCGCCGCCAGATCGGCCCGCACCTCGTCCATGGCGGCCCCGAGCACCGCGGCGTGCCCGCCCTTCGCCAGCCCGAACCGCTCGCGCACCAGCGTGGGCTCCAGGTACGGCAGCCCGTACACGGCCACCGGCCCGTGCTCGTCCGCCAGCACCACGGGCGTGGCGCACTCGCCGGGATCCGTCCGCAGATGGATCCCGGCCCGCCCGATCAGCCCCGCGCCGACGCCCAGGCGACGGGCCGAGTCGTGGTTGCCGCTGATGAACACCGTCGGCACGCCGAGATCCGCCAGGCGGTGCAGCACCTCGTCGAACATCGCGACCGCCTCCAGCCCGGGCAGCGCCCGGTCGTAGACGTCGCCCGCGACCAGCACGGCGTCCACGCCCTCGGCCCGGACCACGTCCACCAGGTGGTCCAGGAAGGCCCGTTGGGCGTCGTGCAGGCTCTCCCGGTGGAACGAACGCCCGAGATGCCAGTCGGAGGTATGCAGCAGTCGCATGGTCCCCGACCCTAACCGTCGGCACTGACAATCCCACCCGGATCCGTGGAGGCGTGCGTCTCACGGGCACCGGGGGTCCCGTCCCGCGGGGGTGCGGACGGGTCGGCGCGCTTGTTCCGCCCGCCCCCGTCCTCGCCTGTGCGGGGCCTCCCGGGGTCTCGCCGGGGCCCTCTGTTCGATTACTCGGGGTGAGTTGTCAGTGGCTGTGTGTATGTTCCTCGACGTCGGCGGCTCCGTCGTTCGGAGCGGTCGGCGCTGTCGGAGATCGAGCAGGTGAGGAAACAGGAGGAGCCATGGCTGCTGTGCGGGAGTTGCTGCGCGGCGTGGTGGGCGCTGCGGGCGTGCGGACGTCGCGGGGGCGCCGGCGGGTGCTGGTGCTGGCGGGGCGGAAGCCGGGGAGCGGTGCCGGCGGGGCGCCGGGTGGTGGGCCCGGTGGGGCGGCGCCGCCCGGAGGTGGGCGGCCGCCCGGTGGGCGCGCGGGAGGGGGTGGTGCGCGGGCCCGGCGCGGCGGGCGGGCCAGGGGCGCGCCCCCGCAGCCGGTCGCGCTGGCGCTGGCCGTCCGGGCCGGGGACTTCGCCGGGCTCGCGCGGTACGGGCTGTTCGGCGGGCTCGACCACCAGGGCTACCTGCGGCGGGCGGAGGAGCAGCTGACGGCCCTGTACCGGCAGGGTCTGGAGGTGCACCTGCGGGTCCTGGAGGCGGACGACTTCGAGGACTACTGCGAGGCGTTCGGCCTCGACCCCCGGATGCCCACGGCCCGGGTCGCCTACGCGGGCGATCCCGAGCTGGCCGGGGAGCCGTTCGTCTACGCGGGCGAGCGGCTGGCCGAGCTGCTGCCGGTGCTGATGGACGACCACCGGGCGCGGGTGCGGATGTCCGTGGCCTGTCTGGCCCTGCTGGACGCCGTCGGCGACGATCCGGACGGGCAGCGCCGGATGGCGGCGGTGATGAGGTACGTGACGTCGGTGTACCTGGCGCTGGCCGAGGGCGCGGGGGAGGGCTGCCACCTGCTGACGCTGCGCTGCCACGGCCCCGAGGACGGCGAGGAGCTCACCTCGGCGGTGGACGTCTGCGTCGAGGACGGGCAGCTGTACCCCGCCGGGCGGGACGCCGAGGCGTTCTGCGTCACGCTGGCGGCGGGCGTGGCCTCCGGTGGCGAGGGGGCGCTGCTGCTGCACGGCGATCCGTCGACGGGCAGCCGGGCCGATCCGCCGCCCGGGGACGCGGCCGACCCGCCGACCGGTGGCCCGGCGGGCCCGCCGACCGGTGACGCCGGAGTCCGGCCGCCGGTGCGCGGCTGGGCGCTGGCCGACGGGCGGCTGCGGCCGATGACCGCGCACGAGGTGTTCGACGAGCTCGCGGACGACGCCGCCCGCAGGCTGCCCTTCCCGCCGGGCGTGGACCCTCGGCCGGGGTTCCCGCTGCCCGGCTTCCCCGGCCCCCGGGGAGGGGGTGGGCCGCTGGGATGATCAGGGGCGTTCACCGCCTCCGCGTCCACCATGCGGCGCTGGGGACTGTTCATCGACCGCCTGTTCGGGGAAGATTCGGAGAAGATCAACAGCAGGAGCGTGCGGTACCCCACGCCGACGCTCCGGCCGCTCCGCTCCGTACCGCGCCCTGCAGGTCCTCTCCGCGCACCGCCGGTCCGGCGAGCCCGACAGCGAGAGGGGGACGCATGCGCGAGCGGAGCGAGCTCGGCGCCGGAGGACGCGCGCAGCCGCACGCCACCGCCGCCGGCTCCGGTGAGGTCAATGCCTCGGGCGCGGGCGTGACCCCGGGCAGGGTCGAGGCCTCCACCCGGTGGTCCGACGCCCCCGCCGAGCGCCGCGAGGCGAGAGCATGAGCCCGATCGAGTACAGCGCGGAGATCGCCGAGCTGCTCGGGAAGGTCCGGCGTCGCCCCACGGCGGGCTGGCCGTGGCGGCCGGGCGAGCAGGTGCCGGACGGACTGCCGGTCAAGCAGTCCTGGGGGTGGCTGTTCGCCCCGGACGGGCGGGTGCTCACCCTGGTGAACCCCAGGGACGGGATCTGCTCGCTGCCCGGCGGCTCGCTGGAACCGGAGGACGCCGGGGACCCTGCGGCCGCCCTGGCCAGGGAGGCCGCAGAGGAGGCGCAGGCGGTGATCGGCCGACCGTACTACCTCGGGTACCTCTACGACCGGGTCGGTTCGGCGAACGGCGGGCACGAGTGCGCGCGGGTCCGGATGGCGGCGGCACTGAGGGCGGTCGGTCCGAGCGTCGCCGACCCGGCCTCGGGCCGCCACTACCGGCGGCTGCTGGTCGCGCCCGGGCTCGCCGTCGAGCTGCTGGGCTGGGGCGCGGCCGGGCTGCGCCAGGCCCGGGCGGCGGTCGCCACCGCCGTCCGCTGGCTCGGCGTGCCCGAGGCCGCGAACGAGGCGATCGAGGAACTGCCGGTCGGGGGCTGCACGGTCTCGCCGGGCACCGTGTACCCGGGCGGCGGTCGCTAGACCGTCGTGCCCGGGGGCCGAGGGCGGTCGGTCGTCCCGTGGCCCGTGCCCGGCGTCCGGTTCTGAAGGCGGCTCACGGCGGTGCTCATCCGGGGGCCCGCTCGTGCCCGTCGGCTCGTCGGCTCGTCGGCTCGTCGGCTCGTCAGCTTGTCGGCGTCCGCCCGTCCGCTCATCCGTTTGCCCGCTCGCGCCCGCAGCATTCCCACGCCCGCCGCGGTCCCCGCGCGCCCGTCGGCGCGCTCTCGCCCGGACTGCCGACCGGGTCGAAACTGACTCAACGGTGGTCGGACATCGACTCCAGGTTTACCGCGCACTGAACTTCCGCAAGTTGCCGGTCCACGCGCAAAACGCTACGCGCGTCAAAACGCACCCGCACTGACCAGTGCGAACTCACGGGCTGTTGGCGGCAGTTCACCTCTGAGCTATCAGACGCTCCGTCAATATCCTTGGCATGAGCGCTTCCGGGTTCCCCTACCGCCTGGTATCACTTCTGTGACCCACGCCACGCCCCCACTCTCCACCCCCCACCCTGGAGGTGTCATGCCCCGCCCTGCCCGTGCCCTGTCCATCGCCGCGATTGCGGCAGGCCTCACCATGACGACGCTCTTCGCCGCCTCGTCCGCCAACGCGGCCGGTGTGAACTACGTGGCCCTCGGCGACTCGTACTCCTCCGGTGTCGGCGCCGGCAGCTACCTGAGCGACAGCGGTAGCTGCAAGCGCAGCACCAACGCGTACGCGTACCTGTGGAAGAACGCGCACTCGCCGTCCTCCTTCAAGTTCGTCGCCTGCTCGGGCGCCAGGACCGGTGACATCCTCAACAGCCAGATCTCGGCCCTGGACGCCGGCACCACGCTGGTCAGCATCTCGGTGGGCGGCAACGACGCCGGCTTCGCGGACACCATGCAGACCTGTGTCCTGGGCTCCGACAGCTCCTGCCTCAACGCCGTCAACACGGCCAAGAACTACGCCCTCAACACCCTGCCGGGCCAGCTCGACGCCGTGTACTCCGCGATCAAGGCCAAGGCGCCCAACGCCCACGTCGTGGTGATGGGCTACCCGCACATCTACAAGGTCGGCGGCGACTGCGTCTTCGGCATCGGCGACACCAAGCGCGCCGCCATCAACGGCGCCGCCGACACCCTGGACGGCGTCCTCGCCAAGCGCGCCGCCAACGCCGGCTTCGCGTTCGGTGACGTCCGCAACATCTTCACCAACCACGAGATCTGCGGCAGCCTGACCACCTGGCTGAACAGCACCACCCTGCCGATCGACGAGAGCTACCACCCCAAGGCCTCCGGCCAGGCCGGTGGCTACCTGCCGGTCTTCTCGCAGTCGTAACGGCTCGTCGGAAGCCGTTCGACCACCGCAGCACAGCGGTTGCCGCCGCCCCCTCCGGAGGCCCGGGGAGGGGACGGCGGCAGCGGCGCTTCGGCTACCGGTCCGTAGCGCTCCCGGCGCGGGCGGGTCCGGTCGGGGGGAAGGGGATGCCGGCGAGGACCGGCAACAACTCGGCCTCCTCGTGGTCGAGGTGCGCCTCCAGCTCGGCCGACATCCGGTCCAGTTCGGTGCGGAGCCGCTCCGGTTCGCTGACCTCGATCCCGGCCAGCAGTGCCACCAGCTCGTCCCTGATCCGTCCGATCGCCCGGTGCTGCTCGTCGAGCCGCGCGAGCACGTCGGCCAGCTCCGGGTGGCTGCGGGCGAGGGCGGGGAAGACCGCGGTGTCCTCGCCGGTGTGGTGATGGGTCAGCCCGTCGCAGAACGCCAGGCAGTGCTGCCGCAGCTGCAGTCCGAGTCCGGCCGGTCGGCCGGGAACGTGGGCGTGCGCCTCCTCCCGGACGTGGTGCAGTTGGGCGCGGAGCCAGCCGTGCGCCTCCAGCAGCTTGTCGGCGAGGGTGCGCACGACCGGTGCCTCGCCGGTCGGTGCGGCTCCGGGCCGCTCCCGTTCCAGGATGACGACCGGCAACTCCCGTTCGGTGTGGGCCTGGTAGTCGCCGTACCCCGGCGCCTTCCGGACGACGGCGGCGAACAGCCGCTCCCGCCGGGCGCCCTCGGCGGGCACGGCGACCGCGTCGAAGGTGTCGGTGCCGAGTTCGACCCGGACCACGGGGTGGGTCAGCAGGTTGCGGTACCACTGCGGGTTCTCCGGCGCTCCGGCGGCCGAGGCGACGACCAGGAGCAGCCCCTCCGCCCGGACGTACCCGAGCGGCACGGTGTGCGGCCGCCCGGAGCGGGCCCCGGTGGTGGTCAGCAACAGCAGGTCGCCGCCCTCGAAAGGCCCGCCGACCCGCCCTCCGTTGGCGCGGAACTCTTCGATGACATTCAGATTGAAGGACATTGGCATGCGTGTGTGGTGAAGTCTCCGGAAGTGAAGAGGAGTCGCGGCCACACGCGGTGACAGTCAGGGGCGGCGCATCGCGCACGCGGACACCGCGGGGTGACCGCCCGGCGTCAGATCAGGGAAACGGAGAGCGTGCTCATCGCGCGTCGTCCCTTCGAAAGGGTGCTCGCTCGGCCACCGGCCGGCCCACTGCTCTTTGGCCGGCGCCGCGCTGCACGCCCCCATTAGAGCCACGCCGCGGGCGCACTGTCAATGAACATGATCACCAGTCACTCCATCGAACCGCGCCGCCGCGCCGCCGCGCCGCCGCGCCGCCGCGCCGCCGCGCCGCCGCCGCACCGCCCGCGCCGCCCGCGCCGCAGCTCCCCGGTGGGGAAGCGGCGGTGCGGCGGCCGGGGCGGGCCATGGGGGGCGGCGGGTCAGCGCAGGTAGTCGACCAGGCCGGCCGGCTTGAGGCCGGCGGAGTCGGCGGCGGCGAGGGCGCGTTGCAGGTCGGTGGCCAGGGTGTCGGTCCAGTGCATGATGATGACGTCTCCCGGCTGGAGCGGGCCCGGGTGCCAGATGTTGGCGGCGCCCCAGCTGAAGTCGGCGTCGGCGGTGAGCACGGTGCGGATGCCGCAGTTGGCGGCGGCCTGCAGGGTGTCGGCGTTCCAGGCGAAGAACGGCGGGCGGAAGACCACCGGCGCGGTGCCGAAGAGGCGGGTCATGGTGTCCCGGGCGTCGCAGATCTCGACCTGCTGCTGGTCCAGGGGGAGCGTGCTGAGGTCGGAGTGGGAGACCGTGTGGTCCTGGACCGAGGAGCCGGCTGCGGCGGTGACCCGCTTGAAGAAGGCCGGGTCGGTGCCGGCCGGCATCGGCAGCGGGAAGGCGGTGATGGGCAGCCGGTGGTCGGCGATGAACTGTTCCGCCTCGGGGGTGCGCTGCCAGCCGTCGTCCACGGTGAAGAAGACGACCTTGTCGCTGGTCGGGACCGAGCTTTCCGCCACCGCCGGGGCGGGCGCGGGGCCGTCCACCCGGACGTCGTCCACCGAGAAGGGGCCCTGCTGGTACCAGCCGTGGACGTACAGCCGGACGCTGCGCGCGGCGGGACCGGTGGTGAACCGCGTGGTCAGCCGCTGCCAGCCGCCGCCGGTGCTCTCCGTCCACGCGGGCGGGAGGTCCCTGCCGGTGCCGGTGACGCCCAGGTGGACGAAGTCGCCGCGGACCCAGGAGGAGGCGGTGTAGGTGGTGTCCGGCCTGACGGCGACGGTCTGGACGCACTCGCCGGTGGAGTCGGCGTCCGCCGGGGTGACGGTCAGCGCGGAGGCACCGGAGTGCGGGGCGGTGGTGGTGACGGCCGCTTCGGCGGGGCCGCCGGTGCAGCTCCAGCCGGAGATGCTGCCCCAGTCGGCGAGGTTCGGGGAGGGCACCTCGAACCCGGGGTTGGTCGCCAGGTTGACCGTCGCCGCAGTCGCGCCTGCTGCGGCCCGCGCAGCGGGCGCCGTCGCGCCGTCGGCGGACGCCGTCGGCACGACGAAGGCGGTGAGCAGCGCGACGGAGGCGGCGAGTGCGGACAGGCGCGCGGACAGGCGCGCGGACAAGTGCGCAGACAGACGCGCAGAAGGGCGCGTGGACATCGACACGTGAGGACTCCAGCGAGTGGGGGACGCCCGTGGGGAGGGCGTGAGCAAGAGCGGACGTGAGCAAGAGCAGACGTGAGCAGGAGTGAGCGCGAGCAGGAGTGAGCGCGAGCAAGGGGGCGTGCGCAAAGGGGGTGGTGGTACGCCGCACTCGGACCGAAGAGAAACAATGGACTGGACCAATCGGCCCGTCAAGGGAACGGCAGGTGAACCGGTCGGCCACCGAGCCATGACCGCAAGAGACAAGACGAGCCGTCAGAATCCGCCGGAACCTCGCGCAGACACGCCGATCAGGAGAGGTACAGCTCCTCTATGTCCTCCGCGTAGTACTCCGCGATGGCGCCCCTGCGCAGCTTGAGCGAGGGCGTCAGCAGCCCCTGCTCCTGGCTGAACTCGCGTGGCAGCAGCCGGAACGCGCGGATCGACTCGGCCCGCGACACCGCCGTGTTGGCCGCCGCCACCGCGCGCTGGACCTCGATGTGCAGCTCCTCGTCCGCGAGCACCGCCCAGGCGTCCAGCTGCTCCCGTCCGTGGGACTTCAGCCAGTGCGCCAGGGCCGCCGGGTCGAGCGTGATCAGCGCGGCCACGTACGGGCGGTCGTCGCCCACCACCAGGCACTGGGAGACCAGTGGATGTGCCTCGACCCGCTCCTCCAGGCTCGACGGTGCGAGGTTCTTGCCGCTGCTGGTGACGATCAGGTCCTTCTTGCGGCCGGTGATGGTGAGGTAGCCGTCCTCGTCCAGCCGGCCCAGGTCGCCGGTGGCGAACCAGCCGTCGACCAGCGACTCGGCGGTGCACTGCGGGTGGTTGAGGTAGCCGCCGAACACCGATCCGCCGCGCACCCACACCTCGCCGTCGTCGGCGATCGCCACTGTGGCCCCCGGCACCGGCTGCCCGACGGTGCCGAGCTTCTGCCGCCCGGTGGGGTTGGCGGTGATCGCCGCGGAGGTCTCGGTCAGCCCGTACCCCTCGTACAGCTGGAGGCCGGCGCCGGTGAAGAACAGGCCCAGCTCGCGCCGCAGCGAGGAGCCGCCGCACATCACGCTGCGCACCCGGCCGCCGAGTGCCGCGCGCAGTCTGGGGTAGACGGTCCGCTCGTAGGCGAGGTGGCGCAGTCGCAGGGCGGCGCTCGGTCCGGGGCCGCGCCCGAAGGCCTTCTGCTCCCGGGCGGCGGCCCAGTCGACGGCCACCTGCCGGGCCTGTTCGAAGAGTTCGCCGCGCCCGGAGTCCTCGGCGGTGCGCCGTGCCTGCTGGAAGATCTTCTCGAAGACGTACGGGACGGCGTGCAGGAAGGTCGGCCGGAAGGTGTCCAGCGCGGGCAGCAGCGCGTCGGTGGAGACCTCGGGGACGTGGCCGATCCGGAAGCCGCCGCGGAGTGCGGCGATCTGCACGGCCCGCCCGTAGACGTGGGCGAGCGGCAGGAACAGCAGGGTGCCGGGCTGGTTGCCGCCGGTGTCGCGCAGGACGTCCCCCCAGCCGGCGAGCAGTGCGTCGGCTTCGGAGGCCAGGTTGGCGTGGGTGAGCAGGCAGCCCTTGGGGCGGCCGGTGGTGCCCGAGGTGTAGACGACGGTGGCGATGTTCTCGCCGGCGACGCCCAGGCGCTGGCGGTGCACCAGGGAGTCAGGCACGCCCCGGCCGTCCTCGGTGATCGCGGCGACGCAGTCGCGGTCCAGCTGCCAGATGCCGGTGAGGTCGGGCAGTGCGTCGCAGACCGCGCCGACGGTCATCGCGGCGTCCTCGTCCTCGACCAGACAGGCCACCGCCTGCGTCTCGGCGAGGATCCAGCGGACCTGCTCGGGGGCGGCGGTGGGGTAGACCGGGACGGTGATGGCGCCGATCGACCAGAGCGCGTAGTCGAAGAGCGTCCACTCGTAGCGGGTGCGGGACATCAGGGCGACCCGGTCGCCGTAGCGCACGCCGTGCGTGAGCAGTCCCTTGGCCAGGGCGAGCACCTGGTCCCGGAACTCCCGGGCGGTGACGTCCTGCCACTGCCCGTCGGCGGCCCGCCAGGACAGTTGGACCAGGTTGGGGGTGCGTTCGGCGGTGTCGTACAGGGAGTCGGCGAGTCCTCCGGCGACCTCGGGTACGGCCGCGGCGGGGGTGGTGAACTCGCGCACGGTCCTCCCCAGTTCGCGTGTCCCGGCGCCTCCTGCCGGCCCGGCCCGCCCGTCCTCCGGTCGCCTGGGCGGCGGCGCCCGGTTGTGCGGGTGGAGCGAAACTATCGGATCGCTCCGTCACTGCCCAGGGTTGCACCGGTGACACGACGAGATCGGCACGGGTCCGCTCGGATGGTGTCGTGATCGGGGAGGCCGGGAGGAGGGACGGAGGAGGGTCGGCGGAGGACTCAGGGAAGATCCAGAAAGGACTCAGGAAGGACTCGGGGAGGAGCCGGCGTGGGCGCGGGGCGGGGGAGCGGCGTGCGGGCCGACCGGAAAAGCCGGACGTCTGCGGATGATCCGGACACGAAGAGGGGGCGATTGGGACCGGTTTTTGACGTGTGCGGGGCAAGGTGGAGAAGTGGAGTGGTTCGCCCCTCGAACGAGTGGTCAGGGCGTAGTAGAGTCGCGCAGACCCGTGGCCGGGAGCCCCTTCCGCACCCTCCTCACCGTTCCCCGTACCGTTCCCCACCGTTTCCCGCCGAGCCGCTCCCCTCCCGCCGCGCCCACCGCTTCCACGGCTCCCACCCTCCCCGTCCGCGCCTGGCACTTCCCGACCGAGGACTCCATGCGTCTGCGCAGCAGCTCGATCCGCGCGAAGATCATCGCGCTGCTCCTGGTGCCCATCGTGGCGCTCACCGCCCTGTGGGTGTACGCCACCCTCGCCACTACCGGGGACGTCTGGAGCCAGCTGAGGAACAGTCGTACGTACAAGGAGTTCTCGGGCCCGGTCGACCAGTACGCCGCCGACCTGCAGAACGAGCGCCGCGCCGCCGTCCAGCGCCTGGCCGACCCGCGCTCACCCGTCGCCCGGGACGCCTACGAGCACGCCAAGGCCGCCACCGACCGCAGCCTCACCGTGCTGCGGCAGAAGAAGGACGGCTCCGGGAACAAGCTCTCCACCGCCCAGCGCGGCCGCTTCGTGCAGATCATCGCGGCCGCCGACCAGATGGGGCCGCTGCGCT
This sequence comes from Kitasatospora sp. NPDC096140, assembly GCF_040303045.1. NCBI lineage: Bacteria > Bacillati > Actinomycetota > Actinomycetes > Kitasatosporales > Streptomycetaceae > Kitasatospora > Kitasatospora sp. NPDC096140. The sequence goes on from NZ_JBEOUW010000062.1 coordinate 19,440, forward strand.
CCCAGGTCGGCCGTCTGGCGCTCAACTGGGAGTTCGCGCTGGACCAGTACAGCGACCTGGTCAAGCCGGTGTTCGGCTTCCGCTCCGCGTACGTCGCCCGGCAGAGCGGGCAACTCCCGCGTCAGGGAACCATCCTGATCGAGCTTTCACGCGCCCGCGAGTACCTGGCGCAGGAGGACGCGGCGATGGAGGGGCTGCGCACCAGCATCACCAAGCCCACCGCCGAGCAGTACCAGGTCGCGCTGGACGCCCTGCACAATCAGCAGGCGCTGTTCACCGTCTACATCGCCGAGCTCGAACCCGCCGACCAGTCCGACTACGCCGCCCTCCGCGGCGGCGAGGCCTGGAACGCCCTGGCCCGGGCCGAGGCCGACTTCGTCGGCGCCGGCGGCCCCGACCGGGTCGTCCAGGCGCTCAACAGCGACTCCTGGGGGGAGACCGCGGACCGGGCGCTCGGCGACCTCTCCCAGATCAACACCCGGATCGCCGCCGGACTGGACGACCGAGCCCGGTCCGCCGCGATTGGGATGCTCTGGCGCGGCGGCATCGCCGGTGCGGTCGGCCTGGTGGCGGTCGTGCTGTCGGTGCTGATCTCGTTCCGGATCGGCCGGGGCCTGGCCCGCGAGCTGATCGGACTGCGCAACGCGGCCAACGAGCTGGCCGGCACCCGGCTGCCCTCCGTCATGCTGCGGCTGCGCCGCGGCGAGCCGGTGGACGTGGCCACCGAGGCGCCCGAGCTGCACTTCGGGGACGCCGAGATCGGGCAGGTCGGCCAGGCCTTCAACGCGGTGCAGCGCGCCGCCGTCGAGGCCGCCGTCGAGCAGGCGGACCTGCGGCGCGGCGTCTCGGCGGTGTTCGTCAACCTGGCCCGGCGCAGCCAGGTGCTGCTGCACCGCCAGCTCACCCTGCTCGACACCATGGAGCGCCGCACCGAGGACCCGGCGGAGCTGGCGGACCTCTTCAAGGTCGACCACCTCACCACCCGCATGCGCCGGCACGCCGAGGGCCTGATCATCCTGGCCGGCGGCTCGCCCGGGCGCGCCTGGCGCAAGCCGGTCCGGATGGTGGACGTGGTCCGGGCGGCGGTCGGCGAGGTCGAGGACTACGCCCGGGTGACCGTCCGCCCGTTCCCCGGCACCGGACTGCTCGGCAGTGCCGTCGCGGACGTCACCCACCTGGTCGCCGAACTCGTCGAGAACGCCGCCGTGTTCTCCCCTCCGACCACCCAGGTCACCGTCCAGGGCGAGGTGGTGGCGCACGGCTTCGCCCTGGAGATCGACGACCGCGGGCTCGGGCTGAGCGAGCAGCTGCTCGCCGAGATCAACGAACGCCTCGCCGTTGAGCAGGAGTTCGACCTCGCCGACACCGACCGGCTCGGCCTCTTCGTGGTGAGTCGGCTGGCCCGGCGGCACGGCATCCGGGTGCACCTGCGGCCGTCCCCGTACGGCGGGACGACGGCGGTGGTGCTCATCCCGCGCGAACTGCTCGCGGAGGCGCCGGACGGGCTGGCGGAGCCGAACGCGGCCGGGCGGCGCCCGGCCGGCGGTGGCGGCCGTCGCGGGCAGCGGGACCTGGTCGCGGTGCCGGGGCCGGGCGCGGGGGCTTCGACCGGGACCCCGGCCGGGCGTTCCTCCGGGGCCTCGACGGGCTCCGCGTCCGGCTCGTCCGCCGCTGTCGGAGCCGGAACCGGAGCCGGTGCCCGCGCCAGTGTCGGTGCGGGTGCCGATGCGGGCGGTCGGCACCGGGTGACGGGAGGTCCGCGGCCCTCCGTGCCCGAGGCGGGGCGTACGGCGGGCGGTCTGCCGCGCCGGGCCTCGCGGGGCAAGGGCGGACCGGTCCTGGTCCCCGCGCCCGGGGCGGACGCCGGGGAAGCGCCGGGGACCGGGCGGCACCGGCGGGACGACCTGGTGGTGGCCGCGGCCGAGGAGGCCTTCGCGGCCGCCGAGGCTGCCGAAACCGCCGGGACCGGCGCTGTCGGCACGGCCGCGACTGCCGGGACGACCGGGACGACCGGGACGGCTGCGGTTGCCGGGACCACCAGCACCACCAGCACCACCGGTGCCACCGGTCCCGCCGTCGGCGCCGAGGTGCCGCCGGCCGACGCCGCGCCGCGGACGGCGGGCGGCCTGCCGCGTCGGGTCCGGCAGGCGAACCTGGCGCCGCAGCTCAGGGAGCAGCGCACGGAGCAGCTGAAGGAACGATTCCGCAGCGCCGACGGGCCGGACGGTACGACCGGGGACTCCGGATCCGTTCCGGACGCCGCGGACGTGCGGGAGCGCTCTCCCGAGGAGGCCCGGGCGACCTTCGCCTCGTTCCAGCGCGGCTTCACCCGCGGGCGCGGCGCGACCGCCGCGGTGGGCCGTGCCGGTGCCGCCAAGGACCGCGACGCCCCGGCGGAGGGCCGCGACGGTGCCTCGAAGGACCGCGACGGCACGTCGGAGGGCCGCGAGAAGGGGTCGAAGGGCCGCGGGGGATCGTCGCGCGACCGGGTCGCAGCCGTACTGCCCTGGCTGCCGCCGGACCCGTCCCGCCGGGCGATCGCCCCGGCACCCGCCCCGGCGGCGCTGACCGCCCCCACGGACACCGGGCGGGCCCCGCTCGCCCGTCGGCCGCAGTCCGGACCGCCGGTCCGTCGCGGCCCGGGCACCGGCTCACCCGTACTGCCGGGACAACCCGGCACACCCGATTCATCGGCACAGCCGGTACCACCCCTACGACCGGCACCGGCTGTGCGACCGGTACCACCCGTGCGGCCGGTACCACCAGTACGACCCGCATCACCCGCATCACCTGCACCACCCGCTCCAGCGGAAGGAACTGATTCATGACCACTTCGACGCAGCCGTCCGGGGACCTCAACTGGCTCCTGGACGACCTCGTGGGGCGCGTCGCGGCCCTGCGGCACGCGGTGATCCTCTCCAGCGACGGCCTGGCCACCGGCGCCTCCCGGGAGCTCGACCGCGAGGACGCCGAGCACCTGGCCGCCGTCGCGGCCGGGTTCCACAGCCTGGCCAAGGGCGCCGGCGGGCACTTCAAGGTCGGCGGCGTCCGGCAGACCATGGTCGAGCTGGACGAGGCGTTCCTGTTCATCACGGCCGCGGGCGACGGTAGCTGCCTCGCCGTGCTGAGCGACGCCGAGGCCGACATCGGCCAGATCGCCTACGAGATGGCCCTGCTGGTCAAGCGGGTCGGCGAGCACATGGCCGCCGAGCCGCGCACCGAAACCGCCCCGCCGGGGAGATGAGCGGGCCGATGGCGGATCCGAAGGCCGACGTGCCGGACGGCCCGGACGTGCCGGTGGGCGCGGACGGGCCGTCCGGTGCGGACGCGTCCCCGGGTGCGGAGGCGTCCCCGGGCGCGGACGCGTCCTCGGGCACGGACGCTCCGGCGGACGTGGAGCAGGTGGACCCGGACGGACCCGACGTCGACCTCTTCCGTCCGCGCACCCCGGTCGACGACCGCTGGTTCGACGACGAGGCCGGCCCGGTGGTGCGGCTCTACTCGATGACGCGCGGTCGCACCCGGCCGGTCGAGGAGGGCCTGTTCGACCTGATCTCGCTGATCACCGCCGCCGAGCCCGGGCCGGACGCGGGGGCTGTGCCCGCGCACGTCCTCGACCCGGAACACCAGACGTTGCTGGCCCTGTGCCGCAACGAGCCGCTCTCCGTCGCCGAACTCGGCTCCTTCACCGACCTGCCGGTCAGCGTGGTGCGCGTGCTGCTCGGCGACCTCTACGACGCCGACCTGATCAGCGTCACCCGACCCGTTCCGCTCGCCGAGCTGCCGGACGAGCGCCTGCTGCGAGACGTGATCAATGGACTCCGTGCGCTCTGACCACCACCCCCGCCCGGACGGTGCCGTGTCCCACCCGGTGAGCCCCAACGACCCGCGGTGGCGCGGCGGTCCGGCCGTCGCGGTGAAGATCCTGGTCGCGGGCGGCTTCGGCGCGGGCAAGACCACCCTGGTCGGTTCGGTCAGCGAGATCCGGCCGCTGCGCACCGAGGAGGAGCTCAGCGAGCTGGGCCGCCCGGTGGACGACACCTCGGGCGTGGAGGCGAAGAGCACCACCACGGTGGCGATGGACTTCGGCCGGATCGACCTGCGCCCCGGTCTCGCGCTCTACCTGTTCGGCACCCCCGGGCAGGACCGGTTCTGGTTCGTCTGGGACGAGTTGGCGCGCGGCGCGCTCGGCGCCGTGGTCATCGCGGACACCCGGCGGCTGGCCGACTGCTTCCCGTCCGTCGACTTCTTCGAGCAGCGCGGCATCCCGTTCGTGGTCGCGGTGAACTGCTTCGACGGCACCGATCGGTTCGCGCCGGACGAGGTGCGGGACGCGCTCGACCTCGACCCGGACATCCCGGTGGTGCTCTGCGACGCGCGGCTGCGCGAGGACGGGAAGGAACTGCTCGTCGCGCTGGTCGAGCACGCGGCGGCGCGCCGGCGCCACGCTCCCGCGCGGGTCTGACCGGGCAGCACCGGGCTGCTCGGGCCGGTGGCTCCCTCGGCCCGGTGGCTCCCGTGCTCGGGTGGCTCCCTCGAACCGGTGGCTCGCTCGGCCTGACCTGCGGGCTCGGCCCGTCCGTGCCGCGTCGAAGGGGGTCGGCCCGTGCTGCCGACCGACTCTGAGGGAGCCTCGGGCGACGGCGTTCGCGGGCACCCCGCCCCGACCGATGTCTCATTCCGCCGTCCGCATTCCGGACGAGCAGTGTGCGGAAGGTTGCCTAGACCCGCCCGGCCGTGGAAGGCTCTGTGGACGAAGGCCGCCCGGCCATGCCGTCGGGAGCCCCGGAAACGCTCCGTTCACACGGGCGTTGCCGATCGGCGGACGGCCTTCGACGATCCGGCGAGGCACCGCCGGTGCGCACCGGCAGCGGTGCGGACCCGCGCACAGAACGAGGGGAAGGGCAGCATGACGACCGTCGGCCGACGACGCACCGTCAGCGTCGTGTCCGGGCCCCTCATGCCCGGCTCCGCCCGTTCGGGCGCTGCCGGTCCGGTGCTCACCGTCCGCCGCTACATCGACCACGCGCTGATCTGCAGCGCGTGTTGTCGCTGACCGGCCTGTCCCGTCCCGGTACGTCCCCGGCGCTCCCGGCCCACCAGCCACCGCCCGACGCACCGCCGATCCCGTCGACCAGGCCGTAGCGGACCGCCGTCCGGCGTGCCGCGGCCGACCAACCGGACCCGCCCAGCGGAGAGACCACCAGTGAACATCGTCTGCCCCAGACCTGCACCCGCCGCCGTCGGCCGTACCCGAACGAGCGGTACGGCCACCGCGATGTGCGTGGGCGGTCGACGGACCGGACGGTGGAACGGGCGCGCGAGCCGCGCCGAGGACAGCCGACGGGGTCGCCACGACCTGGAGCCCTTCTGGCCGTCCCGGCAGCCGCACCTGTTCGATCAGACGTGTCCGGGTTCGCCCAGCGCGTCCCGGCTCTCCGCCCGCTGACCCGGTTCCTTCCGGTCCAGCCCCGGCAGTACGCCCGGTCGACGCGCAGACGACTCCACCCCGTCCGTCACGCGCGAAATGAGCGGTACACCATGTCTTCTTCCTCCACGGCCACCCTCCCCCTGCCCACCGCGACCCCGCACCTGCGCGCGGTCCGCACGGCGCCGACGGTCCCCTCCGGCCCGTCCGTTTCCTCTGTTCCCTCTGCTCCGCCCGTTCCTCCGGCCGTTCCCGGCTCGGTCGGCGACCGGTGGTCCGCGGGCGTCCGCCCGTCGCACACCGGCTCGGCCCGTCCGGTGGCGGCCCCGACGGCCGCCGCGCCGCAGTCGGGGGCGGTCGTCCCGCCGGCCCCGCCTGCGCTGCTCGCCGCGCTGCCGGAGGGGGCGGCCGTCGTCGCCGCCCTGCCGCAGGGCGTGCTGCCGCAGGGGCTGCTCGCCCAGTACGGGGCGCAGTTCGGGACGCAGTTCGGCGGTGCGAACGGGAGCCCGATGGTCGGGTACCTGGTGCTGGTGCCGGCCGAGAGCCCGGTGGCGGCGACTGGGCCGGTCGGGACTGCCGGCCTGCCCGGAGCTGCTGCCGCTGCCGTCACTGCCGCCACTGTTGCCGCACCCGGGGCTGCCGGGACCGATGGGTCGTCCGGGGGCCCCGCGTCGGCGGGCGTTCGGCAGGGGCGTCCGGCCGGGAAGGGCATCAGCGTCGACACCGAGCGGCGCAACGCCCACGTCGACGGCCAGCTGCTCGACCTCACCTACCTGGAGTTCGAGCTGCTGGCCCACCTCACCGAACACCCGCAGCGGGTGCACACCCGCGACCACCTGGTCTCCGCGGTCTGGGGCTACGGCCACGTCGGGGACGGCCGGACGGTCGATGTGCACGTCGCCCGCCTGCGTCGCAAGCTCGGACCGGCCTACCGCGACACGATCGTCACGGTCCGCCGGGTCGGCTACAAGTACACCCCGGCCGGTGTCTGACGGCTGACCTGTGACCTGTGACCTGTGGCCTTTGACCTTTGACTTGTGACCGCCGACCGTGGCGGCGGGTCGCCCGTGTCCTCGAAACGGACGGTGGCCCGTCGCTGCAAGCATGGTGACGATGCGTCAGGCGCGCTGATCAGGCGGCAGCAGGAGTACCGCGAGGGCGTCGGCGCAGGTGCGGGCGTGGCCCAGGAACCAGTCCAGCCGGTCGTCGGTGAGGTGTGCCGGGGTCGAGCGGACCGCGAGCGCGAAGCGGGCGCGTCCGGCGCGGTCCAGGACCGGGACGGCCACCGTCCGCACCCCGGCGGCCGATTCGCCGTCGTTGAGCGCGTGCCCCGTCACCCGGACCTTCGCCAGCTCCTCCTCCAGGAGTGCCGGTTCCGTGATCGTGCGGTGGGTGAAGGGCTGCAGCGGCCCGAGCGCGTACGCCGCCGCCTCGCCCGGGCGCGGCCAGGCCAGCAGGACCTTGCCGAGTGCCGTGGAGTGCAGTGGGCGGCGCAGGCCCAGCCCGGTGTCCGGGCGGACGGACCCGCCGACCAGGATCACCGCGTGCGGGCCGCTGCGGATCGCGAGGTCGGCCGTCGCACCGGTGCGCCGGGAGAGCACCTCCAGCTCCGGCACGGCCAGGTGCAATCCGCGCTGGTGGAAGGTGAGTTGGCCGAGCTCGGCGACGGCCGGGCCGAGCCGGTAGCGGGCGGTCCGCTCGTTCTGTTCCAGGAAGGCGGCGCTGACCAGCGTACGGGCCAGCCGGTGCGCGGTGGACACCGAGAGTCCCATGCGGCGGGCCAGGTCGGAGGCGCTCAGGTCGGGGCCGTTGTCGTGGAAGCAGTGCAGCAGCCCGAGCGCGCGCTGAACGGCCTGCGCACCGGCCGGCGGACTCTGGACGGCGGTGGCGGCCTCGGCCATGACACCTCGCGTTTCGATTCGGAACCCCGGCGGACCGCCGGAGGGAGTCTCAGCGTAGGGCAGCCAGGGCTGCGGGAATGTGTCGATGACGTTGCGAATGGAATGGCATCGACGAGCAGTGGATCCCATGATGTGGCAAGGTTCGGCTTTCGCTTCGGCTGCCGTGGAGCGGTGTCACTTCCGGCGCGCGTCGTCGCCAGGCCAGCACCTCCCGAGCCCGGGCGCCTGTGCGGAATGCGGCACATTGTCCCGCATCGTGGAATCGTCATCGGCGTCCGGTGGGTGCGCGGCCTGGCCGGCTTCCATGGCGCACTTGCGCTCGCCGGGCTCACCCTGAAGGATGCCGAACTCATCGACGCCCCGGGCACCTCACCACGGACAGATGACAGAGAACAGATGACAGAGAACAGATGACAGCCGACAGATGTTGAAATCTGTCGGCTGTCATCTGTTGCCCGCTCGCCGTCAGCTACCGCTCGCCGCCCCAGCGGGCCGGCGATCGGACCGACGGGCGGTTCACCGGCTCAGCCGGTCGATCTCCGCCAGCTCCTCCGCCGTCAGTGGCCCACCGGCCAGTGCGTCGAGGTTCTGGTCCAGCTGGGCCACGCTGCTCGCGCCGATGATCACCGACACCACCCGCGGGTCCCGCAGCACCCAGCACAGCGCCAGCTGCGCCAGCGACTGCCCGCGCCCCTCGGCGATCTTGTTCAGCGCCCGCAGCTGCTCCAGCTTCTGCCTGGTCAGCGCCTCCTCGGTCAGGAACTTCCCGACCGACATCCGCGAGCCCGCCGGCACGTCGCCGGTGAGGTAACGGTCCGTCAACAGCCCCTGGGCCAGCGGCGAGTAGGCGATCAGGCTGGTCTGGGTGTCGCCCACCGCGTCCAGCACGCCGCCCTCCTCGACGGACCGGTTGAGGATCGAGTACGCCGACTGGTTCATCAGCACCGGCGTCCCCAGCTCCCGCAGGATCGCCACCGCCTCCCGGTGCTGCTCCGCTGGGTAGTTGGAGATCGCCGCGTACAGCGCCTTCCCCGAGCGCACCGCGCTGTCCAGCGCCCCCATCGTCTCCTCGATCGGGGTGTCCGGGTCGTAGCGGTGCGAGTAGAAGACGTCGACGTAGTCCAGCCCCATCCGCTCCAGGGACTGGTCGAGGCTGGCCAGCAGGTACTTGCGGCTCCCGCCGTTGCCGTACGGGCCGGGCCACATGTCCCAGCCGGCCTTGGTCGCGATGAACAGCTCGTCCCGGTACGGCCGGAAGTCCTGGGCGAACAGGTAGCCGAAGTTGCGCTCGGCGCTGCCGTACGGCGGGCCGTAGTTGTTCGCCAGGTCGAAGTGCGTGACGCCCCGGTCGAAGGCCCGGCGCAGCACGGCCCGCTGCACCTCCAGCGGCTGGGCGTCACCGAAGTTGTGCCAGAGCCCGAGCGAGACGGCGGGCAGCTGGACGCCGCTGCGCCCGGCCTTCCGGTAGGTCATCGAGGCATAGCGGTCATCCGCGGCGAGGTAGTTCATGCCGGACATCTTGCCAGCCGCCCCCGATCGATCAAGGCTTCGCCCCGATTCCGGCCGGTGCCCGTCCGTGCGGAGGACCGTCGGTGCGCACGCCGAGTGGAGCGCGGCGCGAGCAACTGGAGCTGCTCGCGGGCGGGGTGGCTCCCGCGATCCGGCGCGAGCGCCCTCGGCTGACGCTCCGCCGTCCGCCCGCGCAGCGCGCCGTGCACCCCCTACGGGGCGTGATGCCGACAACCGTGTGTGACGTGACGCGCGCCACCGGTCGGGCCGGAATGCCCCTCGGTGGTACGGGGGATGACGAACGGTCGAGGGGCCGTGGCCGCCGGGGGGCGGCGCACGGCCCTCAATCGTTCGGCGGCCGAAGGCGCTTCCGGGAATCGCCCCGGAAGTCGGAAGCCGAAGGTCGGAAGCCGAAGGTCGGAAGTCGGAAGCCCGTTCGGAAGAAGCCGGAAATCGGATCCGGAAGAGGGCTGGCTGTTTGTACCTACTGGTATGTACAGTGATCCGCATGAGCACTCAGGACCGCCTCATAGAGAGCACCCAGGCCCTCCTCTGGGAGCGCGGCTACGTCGGCACCAGCCCGAAGGCCATCCAGCAGCGCTCCGGCGTCGGCCAGGGCAGCATGTACCACCACTTCACCGGCAAGCCCGACCTCGCCGCCGTCGCCCTGCGCCGAAGCGCCGGGGAGATCCGGGGCATCGCCGAGGCCGACCTCGCCGCCCCCGGCAGCGCCTACGACCGGATCGCCTCGTACCTGCGCCGTGACCGCGACGTCCTGCGCGGCTGCCGGATCGGCCGGATGGCCCAGGACCCGGACGTGATCGCCGACCCGCAGCTGCGCGCCCCCGTCGAGGAGACCTTCGACTGGCTGCGCGGCCGGATCGCCGACCTGGTGGCCGAAGGCCAGGCGGGCGGCGAGTTCGCCCCCGGGCTCGACCCGGCCGACACCGCCGCCGCCGTGGTCGCCGTCGTCCAGGGCGGCTACGTGCTGGCGCGCGCCGCCGACAGCGCCGAGCCCTTCGACCAGGCCGTCCGCGGCGCCCTCGGCCTGCTGGTGGCACACCGGACGGCCTGACGGGCCGAACCGCTTGAGCCGGCCGAACCGCTTGAGCCGGCCGAACCGGACCGACCGAAGGCACCCCCGGCCGACGGCCCGACGTCGCCCCACCGACCCCGAGGAGCCCCGCCGTGCACGCCATGCAGTACGAGATCACCCTCCCCGCCGACTACGACATGGGCATCATCCGCAAGCGCGTCGCCGACAAGGGCCATCTGCTCGACGCCCACCCGGGCCTCGGCCTCAAGGCGTACCTGGTCCGCGAGCGCGGCCGGGACGGTTCCCCGGTCAACCAGTACGCGCCGTTCTACCTCTGGCGCACCGCCGAGGGCATGAACAGCTTCCTCTGGGGCCCGGGCTTCCGTGGCCTGAGCGCCGACTTCGGCCGCCCGGTCGTCCACCACTGGCTCGGATCGGGGCTGGCGCACGGCGGAGCGGGCGTTGCGGGGGAGGCCGACCCGACCACCGCCACCCGCGACACCGTACGGCTGCCGGAAGCCGTCGACCCGGCCGAGGCCGTCGAGCGGGCCCTCGCCGAACTCCCCGCGGACCCCGCCCTGCACACCGCCGCCGTCGCCGTGGACCCGAGCCGCTGGGAACTGCTCCGCCTCGCCCTGTGGCGCGGCCCGGCCCCGCAGGACGCGCCCGGCACTCGCTACCAGGTGCTGCACCTCTCCCGCCCCGAACTCGACCGGCTGCCGACCGGTCGCCACTGGTGAAAGGCCAGGACACCCCGATGACTTCCGCCCCGCTCACCAATGCCCCGCTCACCGCCGCCCCGCTCACCCCCGCGCCACTCGACCGGGAAGCCGGCTACGCCCTGCTCGCCGAACTCGCCGGCCCGGGCGCCGCCGCCACCCTCGGGGGCCTGGACGCGCTCGCGCCGGGCTTCCCCGACTGGATCGTCACCAGCCTCTTCGGCGGCACCTACCAGCGCCCCGGACTCGCCCTGCGCGACCGGCAGATCGCCAATCTGGCCGCCCTCACCGCCCTCGGCGGCGTGGATCCCCAGCTCGCCGACCACGTCCGCTACAGCCTGCGGATCGGCATGACGAGGGAGGAGGTCACCGAGGTCATCCTCCACCTCGCCCCCTACGTCGGGCTCCCCAAGGCCCTGGCCGGCCTGCGCGTCGCGACCGCCACCTTCGCGGAAGCCGCCGCCGACCCGGCGCCCGCCCCCGGCCCCGAGACCTCCGAGACCTCGGAAACCCCTGACGCCCCCGAGACCCCCGAGACCCCCGAGGACGAAGCATGAGCCGCACCGTCCGTACCGTCCTCGGCGACCTCGATCCCGCCCACCTCGGCATCACCGACTCGCACGACCACCTGTTCATCCGCAGCCCGCTGCTCCCCGGACAGGAGCTGGACGATCCGGCTGCCGCCGAGGACGTCCTGCGCGCCTACGCGGCTGTCGGCGGCCGGGCCTTCGTGCAGTGGACCCCGTTCGGCATGGGCCGGGGCGCGGACTCCCTCGCCGCCCTCTCCCGCACGACCGGCGTCCACGTCGTCGCCGCCACCGGCGCGCACCAGGCGGTGCACTACCCGCCAGGCACCGACCCCGCCCCCGACGACCTCGCCGCACGGTTCGTCGCCGAGCTCACCACCGGACTGCCGGGCGCCGAGCCGTCCCCGGACACCGTCGGCGTGCCCGGTGTGCCGGGTGTGCCCACCGCATCCGGCGCCGTCCGGGCCGGGCTGATCAAGGTCGCCGACGACGCCGGCCCCGCCACCCCGCACACCCGCCGGACGATGGCCGCAGCCGCCGAGGCCCACCACGCCACCGGCGCGCCGATCGCCGTCCACCTCGAACCCGACGGAGATCCGCACGAGGTCCTGTTCCGGCTCAGCAGCCGGAACGGAGTCCGGCCCGACCGGATCATCCTCGGGCACCTCACCCGCTTCCCCGACCGCGCCGTGTACCGCAGTCTCGCCGCCGCGGGAGTCCACCTCGCGCTGGACAGTCCCTCGCGTTCCGGCCACCCGGCCGACCTGCAGGCCTTCGACGTGATCGCCGACCTGGTCGAGGCGGGGCACGCCGGCCAGCTGCTGCTGGGCGCCGACACCACGACCCGTACCGCCCGACAGGCCGGCGGCCCGACCCGTCTGCTCACCGACCTCGCCCCGCGCCTCGCCCGCACCTTCGGTCCCGAGCTGCCCGAGCTGCTCCTCACCGCCAACCCGGCGGCCGCCTTCGCCGCGGACTGGCGCACGCCGTGACCTCGGCAGACCCGGGCAGGAGGCGCGCCGCTCACCCGCGCTCCTGTGGCCGACTCCTCCCGCCCGGGTTTGAATCCGAATAGCCCTCCAGCCGGATGAGGGGCGCCCTCAGAGAGGCGGTCCCGACGATGCCCGCACAACCGGCCCACTCGTGGCTCGCACCCGCCCGGCTCGCCGTCGCGGCCCTCGTCGCCGTCGCCCTCTGCTTCTCCGGCTACCGCGCGGCGACCGACTCCCCCGGGGTGGTGAACTTCTTCAGCTACTTCACCAACCTCAGCGCCCTCGCCGGCATCGCCGTCCTGGGATACAGCGGCTGGGCGGGCCTGACCGGACGCCGCCCGGTGCCGGACGAGGTGCGCGGGGCGGTCGTGCTCTACCTGGTGGTCACCGGGCTGTTCTACGGCACGCAGCTCGCGACGTATCCGGAGCAGCAGACGATCCCGTGGGTGAGCGACGTGGTGCACCGCGTGCTGCCGCTCGTCGTGCTCGCCGACTGGCTGGTCGACCCGCCCACCCGGCGCATCCGCCCGGTCACGGTGCTCGGCTGGATGGCGTTCCCGCTGGTGTACCTGACCTACGCCCTGCTGCGCGGCTACGCGATCGACTGGTACCCGTACGTGTTCCTCGACCCCGGCCGGCACGGCGGCTACCGCCGGGTGTCCGGGGCCTGCGTCCTGACGGCGGCGGCCTTCGTCCTGCTCGGGGCCGCCGTCGCCGCGCTGGGCAACGCCCTCGCTGCACGCCGGGACGCCGGCGACGGAGCGATCCCCGGGGGCCGTCACGCCCGTGCCGGAACGGGCTGACGGACACCGGACGCGCTGCCTACGGTGCTGACCATGGTGACGCTGCGAACTCTCACGACCGCCGACTGGCCGCTCTGGCGCGACCTCCGTCTCGCCGCCCTGACCGACGCGCCGCACGCCTTCGCGTACGGGCTCGCCGAGTGGCGAGCGGGCGGCGAGGAACGGTGGCGCGCCCGCCTCCACCTCCCGGGTGCCCACCACGTCGCCGCCTTCCTGGCGCACGACCCGGTCGGGCTCGTCGGCGGACTCCACGGATCCCCGGACGGTGTACGGGAGTTGCGATCGCTGTGGGTCGCCCCACAGGCACGCGGCCGGGGCGCCGAACACGAGCGGGGCCTGTGCCGTACGGGGGATGGCACAGGCCCCGCGGTTCGGGGGCGGCGGTCACATGTGGGTGCCGCCGTCGATGCGGAGCTCGGTGCCGGTGACGAAGGCGCCGTCGTCGGAGGCGAGCATGGCGATCACACCGGCCACCGTCTCCGGGCCCGCGAAGCCCCGGCCGAGGGCGGGGGAGAGCTTGGCGAGCAGGCTGAGGTCGGTGTCGGCGGGCAGGCCGGGGTTGTTGGTCATGCCGCTGTCGATGCTGCCCGGGGCGACGCAGACCGCGCGCAGGCCCTGCTTGGAGTACTCCGAGGCGATGGCGTGCGTGAAGGACTGGATGCCGCCCTTGGTCGCGGCGTACGCGGCCATGTAGGGGTGGGCGAAGGTCGCGGAGGTGGAGCTGAAGTTGACCACCACGCCCTTGCCGCCGGCGAGCAGCGCGGGCAGCGCCTCGCGGGTCATCAGGAAGGTGCCGGTCAGGTTCACCGCGAGGAGCTTGTTCCAGAAGTCCAGGGTGGTCTCGTGGGTGTGCGACGCGCGGAGGATGCCGGCCGCGTTGACCAGGACGTCCAGGCCGCCCAGCTCGGCGACCGCCGCGCCGACGCCCGCGACGACGGCTGCCTCGTCGGAGATGTCCAGGACCCGGAGGGTCAGGCGGTCCGCGGTGCCGTCTGCGGTCGCGCGGTCCAGGGTCTTCTTCAGGCCGTCCTCGTCGACGTCGACGGCGACGACCTTCCCGCCCTCGGCGAGGATCCGGTGCACGGTCGCCTGGCCGATGCCCGAGCCGCCGCCGGTGATCAGGACGTTCCGTCCGCTGAAGCGCTCCATGGTGGTACTCCGTTCGTTCGTGGTCTCTCGACCTCAAGAGACACGGTACGCCCAAGTGGCACGTCGTGCCAACAAGTCTCGAAGTGCCATGAGGGCGTGATGCGCCACAGTGGCACTCGGCCGCGTAGGCTGACCCCGTGACCGGACGCCCGACCCTGAACCAGCGCCGCCGTGACGCCACCCGGCTGGAGATCGCCCGCACCGCTGCCGCACTGTTCGCCGACAAAGGGGCGGAGGCCACCACCGCCGAGGAGATCGCCCTCGCCGCGGGCATCTCGCTGCGCACCTTCTACCGATACTTCTCCGTCAAGGAGGACGCCGTCGCCCCGCTGCTCGCCGCGGGCGGACGGCAGTGGGTCGAGCAACTCGCCGAGAGCTCGGCCGACCTGCCGCTGCGTCAGGCGCTGGAGAGTGCGGCGGTCGCTTCGCTGACGCCGGCCGACGAAGCGGGCGCCGAGATGATGCAGTGGACCCGCAGTCTGCTCCGCGACCCGCGCCTGGAAGGCACCTGGCAGCGCGTCCACGCCGACTCGGAGGTGCGCCTGCGGGCCGTCCTCGCCGAGCGCTGTCCGGAGGGCACCGATCCGCTGGAGATCCGGCTGGCCGCCGCCGCCGCGACCGCGGCGATCCGGGTGGCGCTGGAGCAGTGGGCCTCCTCCGACGCCCCCGCCACCGGCCCCGGGTCCCCGCACGACCTGGGCGCGCGGTGCATGCGCGAGCTCACGGCGGGGCTGCGGCTCTGGGAGCGGGTGTCCTGAGCCCGCGCGGGTCCCGACGCGGGGCGGGCGGGGGAGTGTCGCCAGATGGGTTTCAGATGACAGATAACAGATTTCGAAATCTGTCATCTGTCATCCGTTGTCTGTCGCCTGAAACCTGAAGTCCGGCCGTTCCCCGCAACCTCCCAGCCGTCATCAGACTTCTCCCAGCTGCCGCTAGGGTTGGTGATCGCGCCCCGGCGGGGGAACCGGGGTGACCTCCTCGGATGTCCCCAGCGGAGGGGACTGGAGTTCGAGGCGTGGGAGCAAGCAGGACATGGGTCTGACGAGCCACAAGATGTTGGCGCTGACCGTATTGATAGCCGTCGTGGTGATGGGGGGCACGGTCTGGCTGTGGCCGAGACTGGCCAGGAAGACCTGGCAGGCGGTGATCGGCCGGATCGGCGCACTCCTCGTCACCCAGCTCGCGGTGCTCTCGGCCCTGGGCCTGGTGGCGAACAACTACTTCGCCTTCTACAGCAGTTGGGACGACCTGCTCGGCACCGGCGACACCGGCCCGGTGGTGATCCACAACAAGGCGGACGCCTCCGGGCGCCTCCTGGTGGAGACGATCGGCCACGCCTCGGTCAAGGGCGGTGGCGCGATGGGCCGTGAGCCCGGCCAGTCGGGAGAGATCCGCAAGGTCCGGATCGACGGCGCGGTCAGCCGGCTGTCGACCGAGGGCTACGTCTACCTGCCCCCGCAGTACTTCCAGCCGGAGTACGCGCACAAGCAGTTCCCGGCCGTCATCGTCAGCACCGGATTCCCAGGAATCGCCGAGAACCTGATCACTCGGTTCAACTACCCGGGCGCGGCGCTCAAGCTGCTGCAGGAGGGCCGGATGCAGCCGACCGTCATGGTCCTGATGCGTCCCTCGCCCGCGCTGCCGCAGGACACCGAGTGCGAGGACATCCCGAACGGCCCGCAGTCCGACACGTACTTCACCAAGGACGTGCCCGCGGCGATCCAGGCCAGCTTCCGGGTCTCCTCGGACCCGCAGGCCTGGGCCTTCATGGGCAACTCGACCGGCGGCTACTGCGCGCTCAAGTTGGCCATGCGCCACCCGGACGTCTTCCCGACGGCAGTCGCCCTCTCGGCCTACTACGACGCCGCCGACGACCCGACCACCGGTGACCTCTTCGGCGGCAGCAAGCAGCGCCGCGACGAGGCCAACCTGATCTGGCGGCTGAAGAACCTGCCCCAGCCGAACGTGTCCCTGCTGCTGGCCGGGACCAAGAAGGGCGACGGCGACTACCGGCGGGAGACCGAGGCCTTCGTCGACGCCGCGCGGAGCCCGATGAACGTCTCGTACAGCATGTTGGAGAACGGCGGCCACAACTTCGAGACCTGGAGCGCACTGCTGCCGTCCTCGCTGGAGTGGCTGTCCCAGCACCTCAGGGTCCCGAACCCGACCGCCTGAGGACCGTCCGAACGACCGAACCCCCCGGGGCCTGAACGCAGGGCCCGGGGGGTTCGGTCGTCCCGCGGTTCAGGCCACGCGCTCCAGCGTTCCGGTGTGCAGCTGCCCGACCCGTCCGCCCTCGCCCTCGAAGGTCCAGAAGGCCCGGACCGTCAGCTCGTTGAGGTCCATCACGTGGCTGACGGTGATCCCGCTCTGCTCCGTCCAGCTGACGAAGTAGATCTCCGGCGCGACCTCGGCGACGTGCAGCCGCACGTCCTCCCACTGGCCCGCGGACTCGCCGAGGCCCTCCCAGCGCAGCCGCGTGCCGTCGGCCGAGTAGGTGTTGCGGAAGGCCGCGCCGTTGTCGGCCCGGAAGACGTAGGTACGGCCGGCGAAGGCGGGCAGGGACGCGGTCATGGTGGGGCGGCTCCTCGTTTCCGGTGTGGTGGTGTTGTGCACTGCGTAAGATGTCGGACCTCCAATTTATCCGACCGGGTGTACACGGTCATCGCTTTGCCACGGTACGGATCGCCACAGCGCTGCTCACCGGGTGTGCGACCGGCACATGGGCACCCGTCGCGCACCGGTCCTACCGTCCGGCCATGAGACGCACCCCCACGGCCGGTACCGGCGCGAGACACGCCCGCGTGAGACGTACCCCCACCACGCTCACCGCCGTCCTACTGGCCCTCGCCGCCCTCCTCCTCGGCACCTCCGCCCCCGCCTCCGCCCGAGCTGGGACCGCCTCCGCCCGAGCGGGGACCGCCACCGCCGCCCTCACCCTGGAAGCCGCCTTCCCCGCCCCCGGCAACGGCTGGGCCAAGGTCGAGCGCTACCTCGACACCACCCCCGGCTTCCGCACCGAGCAGTTCCCGTCCGACGGCCGCGGCGACCAGGACGGAGCCCGCCGGACGTACTTCGGCACCGGTGAGCCCTCCTCCGGCCGCTTCCTGCTCTACTCCGCCACCGGCTGGGACACCGGCAGCCGGGCCACGCCCGTCCTGCTGGTCCACGGCGCCAACGACAACGCCGACCGCGCCTGGGCGAACCCGGGGGAGAGCGGCACCTGCGGCGCCGCGACCTGCCCGTCCACCGGCCTCGCCCAGTACCTCGCCGGCACCGGCCACCGGGTCTTCGCCATCGGCTTCGCCCACAAGCACGGTGACAACCTGCTCCAGGCGCAGGCCGTCGGCGACGCGATCGCGCTGATCCGGGCCCGCCTCGGGGCCCCGCAGGTCGACGTGGTCGCCTGGAGCAAGGGCGAGGTCGCCGCCAGGGCGTACGTGTCCTCGGTGCGGCCGTCCTGGGGGCGGGCGTACGCGGGCGACGTGCGCCGTCTGGTCACCCTCGGCGGGCCGAACGGCGGGCTCGACTACGTCTACGCCCACGGCTGGTCGTTCGACCTGGCGACGTGGCCGGCCTGCGGCGGCACCGCCAACGCACCGTCCCCGCACCTGTACATGACCTGCTACGGCACGTACACCGCGCAACCCTGCCTCGGCGTGCTGCCGGCCGGCGGGTACGACTGCTACCCGGGCCAGCGCCAGCTGCTCGCCCGCTGGGACGGCAGGTACGGAGTGGACGGCAGCGCCCAGGACTGGTGGACCACCTACTACGGCGGCCAGGGGTTCTACACCTCCGGCCAGGGCATCCAGGCGGCGATCGACGCGGGCTCCCTGATCGCCCCGCTCCAGCAGGCCGGGATCCCGGCCGCGGTGCGCACCTACCTGCTGGCCGGCGGGTCGGCGGACATCCCGGGCGTGCTCAACGAGAACCGCGGGCCCAGTGACGGCATCGTGTTCACGGCGAGCGCCCTGGACACCACCGGCATCGCGACGGTCGGCGGCACCCGGCTGCTGAGCGGCCTCGACCACCTGGAGCTCGGGTGGGCGCCGGAGGCCGAGAGCCAGGTGGACGCCTGGCTCGGCTGAACGCCCGGCCGGAACGCGCAACCGGAACGCGCAACCGGAACGCCCGGCCGGACACCCGCAGAGCCACCCCGCCGGGCATCGTTCCAGGCCACGTGAACTGATCAACTCGGCCGCCACACAGCGTCGTTGATCGACGCCACTGTGAGCTGCGCGACAACCCGTCCGCCGGAGTTGTCCGTTCACGTACGGCCTGCCTAGCCTGCAACGGTCGTCCGCCCCTGGCGGACCCCGCCGCCGGGACGCCGAGTCCCGTCCACCCGTCGGCGGGTCACCGAGCACCACAGCGGACGGGAGCGGGGAAACCAAGGTCGGCGCCCGGCCCGTGCGCTCGCGCGTACGGGTCGAGGCTAGGGGTGAAGCCGCTCCACAGGCGGCCGGGCAACTGCAGCCCGAACCCGACAGCTAACCTCGCAGGCGTCGCAGAGGTCACCTCATGCCCAAGCCTGCTGCCCGGCGCCGTGCACCGCGTCACGCCCGCCCCTCCCACCGCGGCCGCAACGCCGCCTTCGCCGCCACCGGGGCGCTCGCCATCAGCGGCGCCGGCCTGCTCGGCGTGCCGTCCGTCACCG
This sequence comes from Kitasatospora sp. NPDC096140, assembly GCF_040303045.1. NCBI lineage: Bacteria > Bacillati > Actinomycetota > Actinomycetes > Kitasatosporales > Streptomycetaceae > Kitasatospora > Kitasatospora sp. NPDC096140. Next base: position 38,161 of record NZ_JBEOUW010000062.1, read on the forward strand.
GTGCCCAGGCGGCCACCGCGCCGACCGTCACCCAGGACCGGCTCGCCCCCGCCACCATGGTCGCGGGCAAGGCCGCCACCGCCTCGCTCGGCCTGCACTCCTCGGCCTGCTTCACCGCCAAGACCGTGGGCGTGGGCGTCCGCGACGCGCGCGGCACCAACCTCGACTTCCCCGGCAACGCCTCCAACGTGCATATCTGCCCGAGCGGCGTGAACTTCACCAGCGGCGCGCGCACCCTGCCGGCCGGGACGTACACCGAGTTCGGATTCTGGCAGGACCTCGGCGGCGTCTGGCACAACCTGCCCTCGCAGCAGCTGGTGGTCTCGGCCACCGCCACCCCGGCCCCGGCCCCGACGGCCACCCCGACCCCGGCGCCGACCCCCACGCAGACCCCGAGCGCCACGCCGACCCCGAGCGCCACCGCGACCCCCGCGCCGAGCCCCAGCGCCACGGCGAGCGCGACCACCCCCGCGCCGTCCTCCCCGGTCGCCGGCAAGTCGCTGACCTGGTCCGACGAGTTCAACAGCGCCATCTCCTGGGGCCAGCGCTGGGTCGGCGACAAGAGCACCGCCTACAAGTACGGGAACCACAACCCGGACGACAACAAGCTGGACTGGCTGAACAAGAACAACGTCAGCGTCGCGAACGGGGTCGCCACCTTCACCGCCACCTCCGGCGGCCCGGCCCTGGAGAACGGCAAGCAGTCCTGGAACACCGGCTTCCTGACCACCGAGGGCTCCGGCGAGGGCTTCCAGGTCAAGACCGGCGACTACGCCGAGACCCGGGTCAAGCTGCCCGCCGGCACCGGCGCCTGGCCCGCCCTGTGGACCTGGAAGAACGGCAACGGCGAGGTCGACTCCTTCGAGTACCACCCCGACAACCCGAACCTGCTGGAGCTGACCAACCACGTCAACCCCGGCAACGCGAAGTACTACACCGACGCGAGCGCCGTCGCGAAGGACCAGTGGGTGACCATCGGCACCTACTACGGCGCCAACTCGGTGGACTGGTACGTCAACGGCGCGAAGGTCTTCTCGGACGGCAAGGGCGTCGGCGCCAACTGGTCGGCGTACCTGATCCTCAACCTCTCGGTGTGCGCGGGCCAGTACCACCCCGCGCCGCAGGGGACCGCTCCGATCACCATGGCCGCCGACTACGTCCGCGTCTACCGGTAGTCGGGTAGGGCGTCCCACCGGTCACCGGAAGCCGGCAGCCGCTCGCCGGCGGCCGGTGACCGGTGGGTCGACGTGGTTCAGGAGCCGTCGGCCGGCTCGGCGACCGTGATGTCGAACGGCTGCCGGTGGCTGCTCTCGTCCTGGTCGTCCGCGCTGCGCACCGCGACCCAGCCGCCGCTCAGGGTTCCCACGGGCAGGTCGGGGTCCAGCCGGACCGGGACGAGGGCGGTCGCGCTGCGCCCCTCCTTCAGCCCGGGGCCGAAGACGCAGCGCACCCGGTGGCCGCCCTGGAACACCTCGCAGTCCTCGGGGAAGAACGGGCCCACCGGGGTCACACCCGGCGGCAGGGTGACCACGACCGTGAACGGGGAGGCGGTGGTCTCCGGGCCACGGTTGGCGACGAAGGCGTGGATCGTCGTGGTGCCGTCGGGCGCTGCCGCCTCCGGGTCGAGCCGGACCACCTGCAGGCGGGAGTGGGACGGCTGGGCGACCAGGGCCGGCAGCGTCGACACCGCGGGGCCGGCGGACCCGCCCGGTGCGCCCGGTGCGCCCGGCGCGACGGGCACGACGGGCACGACCGGCGCCTTCGGCGTGACGACGTCCACTGCCGGGCGTGGCTCAGGCCGACGCAGTGCCCAGGACGGGCCGGTGGCCAGCACCGTCGCCGCGCAGCTCGCCGTCACGACCGCGACCAGCCCGACCCGGCCGAACCCCCCGACCCTCGCGCCGCGCCGCGGGTCCGCGCCACCCCGTACATCCCGGTGTCTCATCCCGGTCACCCTGCTCTCGTGCTCCGGCGGCCGGCACCGTCGCGGGCCGCGTCGGCACCAGGGTGGCCGAGCCGCTGCCGTGACCTGGCGCGACCCGACCCGCCCCGCCCGCCGTGCGCTCGAACGGAGGACGCCGGCCCGTCGGCCTGCCCGGCGGGGCGGCGGTCGGCCTGCCCGCTCCGCAACGGCCCAGCCCCGTTCTACGAGACTGTCCTTCCTCGCCCGCCGCGCCGGTCCTTCCTCGCCCGCCGAGATCGTCCCGCCTCGCCGGACTGCCAAGCAGGTTGACGGAGGGTCAGGGCGCGAGGACCTGCCCGAGCCGGGTGGCGATCTGGTGCATCACCGGGACCAGCGAGGCGGCGCCGGCCTGCTCCTCCAGTGCCCGGATGCGCGCCTCCGGCCCGGAGACCGAGAGGGCGGTGGGCGTCGGGGCGCCCGGGACGGCGAGCGCGATGCAGCGGACGCCGATCTCCTGCTCCTGGTCGTCGACGACGTAGCCGCGCTCGCGCGCCTCGGCGAGCTGGCGCATCAGCTCCTGCGGGTCGGTGACCGTGTACTCGGTGTGCGCCGGCAGCGGGTTGGGGCCGAGCACGGCGCGCGCCTCCTCCTCGGGGAGCTGGGCGAGCAGCGCCTTGCCGACGCCGGTGCAGTGCGGCTGCACCCGCCGTCCGACCTCGGTGAACATCCGCATCGAGCGCCGCGACTGCACCTGCCCGACGTACACCACCTCGCCGCCCTCCAGCACCGCCAGGTTCGCGGTCTCGCCGGTGGCCTCCATGAGTTCGGCCAGGTAGGGGCGGGCCCAGCTGCCGAGCAGGCGGCCGGCGGTCTCGCCGAGGCGGATCAGCCGGGGGCCGAGGGTGTAGCGGCGTGCGGTGTCCTGGCGGACATAGCCCTGCTGCACGAGGGTACGAACCAGGCGGTGGATGGTCGGCATCGGGAGGCCGGAACTGGTGGAGAGCTCGCTGAGCGTGGCCACGCCGCCCGAGTCGGCCAGCGCCTCCAGGAGTTGGAAGGCGCGTTCGACGGACTGCACGCCGCCGCTCGCGCGGTCGGCGCCCGTCGTCGATGCTGTGTCGGGGGTCGCAACCACCGGCGTTCCCTTCGCTGTCGGGGAGGAGTAGAGTCCCGGCGACCTCTTCAACAAACCGTTGAAATTCTGTATCGCGGAAACTAGTCTCCACCTTACAGAATCGATCTCGCCGACAGGCGGGAATCGATCGAGGAAGTACACGAGGAAGTTCCCACCGGAGCTCCCTTCGCCAGGCTCAACCGTCTTAGGAGTGTCCTGCTCATGGCTGCAGATCAGGGGCCCTCCCCCAGCCTCCGGCCGGGGGTACCCCCAACCACCTCCTCTCCCGCCGCTCCGGTCGTCACTGTCGCCGGTCCGCGCGTCCATCGGGCGGAGGAGGTGCTCACTCCGGAGGCCGTGGCCTTCGTCGTCGGCCTCCACCGCACCTTCGAGGGCCGCCGGCAGGAACTCCTGGCCAGGCGGAAGACCCGACGCGCCGAGATCGCGGCGGCCGGCACGCTGGACTTCCTCCCCGGAACCGCCGACATCCGGGCCGCGGACTGGAAGGTCGCCGAGGCGCCGCGCGCGCTCCGGGACCGCCGGGTCGAGATCACCGGCCCGACCGACCGCAAGATGGTCATCAACGCCCTCAACTCCGGGGCCCGGGTCTGGCTCGCAGACTTCGAGGACGCCACCTCCCCGACCTGGGAGAACGTGGTCAGCGGCCAGATCAACCTGATCGACGCCTACGAGGGCCGGATCGACTTCACCAGCCCGGCCGGCAAGGCCTACACCCTCAAGCCCGCCGCCGAGCTCGCCACCGTCGTGGTCCGCCCGCGCGGCTGGCACCTGGACGAGAACCACCTGCTGGTCGACGGCACCCCGGTCGCCGGCGCCTTCCTCGACTTCGGCCTGTACTTCTTCCACAACGCCGCCCGGCTGCTCGCCAAGGGCGCCGACGACCCCAACTCCGGGCCGTACTTCTACCTGCCGAAGACCGAGAGCCACCTGGAGGCCCGGCTCTGGAACGACGTGTTCACCCACGCCCAGGCCGAACTCGGCATCCCGCACGGCACCATCCGCGCCACCGTCCTGATCGAGACCATCACCGCCGCCTTCGAGATGGACGAGATCCTCTACGAGCTGCGCGAGCACGCGGCCGGCCTCAACGCCGGGCGCTGGGACTACCTGTTCTCGATCGTCAAGAACTTCCGCGACGCCGGCGAGCACTACATCCTGCCGGACCGCAACAGCGTCACCATGGCCTCGCCGTTCATGGCCGCCTACACCCGCCTGCTGGTGCAGACCTGCCACCGGCGCGGCGCCCACGCGATCGGCGGCATGGCCGCGTTCATCCCCAGCCGCAAGGACCCCGAGGTCAACGCGGCCGCACTGGAGAAGGTCAAGGCCGACAAGGACCGCGAGGCCGGCAACGGCTTCGACGGCTCCTGGGTCGCCCACCCCGACCTGGTGCCCGTCGCCCGCGCCTCCTTCGACGCGGTCCTCGGCGAGCGGCCCAACCAGAAGGACGACCCCGGCCCGTCCGAGCCGGTCACCGCCGCCCAGCTGCTCGACGTCGCCGGCGCCGGCGGCACCTGCACCCACGCGGGGCTGCACAACGCCGTCCAGGTCGGCATCCGCTACATCGAGGCCTGGCTGCGCGGGCTGGGCGCGGTCGCCATCTTCAACATGATGGAGGACGCCGCCACCGCCGAGATCTCCCGCTCGCAGATCTGGCAGTGGATCCACAACGGGGTCGTGCTGTCCGACACCGGCGAGAAGGCCACCGCCGAGCTGGTCCGCGCGCTCGTCGCCACGGAGCTCGCCGAACTCCTCGCCGAGCTGGGCGAGGACGCCTACAGCGCCGGCCGCTGGCGCGAGGCCGCCAAGCTCTTCGAACAGGTCGCCCTGGCCGAGGAGTTCGCGGACTTCCTGACCCTCCCCGCGCTGCCCCTGCTGGGCTGAGACCAACGTAGTCCGCCGCTGCCGGCGCCGACGCCTGCCAGGCTGTAGCACTCCGGCGGCCCGTTACTCCGTTCCGTACGGCGACGAATCCACCTGTCCTCTCGTCGCCGTACGGAACGGCCTTTCCCACGAGGAGTCCACCCATGCCGCGCATCTTCTTCAACGGCCAGGCGATGGTCGGCGGCCCGTTCCACGCCAAGGTCGCCGACGCGCTGATCGGGCCCGTACGGACCGCACCCGGCTACCGCTTCTTCTCCATCGACCACAGCGGCGGCACGGACGTCTGCCCGGGGCTGCTGCCCGACCCGAACGTCGACACCGCCATCGAGGGCGAGCTGTACGACGTCGGCCTGGAGCGGCTGCGGGACGTCATCCTGCCCGGCGAGCCGCGCGAACTGGAGCTGGGCGTCATCACGTTGGCGGACGGCTCCGCCTGCTTCTCCATGCTGCTCGCCCGGGGGGAGGTCGAGCGCGGGGTCCACCGCGAGATCACCCACCACGGCGGCTGGCGCGCCTACCTGGCGACGATCGGGCGCTCGGCCTGACGGTGGCGGGGCGGGGGGTGGAGGCGGAGCAGCCGGCGGCCGGCAACCTTCAGCCGACGACCGACGGATAACAGATGACAGCTGACAGATGATGAAAGTTGTCAGCTGAATCCTGTTCGCCGGTCCCACCCCTGTCACCCGTCCCCTCACCCGTCCCCGCCCGCCACCAGCGCGTTGCCCAGCCGGCTGCGCCGGTACAGGACGCGGTGGCCGTGCCGGGTGCGGTCCAGCAACCCCGCCGCGGCGAGCGCGCCCAGGTGGCGGCTGACAGCGCCCGGGGTGACCCCGAGCCGCTGCGCCAGCTCCGTCGTGCTCGCCGGGGTCTCCAGCATCACCAGCAGCCGCGCCCGCGGCGCCCCGATGAGCCCCACCAGCGCCGCGCCGGCCCGCGCCGACGGCAGCTGCGCACCCAGCCCCTCCGCCATCGTCGCCTTGCCGCGGGCCGGGTAGCAGACCAGCGGCGGCCCCGCCTGGGTGACGTCGGTCTGCGCGCCGAGCCCGAACAGCGTGGGGATCAGCACCAGCCCCCGCCCCGCGACGTCCACCGTGGTGCCCACCGCCTTCACGGCCGGGTGCGGGTCGACGAGGCGCAGCACCCCGGCGTGCCAGGTCAGCCGGGCGTCGAGGTCCGCGAACAGCCCCTCCGCCCCGCGCTCCGAGAGCATCCGCCCCCGGTAGGCGATGTCCGCCTCCAGCACCGACCGGGCGCGCGGCCACCAGGCGGGGGCGAGGCAGTGCGTCCAGTACGCGTCCAGCGCCTCGGCCAGCCGGGCGGCCAGGGCCGCCGGGTCGTCGATCAGCGCGGTCAGCACCGGCGGCAGCGGGCTCGGGTTCCCGCCGCCCCGGTACGCCTCCAGCACGTCGGCCCGCACCACCTCGGCCGGCGTGGCCGCCAGCCGCTCCACCTCCGTCGCGAAGTCCGGGCGGGGGCCGAGCGGACGTGGCGTGAGGAAGTCGGGCACGAAGCCGACCGGCGCGATCATCGACTCCAACAGCGCGGTGTCCAGGGTCTGGTAGCGCTCCTGCCAGCCGGCGATCCACGGCTGCTGCTCCGGGTAGCGGCCCGGCCAGAGGCGGGCGCGCATGCTCAACACCGCCTCCTGCAGGGCGGAGTAGCCGAACCAGGTGGCGGCGAGGTCGTCGACGCCCAAGCGGAACTCGAACATTGACCGCAACGGTAAAAGAGTTCCGCGGCTTCGGGAACCCCGGTCTCCTTCTGCCATGACTACGACCGCCGTGCGTCCGGCCAGTTCCGGACGCCTCCTCCGTCATGACCCGCTGGTGCGCCGGCTCGCCCTGATGAGCCTGGTGACCAACATCGGCAACGGTTTGTTCGTGACGGTCAGCGTGCTGTTCCTGACCCGTTCCGTCGGCCTGACCCCGGGCCGGACGGCGCTCGGGCTCGCCGCGGCCGGCATCTGCGGGGTGTTCGCCGGGGTGCCCGCAGGGCGGCTCGCCGACCGGGTCGGCAGCAAGCGGCTGCTGCTCGTGGTCGGGCCGCTGGAGGCCGTCGCCGTCCTCGGGTACGCCTTCGTGCACTCCTTCGCCGCCTTCGTCGCGCTCGCCTGCGTGGCGACGCTGCTGGAGCGCGGCGCGGCGGCGGTGCGCAGCGCGCTGATCGCCCGGGTGCTCCCGGCGGAGCGGCAGGTCCACTCGCGGGCGCTGCTGCGGTCGGTGATGAACGCCGGTCTGGTGGTCGGCTCGGGCGGCGCGGCGCTGGCCCTGCAGGCGGACAGCTACACGGGCTACGTGACCGTGATGGTCCTGGACGCGGTCAGCTTCCTCGGTGCCGCGGTGCTCCTGGCGGGGCTGCCCGTCGCCGACGTGACGGACGGTCGGGATGCCGGCACCGGCGCTCCGGTGCGGACCCGGGGCGCAGCCCTGCGCGACCGCCGGTACCTGCTCGTGGCCGCGCTGCACGCCGTCCTGGAGCTGCAGCTCGCGCTGCTCAGCGTGGGGATTCCGCTCTGGACCGTCCTCGCGACGGATGCGCCCGCGGCCGTGGTGGCCGCCGTCAACGTGGTCAACTGCCTGCTGGTGGTGGTGTTCCAGGTGCGGGCGAGCCGGGGCGTCGTGGACGTCCCGTCGGCGGCGCGGGCCTGTCTGCGGGGTGCGCTGCTGCTGGCGGTCGGCTGCCTGCTGTACGCGGCGGCGCAGCTCGGCCCGGCGGCGGTCGCCACGGCGGCGATCCTGCTCGGCGCCCTGGTCCACAGCCTCGGCGAGCTGCTCACCTCGGCCGGCGGCTGGACGCTGAGCCTGGACCTGGCCGATCCGCGGTCCCACGGTGAGTACCAGGGCGTCTTCATGAGCGGTCAGGCGGCGGCGCACGTGCTCGGTCCGGTGGTGGTCGGCCTGACGGTGGTGGACCACGGTGCGGTCGGCTGGGCGGTCCTGGCGGGCGTGTTCGCCCTCGCGGGTGCCGCGCTCCCGGCCGTCACCCGGACCCGGACCCGGAGCGAGGCCGGACACGGACATGGGCCCGGAGCCGGAGCGAGCAGCGGGGAGCAGCCGACCGCCGTCCACTGACCCCGGGAGCGCTCCGAGCCCTCCTGATCGTCCGGCCGGTTCCCCACGGGGGTGGGAGCCGGCCGGGCCGGGCGCGCCGCGGCCCCGGACCCTCGCCGTGGGTCCGGGGCCGCGGTCCGCGCCCCCGCGGCGGGGTGCGCGGGGTACGGGTGGGGCCCGTGCCAGGGGGGCCCCGGGGGCGGGGGCGCGGCCCCCCGGCCGGGGGGGCGGGGGGCCGGGGGGGCGGGGGGGGCGGGGCGG
>NZ_JBEOUW010000063.1:0-46280 GCF_040303045.1 Kitasatospora sp. NPDC096140
GATAACAGATGACAGCTGACAGATTTCGAAATCTGTCAGCTGTCATCTGTTATCTGTCAGCTGTCAGTCGTCAGCCCCGCGGAGCCCGCGCCACCGGGATCCAGAGCTCCGAGTCGGCGTCGTCCGACCCGGGGACGAAACGGGTCCGCAGGATCTCCGGGCCCCGCCGGGCCTCGTACGGGTTGGACGGGAACCACTGGGCGGCCACGTCCCCCCACATCTCCTGCAGCGCCTGCGGGAACGGCCCGGAGTTGGTGAACACGGCCCAGGTGCCGGCCGGCACCTCCAGGACGTCCATGTCCTCCGGGACCTCGGCGCCCTCACGCGCCACCACCGCGTGCCAGTAGTCGAGTTCGGAACCCTCCTCGCGGTTCGGGGAGAAGTCGTCGCTCACCGACACGATGCCGACCGGGTCCCTGCCGCTCAGGGCCGTGATCCGCTCGACGGTCTCCTTGCCGAGCCCCTTGATGAACTCGGCGATGTGCGGGTTGACCCCCAGCCAGACCAGGGGCACCCGGGCCTTCCTGCCGACGATCCGGAAGTCCGGCTTCTCGACGATCCGGTATTCCATGCTGCTGCTTCCTTCCACGACGAGTCGGAAGGACATCCGGGGCTGGGAGGTGAGCACCGCACCGTCGCGCCGGGCCTCCCCCGGCCCGACCCCGTGCATCGCCCGGAACGCCCGGGCGAACGCCTCCCCCGAGGTGTATCCGTACCGGACCGCGATGTCGAGCAACGTCCGCTCGCCGCCGAGGACTTCGGCCCCCGCGACGGTCAGTCGCCGACGCCGCACGTACTCCGACAGCGGCATCCCGGCGAGCATCGAGAACAGCCGCCGGAAGTGGTACTCCGACGTCATCGCGATCCTCGCCAGCTCGGCCGCGTCGACCTCGCCGTCCAGGTGCCGTTCGATGTGCTCCATCGCCCGGTTCAGGTGCTCCAGCACTCCGACCCCGTCCTTCCTTGTGATCACCACCGTAGGAAGGACCCACCCTGCCGCACCCGACGATCGGTGCCCGCTCCGGTCGGGTACCGATCGCCGGGTCGGCGGCGGGAGCCGCAGGTCAGACCAGGCCCTGGGCCAGCATCGCGTCCGCGACCAGTTCGAAGCCCGCGATGTTGGCGCCCACCACGTAGTCCCCGGGCCGGCCGTAGCGCTCGGCGGTGGTGAAGCAGGAGTCGTGGATGTGCTTCATGATCCCGGCCAGCCGCTCCTCGGTGTGCCGGAAGGTCCAGGAGTCGCGCGACGCGTTCTGCTGCATCTCCAGCGCGCTGGTCGCGACGCCGCCCGCGTTCGCCGCCTTGCCCGGGCCGAACGCCACCCCGGCCTCCTGGAACACCCGGACCGCCTCCGGGGTGGTGGGCATGTTGGCGCCCTCGGCGACGGCGAGCACACCGTTGCGGACCAGGGCGAGCGCGTCGGCCTCGGTCAGTTCGTTCTGGGTGGCGCAGGGCAGCGCGACCTCGCAGGGCACGCTCCACACCCCCGGCCCCTCGACGAACCGCACGTGGCTGCCGCGCAGTTCGGCGTACTCGGAGACCCGGCCGCGCCGGACCTCCTTGACCTCCTTGAGCAGGCCGAGGTCGATGCCCTTGTCGTCCACCACGTAGCCGGAGGAGTCGGAGGCCGTCAGCACCGTGGCGCCGAGCTGCTGCGCCTTCTCGATCGCGTAGAGCGCGACGTTGCCCGAGCCGGAGACGACCACCCGGCGCCCGTCCAGGCTCTCGCCGCGGCTGTGCAGCATCTCGGCGGTGAACAGCACGCAGCCGTAGCCGGTGGCCTCGGTCCTGACCTGCGCACCGCCCCAGCCGAGCCCCTTGCCGGTGAGTACGCCGGCCTCGTAGCGGTTGGTGATCCGCTTGTACTGGCCGAAGAGGTAGCCGATCTCGCGGCCGCCGACGCCGATGTCCCCGGCGGGCACGTCGGTGTGCTCGCCGAGGTGGCGGTGGAGCTCGGTCATGAAGGACTGACAGAACCTCATGATCTCGGCGTCCGAACGGCCCTTGGGGTCGAAGTCGGAGCCACCCTTGCCGCCGCCGATCGACAGCCCGGTGAGCGCGTTCTTGAAGATCTGCTCGAAGCCGAGGAACTTGACGATGCCGAGGTTCACCGAGGGGTGGAAGCGCAGCCCGCCCTTGTACGGGCCGAGGGCGCTGCTGAACTCCACCCGGAAGCCGCGGTTGACGTGGATGTCGCCGGAGTCGTCCGTCCACGGCACCCGGAACATCAACTGCCGCTCGGGCTCGCAGATCCGCTCGATGATCCGGGCGTCGAGGAGTTCGGGGCGGTGGGCGAGCACCGGGGCCAGGGTCTCCAGCACCTCGTGGACGGCCTGGTGGAACTCCGTCTCCCCCTTGTTGCGGCGGACCACGTCCGCGTAGAGGGCCTCGACCGCGCGCTGCTCGGCGTCGAAGCGGAGCCGGGTCGCAGTGTCGGTGGTGATGGCGGTGGCGGCGGTGGTACCGGTGGCGGTGGTGCCGGTGGTGGAGTCGGGGCGGCTCATGGGCATCTGATCAGGACCTTCCGTTGTCGTCGGTGGTCGTGCGCGGGTGCGTTCCCGTGCCCAGGAAACGGGAGGAAGTCTCGCAGTGTCGACACCCCGGGCCGCCTCCCTTCCACATGTTGGAACACCGGACGGCGGCCGCGCGGGAACACGCGAGGCGGGCGGGGTGTTGTGCGCCTCCGCAGTCGTGCCCCGCACCTTCCGCCAGTTGTTCAAATTGGAACAACCGAGTACGGTCGACATCCGATCCATCCCGGATCCCGACCGAACCCGGTCCGCCCCCGATCGACGAAGGCCCGCCCATGCCTCAACCCGGCCCCGCCACGGTGCGCTCGCGCGTGCGCATCCCGCTGACCTTCCCCGACGGCTACCGCGCCGAGGCGGAGGTCTTCACCTTCCACGGCCTCGCCGACGGCGCCGAGCACCTGGCGCTCGCCCTCGGCACGGTCCCCGAGGGCGGGACGCCGCTGGTCCGGCTGCACTCCGAGTGCCTGACCGGCGACGTCTTCGGCTCCGAGCGCTGCGACTGCGGGCCGCAGCTGCGCGAGTCGGTGGAGCGGATCAACGAGGCCGGCGGGTACCTGCTCTACCTGCGCCAGGAGGGCCGGGGCATCGGGCTGTACAACAAGCTCGACGCGTACGCCCTGCAGGACTCCGGGTTGGACACGTACGACGCCAACACCGCGCTCGGCCTGCCCGAGGACGGCCGGGACTACACCGCCGCCGCCCAGATGCTCGCCGCGCTCGACGCCACCGGCATCGACCTGCTGAGCAACAACCCGGACAAGGCCGCGCAGTTGGCCGGCCTCGGCATCTCCGTGCGGCACCGGGTGCCGACGGGCGTGCACCTCTCGGCCAGCAACGTGCGGTACCTGACGGCGAAGGTGGAGCGGACGGGGCACTCGATCGAGCTCTCCCGGCTGGTCGGCTGAGCCGGCCCGGCCGGCCCGCGGTCGCACCCGCCGGACGCCGTCAGGCCCGTCGGACCCCGTCCGGCCGTCAGACCGTCAGGCCCGTCGCAGGGTCAGGCGTCCCGGAACCCGATGACCCGTTTGACCGCCCCGCGCAGCCGCCGGTCCAGCGCCGTCAGCGGCAGCCGCTCGCGGTAGTACGCCGGGGACGCCGCCGGCCGCGCGCCGAAGCTCTGCTTGAAGTGGGCCAGCGAGGACTCGGGCCTGGCATCACCCATGTCGTAGCGGCGGCTCCCGGCCGCGCACGCGTCCTCGATCGCCAGCCGGTGCAACAGGTGGTTGGCGTGGACCGGATGCGCCAGGCTCCGGTCCATGGCCCCGCGCCAGTACTTGGTGTGGGTGCCGTGCCGCAGCACGACGATCGCGGCGGCCGGCCGCCCGCCACACCTGGCCAGCCAGATCGCGCAGGAGGAGCCGAACCGCTCCGCGACCGCCTCCAGGAGCCGCGGCGGTTCCTCCCGCCGCCGGCGCCACCGGGCCAGGGCGAGCGGCTCGTTCTGCTGCTCGGCCCAGCGGACGACCGACTCCTCGTAGAGGCGCCGGAACTGCGGCACCAGCCGGCCGCTCCGGTCCACCTCCACCTCGACGTCCTCGCGTTCGGCCCGCCGTACGCCCCGGCGCACCTGCTGGTGGAAGCGGTGGGACCAGACCTCCTCCCACCCGCCGTCGAGGTCGAGCAGGTAGGTCGTGCGGTCGACCGCCGCGAAGGCCCCCGGCACGACCTCGTTCCAGACCGCTGCGGAGCCGGGGCCGAACCGCACCGCCACCCGCAGGGCGGGCCGGTCCGCGAGGTCGGCGAGGACGAGCCGGGCCTCCCCCGCGTCCGGTGCGCCGTCCGGCACGACGGCGCCGCCGACACCCCACCCGGGCCAGGACTCCTCGGTCAGCAGCCGCATCGGCCGGCGCCGGTGCCGGACCAGCGGCACGAGGAGCCGCCGGCCGTCGACGAACCGGTACAGTCGGCTCGCGTCCTCCCACGGCCAGGCCTCGCACAGGCAGTCCAGCCAGGTCGGCGTCTGCGTCACCAGCGCTTCGGCGTCGCGCGCGATCAGCTCCCACCACACCTCGCGCGGCGCCGGACTGGTCACCTCGACACCGGCGGGAAGCGTCCTGGGCATGGCGCGCCGACTCCTCTCCGGCCGATCCGGCGGGGGCCCGGTTCCCGTCCGGCCGATCCGGCGGGACCCCGGTTCCCAGGCTAGGTTCGCCCGCGGGCACCCGCCCGTCCGACGGGGGGGCGTCGCCGTGGCCGGGCAGCGAGCGGGGGTCGGGTCATAAAATGGGCACGCCGGCCCGTACCGGCTGCGGGCCGCGTCCGGACCGGGGTGGGCCGACGACGGGAGCTGCTGGTGGTGAGCAACGGAGCCGGCCCGTCCGCCGCCGTCCTCCGGTCGGTGCGGACCCGGGGCAGGGCTCTCCTCGGCTCCGCCAAGGGCTACGACCCGCTGCTGCGCAACGCGCACGTGCTGACCCTCAGTTCGCTCCTGACCTCCTTCTTCGGCGCCCTCTACTGGGCGCTGTCCGCCCACTGGTACAGCCCCGCCACCGTCGGCCGGAACGTCGCCGCCGTCTCCGCGATGATGTTCCTCGGCGGGATCGGCCAACTGAACCTCGCCAACGCCATGGTGCGTTTCGTGCCCTCCGCCGGGAAGCGCACCGGGCGGCTGGTGGGACTGGCCTACCTCACGGCCGCGGCGGTCACCCTGGTGTTCGCCGCCGGGCTGGTGCTGCTGATCCCCGTGGTCTCACCGGGGCTCGGTTTCCTGCACACCTGGGGCCTGGGCCTGGCCTTCGTCGTGGCCACCGCCGGCTACGCCATCTTCAACCTGCAGGACGGCGTCCTCACCGGCCTCCGACGGCCGGACTGGGTGGCGCTGGAGAACGGGCTGTTCTCGGTCGAGAAGATCGGGCTGCTGGGCCTGTTCGCCGTCGTCGGCGCGCAGAACGGGATCCTGCTCTCCTGGATGGTCGGGCTCGCGTTCGCCCTCCTGGTGACGAACACCTTCGTCTTCGGCCGCGCCGTACCCCGGCACGAACGCACCCCGCCCAAGGCCCGCGCGGACACCTCGGCCCCGACCTTCGGCTACATCGCCGCGGACTACCTGGGCGCGATGTGCTGGCTGGCGGCGGTGAACCTGCCCCCCGTGATGGTGCTCAACCGCCTCGGTGCCGCCGACAGCGCGTACTTCTCGCTGGCCTGGATGGTGCCGTTCGCGCTCTACTGCTTCAGCTCCAACATGGGCTACTCGCTGGTGGTGGAGTCCGCCCGGGACATCACCCGGCTCGACGACTACCGACGGGTGCTGCGGCACTCCGGCCGGGTGCTGGTGGCGGCGGTCGTGGTGCTGATCGCGGTCGCCCCGTGGGCGCTGCGCGTGTTCGGCCGCGAGTACGCCAGCCACGGCACGGTCGCCCTGTGGCTGCTCGCCCTGTCCGCACTGCCGAACCTGCTCAACACCACCGTCGTGGCGCTCTCCCGGGCCCGGCGCCGGATGGGCGTGGTGGTGGGCGTGCTGGCGGCGCTCGCGGTCGTCGTGCTGGCGCTGACCGCGCTGCTGCTGCCGGTGCTGGGCATCACCGGCGCGGGCGCGGCGTGGCTGATCGGCCAGACCCTGGTGGCGGCCGTGCTGCTCTGGCGCCGCTCCTGGTGGCTGCCCACCCCGCCGCGGTGACGGGCCGGGGAGCGGCCGCACCACACCCCGGACCCCGGACCCCGAGCCCGGCCCCGTACCGGACCCCGAGCCCGACCCCGTACCGGGCCCCGTACGAGGCCCCGACCCCGACCCCGTCCCCGTTCCGTGCCGCTCAGCGGCCGGCGCGCAGCACGGTGCGCTGGATGCCGAGGCACACCAGGGGAAGGGCGATCAGGACGGCCGCCCAGAAGGCGCTGTGGCCCCAGAGCCCGGCGATGCCGCGGTAGACCGGGCCGGCCACCGGGATGCGCAGCGCCTCCATCGGGCCGAGCGGCGGCGGCAGGGCGCCGAGCACCACCGTGCCGAGCAGCCAGAGTGCGAACAGCCGGCGCGCGGTGCGCGGCCCGGCCAGCGTGCCGGCGACCGACACGGCGGCCAGCAGCAGGGTGAAACCGGCCTGGTAGTCGGCGCCGACCTGGCCGGTGCCCCAGGACGCCGGGGTCGGGTGGTGCCCAGTCGCGGCCAGCCGTACCTCGACGGTGGCCCACAGCAGGACGACCAGGACGAAGGTGCTGCCGAGCACGAAGCGGGCGCGCTCCCGCGCACCGGCGCTGCCCGGGCTCCAGTCCCGCGCGGCGGGCGCAGCGGCGGTCCGGCGTGCCCCGGCCCGGCTCCCGCTCCCGCCTGTCGCGGTCCGGCCGGTCGCCGTTCGGCCGGTCGCGGTCCGGCCGGTCCCGCCGGCAGCCCCGCCGCCGCCCCTCGTACCGGCCCCGGCCCCGCCGCCGGCCGAGGCCCGCGCCAGGCGCCGCCACTGCTCGGCCGTCCGCCGCCGGGCCTCGGACGCCGCGATCGACAGCCGGGCGGCGCGCTCGGTCAGCACCACGGCCAGGACGACCCCGACGGCCGCCGCCACCCCGGCCCAACTGCCCATGCCGCCCTCGAACATCACCACCCGGTCGACGACGGCGGGCGGCGGCTTGAGCACCGTCATCGGTGGCCCGAGCCGCAGGTACCCGATCGCCGCGGCCCCCGCCGCGGCCAGGGCCAGCGTCCCGCGGCCGACCCGGGCGGGGAACACCGCCAGGACGAGCGCGGCCGCCAGGGCCGCACCCAGCTGCGGCGCCACCGACCGGGCCGCCAGTTCGCCGGCCGTGCGCAGCCGGTGGCCGAACGGGCCGTTCGGCAGGATCGCGAGGCCGTTGCCGGCATCGACGCTGGTCCGGGCGAGCGCGCCGGCCCAGAGCAGCAGCGCCAGGGCCGTGCACACCAGCAGGGCCGCGGCCGCCTGGCGCGGCACGGCGATCCGGGCGTTGCCCCACCAGATCCGGGCCCGGGGGACGAGGTGGGCCCACAGCCGCCGCGCGACCGGTTCCCGGCCGTCCGGCACCCGCCCGGGCGCCTCCTGCGTGCCGCCGGCCGCCCTGGCCCGCAGCGCCTCGGCGGCGACCAGGACCGCGCAACCGGCCACCGTCCCGGGGTCGGCGCGCACCGCGCGGCGGCGCAGCGCGGACCAGCGGCGCCGCACCCCGTCCGCCGTCCCGCGGCCGGTCGGGGTCCTGGCCCAGGCGGCGAGCACGACGTCCACCACGACCGCGGCCACCACGGCGAGGACGGCCGACACCCGCGCGGGCAGCGGCAGCCGGTGCAGCGCGGTGGGCAGCGGGGACAGCCGGCCCAGCAGCCGGGCGTGCTCCTCGGGCTGGACGGTCAGCCAGACCGCCAGCCGGTAGGCCTCGGCCCGTTCCTCGGCGCTCAGGCCGTCCCCGGTGCGCCGGCCGCCGCCGAGCTCCCGGGCGGCCCGGTCGGTGTCCGCGACGACCTGCGGCACCCGGGCGAGCGCGATCAGCCGCCCGCAGTGCTCGCCGTGGCACTCCGGGTGGTCGCAGTCGTAGCGGGCGGCGACGGTCGAGACCGAGCCGGCGAGCAGGTCGTCGACGAAGGCGACGGTGTCCGGCCCGGCGGCGATCCGGGTGAGGCCGGCCGCGTCGACCGGGCGCTCGCGGTAGACCGGGGTGGCCGAGGGCGCGAACGCGGCGCCGAAGGCGAGGACGGCGAGTGCGGCCGCGTCGGCCCGCCGGGCGCCCCTGGCGCTGTCGACCGCCCGCAGGTACTGCAGGTCGAACAGGGTGTCCCTGACCTCGTCGCGCAGCCAGTCCAGCAGGTGCTGCGCTCCGCCGTCGACGAGCCACTCCGCCGCCTCCGCGGAACGGTTCAGCATGCTCCAGGCCAGCACGGACGGGGCGTGGTACGGCTCCCCCAGGAAGGTGACCGGCCGGTGGGTGTGGCCGCCCGCACCTCCCGCGGAGGCGCCCTGCGGGCGCACGACCGCGGGGCTGGCCCCCTCCAGCCAGCCGGTGACCTGCTGGGCCTTCCAGCGGTGGGCCGGGTTCCTGGTCAGCAGGCCCTGGAGCAGCATCAGCCGGCGCGGGTCGGTGACGCCCGAGAGGTCCGCCTCCTCCCCGAAGACCAGGTCGTACTGCAGCACCTCGTCGCTGACCAGCAGACCGTCCGCGTCCAGGTAGTGCGGGCGGCCGGAGAACAGCTCGTACAGCACGTTGCCCAGGCCCCACCACGGCCCGGCCGGGTGGTTGGCCCCGGCGAGCTGCTCGGGGGCCATGTAGGCGATGGTCACCTGCATCTCGGGTGAGAAGCTGCGGCTGGCGGTGAGGCGGGCGACGCCCCCGAAGTCCGCGATCACGAACTCCCCGGGGCCGCCGCCGGGGCGCACCAGGATGTTGGAGGGCTTGAAGTCCACCGGGTTGCGCTCGATCCGCCGCTGCCAGAAGTCGAGCATGGCGACGAGTTCGCGGATGATCCGGTCGGTCTCCCGCGGATCGGTGTGCCGGCCCTTGTCGTGCAGGGCGGCGATGTGGTCGGCGAGGGTGACCGGCAGGTACTCCATGGCCACCCAGGCGCACTCCACGCCGGCGTGCTCGACCTGCCCGAAGTCGATGATCCCGGGAACGTGCCGCCGGTAGGCCGGGGTGCGCAGGTGCCGCAGCAGTTCGACGTCCATGGCCTGGCCCGCCCGGGCCACCTTGACCGCGGCGTCCCCGCCGCCGTCCGTGCGCCGGACGTGCCAGACGGTGCCCTCGGTGCCGGAGCCGGCGACCTCGTACGGCTCGTAGCGGTTCAGCAGGGCCGCGGGGAAGGCGCCACCGAAGTGGCCGCCGCGGGCGGGCGCCGGCCGCCGCAGGACGGTCCGCGGGTCGGCGTCGCGGGGCGGGACCACCCTGGTCGGCGCCTCCGGGTGGGTACCGCGGGGCGGGACCACCCTGGTCGGCGCCTCCGGGTGGGTACCGCGGGGCGGGACCACCCTGGTCGGCGCCTCCGGGTGGGTACCGCGGGGCGGAACGACCCTGGTCGGCGCCTCCGGGTGGGCGCGGAACCGCTTGAGCCGCGAGGGCGGGCCGGCTGCCGGGTCGTCCTCGGGGTGCCCCCAGGGCCTCCGGTCCACCCGTGTGCGCGGTCCCGATCCCGTCGGCGCACCGTCGGCCATCCTGCAGCTCCCCTTCCAGCCGACATCTTGACGCGTCATCATCTCGCAGTCACCGGCCGGAGGTTGCCGACTTCGACCGGTTCCCGACCGGCCCGTGGCCAAGCTGTTACTTGCCCGGCGACCACGGGCCCCTCCACGCCCGGCGCGGTCGGGGGCCGCGCCGGGCGGTGGCGGTCGGGCACGCAGCGCGGCCGCACGGCCACGGATCCGGGCTGTCGTTCCGGGCCGGGCCGGTGCACCCTGGACGGAACGGGGGGTTCGAGGAGGAGACGCCCGATGCCCGTGCCGGTCCCCGCGGACGCCGCGCCGACGGTCGCCGACGCGGGTCCGGCCCCGTACCCGCGGACGGTCGGCGCGACGGCGGCCCGGGGCGGGCACGGCCCGTCCACGGCACGCGACTCCCGCTGCACCACGCGCCGCCGCGCGCCCCGCGAGCGGCTGGAGGAGCAGGCGGGACGCCGGATGCCTAGAGTGGGGAGGCACAGCGGCTGCACGGCTCCGCGGGCGCTGTCCCCTCCTTCGGGAGCTCACGGGAGTCCACGAATGAACGATGCGCAGACCGCAGCGGCCGACGGTGCGCGAGCACCGGTGGACCTGCACCTCGCCGTGCCGGAACTGACCGACCGCCTGCTCGGACGCGCCGCCGGTGGACAGTGGCTGGACGCCTTCCTGCTGAGCGCCGGGCTGGTCCAGGTGGTCGAGGACGTGCTGCAGGGCACCGCGTGGCGGCCCCGCCGGCTGGTGGAGCACCTGGCGAAGGGCGGTCCGCCCGCAGTGGTCGGGGCGGCCCGGGCCGGGCTGCGGACCGCGACCGGGCTGTGGCTGGCCGTGCCGCCGGCCCACCGGTTGCACGCGTGGTGCCGGCGGATGGCTGCGCTGCGTGACCGTCTCGCGCTGCGGGCGCTCCGGGACGCCCCGGTGGCGGACGACCCGGGAACGGCAGGCCCGGCGAGCCCGGCGATGCACCCGGACACGAACGATCCGGACGCCGACCGGGACGCCGCCCTGTGCGCCGAACTGCGCGCCGAACTGCGGGCCGCCGTGGACGAGTTGGCCCGGCTGCCGGGAGCCCGGCGGCTGTTCTCCGACGCGGTGCAGCGCCCACCGGCCTGCTTCCGCAGCTTCGACCAGCACCCGCAGGACTGCGTCGCGCTGGCCCGGCTGGTCCACGCCCGCCACCCGGACCGTCACCGCCCGGTGCTGGTCCTGGGCGTGCGCACCTCCGGCAGCTACCTCGCCCCGCTGCTCGCGGCCCAACTGCGCCGGCTCGGCCACCGGGCGGTGACGGTCGGCACCACCCGGCCCGGTGCGGCGCTGCTGCCGGGGCGGCCGGCGGCGGTGCGCGAGCTCCGGCGCCGGGGCGCCCTGGTGCTGCTGGTCGACGACCCGCCGGTGACCGGCGGCTCCCTGGCGAATCTCGCCGCGCTGGCCGTCCACGACGGTTTCGACCCGGCGGCGGTCGTGCCGGTGCTCGCCACCCTCGACGACGCGGGCGCCCTGCCGCCCGCCCTGCGCGGCCTGCCGTGCGTGACCCTGCCGGGCCGTGACTGGCACGTCCGGACGCTGCTCTCCCCCCGGGCGCTGGCTTCCCTGCTGCCCGCCCTGCTGCCGCCCGGACGACGGCTGCTGGACCTGTCGGTCGGCCCGCAGGGGCCGCTCTCCCGCCGCGCGCACCTGGCGGTCACCTGCGCGGCCCGTACGGCCGGCCCGGACGGCGCGGTGGAGAGCCTGCCACTGCTCGCCGAGTGGACCGGCGTCGGCTACTTCGGGGCGTACGCACCGACCGTCGCCGGGCTGCTCAGCGGGCTGGTCCCACGGCAACTCGGCTTCGCCGACGGGGTGCTGCTCCGGGCCCTGCCTCCGACCCGGCCGACGGAGGACCCGGCGCAGGAACCGCCGGACGGCCCGCCGACCGGCCGGAGCGTCCCGCCCGCCGAGGTCGCCCGGTACGTGGCCGCCCGCCGGCGCCTGCTGGCCGTCCCCGCCGACCGGAGCCTGCGGCTGGCCGGCCGCGACCCCGTCTGGGAGGCCGCCGCCCGCCAGCTCGCACCCGCCTTCGGGCGCCTGCACACCGTGCTGCGCCCGACCCTGCTCGACCCGCTGACCCGCACCCTGCTGGCCTCCGACCGCCCCTGCGTGACCGACGGCCTGACCGCGCGTCACCGCTGGACCGCCGACGGCGCCGGCGGCTGGTACAAGACCGGCTACGCCGACGGCGCCTTCGGCCACCTCAACCTGGCCAGCTACGACGCCGCCTACGACCTCGCCGGCGCGGCCGAGCGGCCCGACGGGCCGGACCGCCCGCGGGCGGACGGGGACGCCGAACTGCTCGCCGCGTACCGGCGGGCCACCGGCGAGGAGGTCTCCGCCGCCCGGTGGTGCCTGCTGAGGCTCGTCCAGGCCCGGCACGCCGCCGTCCAGGACGGGCTGACCCCCTCCGAACGCACCCGCGCCGACGCCCGGCGGGCCCAGGCCCGGGCGGTGCAGCGCTTCCTCGCCGACGTCTACCTCGCGGACCTGGACGAGGAGCCCCGGGGCCCGTGCTGCGTCCTCGACGTGGACGGCGTCCTGGAGTACGACGTCCTCGGCTTCCCGGTCTCCTCCCCCGCCGGCGCGCTGGCCCTGCGCGCCCTGCGCGCCCACGGCTACCGCACGGTGATCGCCACCGGACGCTCCGCCCCCGAGGTCGCCGACCGCTGCGCCGCCTACCGGCTGGCCGGCGGGGTCGCCGAGTACGGGGCCGTCCTGGTCGACGCGGCGACCGGCGGCGCCGAGGTCCTGCTCGACGACGGGCGCCGCCTCGCCGGCGACGGCGGGCTGCCCGAACGCCTGGGCTCGCTGGACCCGCCCGCCGTCACCGATCCGCTCGCCCGCTGGTGCGTGCGGGCCTCGGTCCGCGCGCCGCAGGACGGCCGACGGCACGCCCTGCCACCGGAGGCCGTCGCCGCCCTCCTCGACGAGGCGCCGATCGGCGAACTCTTCACGACCGTCCCGGGCCGGGCCCAGACCGACTTCGTCCCGCGCGGCACCGGCAAGCTCGCCGGAGCCCGCGCCCTGCTGACCCGCCTCGGGGCCGACGGACCGCCCGCGCTGGCCGTCGGCGACGGCATCGCCGACGTGGAACTGCTCGGCTGGGCCTCGCTCGCCGCCGCCCCCGCGAACGCGGAACCGCCGGTCCGGGCGGCCGGCGTCCCGGTGACCCGCCACGCCTTCCAGGCCGGGCTCACCGACGCCGTGGGCCGGCTGATCGGCCACCGCCCCGGCGGCTGCCCGCGCTGCCGGGCCCCGCGGCCGCCCGCCGACGCCCGCGCGCTGCTGGCCGTCCTGGCCGTCCCGGAAGCCGGCCGGACGGGCGCGCCGCTGCGCCTGGCCCGGCTCGCCGCCCAGGCCGCGCGCACCGCGGCGACCTCACCGACCCACCGGGGCCCGGGCAGATGAGCCGCCACCACGTCCTGCTCCCCCAGTACTCCCCCCGGCTGCCGCACGGCCGGCCGGACCGGGACGGCGGCGCCTCGCGGCTGCCGTTCTCCCCCCGGGCGCTGCTGCCGCTGCGCCGCCCACCGCTGGTCTACGGCCCCGCCGACCGGCTGAAGGCCCGCCGGATCGCCCGCCGGCTGGGACTGGACGACCCCGGCGCCCTGCGGCCGGTGGCCCCCGGGCTGACCGACGTCCTGGTGCTCTCGCTGCAGACCCCGGGCCAGGAGCGGCTGGCGGTCAAGCACGCCCGCAACGACCCCGCCGTCACCTCCCTCGACCACGAGTGGCGGGTGCTGCAGGCCCTGGCCGCCGACGACCGGCTCGGCGCCTGGCGCGCCCTCGTCCCCGCCCCCGGCCGCCGTCGGCTGACCGGACCGCTGCCGCTGATCACCGAGAGCTGGCTGCCCGGGACCACCGCCGACCGGCTGCTCCGGGACGGCCTCGGCACGGACACCGCGGTCGCCGAGCACGCGCTCACGGCCATCGCCGGACTGCACCGGGCCACCGGGCGCACCGAGGCCGCCACCGGACGGCTGGCGGACTGGGTCGACGAGCCGCTGGCCACGATCCGGGCCGGCATCCCCTGGTGCCGCAGCGGGACCGGAGCCGCCGGGCTGGCCGGCGTACGGGCCCGGCTGCGCGCCGGACTGGCCGGTGCCGAGACCACCGTCGCCTGGACCCACGGCGACTTCCACGCCGGCAACGTCCTGCTCGACGAACGCTCCGGCCGGGTCACCGGCGTGATCGACTGGGGCGGCGCCCGGCCCGACGGCCCCTGCGCCATCGACGCGTACACCTTCGTCATCGCCCTGACCTGCCGCCGCGAGGGCCGCCAGCTCGGCACCGCCGTCCGGGAGATGGTGCGCCGCGGCGCCCTGCCCGGCCCGGACCTCGCCCTGATCGACGGCACCCGCACCGACCTGGTGGACCTGCGCCGGGACGGCCCGGCCGGGCCACCGGACGGCGCCGTGCTACCGCTGCTGACCTGGCTCTGGCACATCGTGTCCAACGTGACCAAGTCCCCGCGCTACGCACGCAGCCACTGGTGGGTGACCCGCAACGTGACCCCGCTCCTGGAGGAGGCAGCCACATGGCCGGCGACCCGGCCGTGACGCCGTTGTCGGCGCCGAGGCCGCAACCGCCCACCGGGACGACGCGCGACCGCCCCCGGCGGTCCCTGCGCCTGCCCGCGCTGACGGCACGCCTGCTGCTGCCGGTGTCCCTGCTGCTCTGGCTGCTGGCGCTGCGGCACGTCGACCTGGACCGGATGGGCGACCTCGGCCTGTTGCAGGTGCTCCCCGTCCTGTACTGGGTCGCGGCGGGCCTGCTGACCGCGGGCTTCGTGCTCGCCCTGCGGGACCGCAGCCTCCGCCAGTGGTGGCTGGCCGCCTACGTCCTCGCCCTGATCGCGGTCGTCCACGCCACGCCGACCCTGCTCTACGCCAACCTGCGGTACTCCTGGGCCTGGAAGCACGTGGCGGTGATCGACGCGATGCTCCGCCACGGCGGGGCCGTCCCGCACGCCGCCCTGCTCGACCCCTACAACCAGTGGCCCGGCTTCTTCGTCCTCAACGGCCTGCTGCTGAGGGTCACCGGACTGCACTCCGCGCTCGGGTACGCGAGCTGGGGGCCGCCCCTGTTCAACGCGCTGCTGCTCGCCCCGCTGCTGCTGCTCTACCGGGCGATCAGCTCGGACCGGACGGTGGTGTGGGGGGCGGTCTGGATCTACTTCTCCTGCTCCTGGGTCGGCCAGGACTACTTCTCCCCGCAGGCGTTCGCCCTGGTGCTGTACGTCACCGTGATCGCCGTCGTGGTGCGCCGGCTGCCCGACCGGAGCGTCCCCCGCGCACCCGGCCGGTCGCCGCCGGGTGAGGCTCCGCCGGGCGGGGCGCACCGCTCCGCCGCGCCCCGGGCGGCGAACGGCGCAGCGGGGGTCGGCGCGGTGGGTGCCGCGGCGGCGGGGGCCGTGACGGCGAGCGGGGCGCGGGCCGGCGGCGCACGGGCCCCGGCGTGGGGGCTGCGGCTCCCGATGGTCCTGGTGCTGGAGGCCGCGATCGTCTGCTCGCACCAGCTCACCCCGCTGATGCTGATCAGCTCGCTGGCCGCGCTGGCGCTGCCGCGCCGCAACCGCCGGGTGGTCCTGCCCCCGCTGCTGGCCGCGGTCGTGATGACGGCGGTGTGGGACGCCACGGTGGCACGCCCGTACCTGGCGGCCAACTTCGGTCAGTTCGTCAAGGCGCTCGCCACGCCGGACTCCAACGTCACCTCCGGGTTCGCCAACCTCGGGACCGCCTCCGCGGACCAGGTGATGGTCGACTGGATCGACCGCGGGCTGACGGCGGCGGTGGTCCTGCTGGCGGTGATCGCCCTCGTGCGCCGTCCATGGGTCCGGCGCACCCCGCTGCCGTACCTCCTGCTGGCCCCGGTGCCACTGCTGGCGGCCAACAGCTACGGCGGCGAGATGCTCTTCCGCACCTACCTGTTCATGCTGCCCGCCGCGGCGTTCCTGGTGGCCGCCCTCGTGCTGCGGCCGACACCGCGGCCACGGCTGCGCTCGGCCTGCGCGCTGGTCCTGCTGCTGGCCGTGCTGGGCGGGCTCTTCTTCGGCTACGACAGCAAGGAGCGGATGAACCGCTACACCACCGCGGAGGTCACCGCGACCCAGCAGCTGTTCGCGGCGGCGCCACCGTACTCGGTGGTGGTGTCCGTCACCGGGAGCGTGCCCGGGATCTACGACCACTACGAGGACCACCCCCAGGTGCGGCTGGCCGAGACGAGCGAGCCGACCCGGAAGCTGTTGACGCAGGACCCGCTCGGCGGGCTGGAGGCGGCGGTCGGGTTCACCCACCCGGGCGTGCCCGCGTACCTGATCCTGAGCCGGGCCCAGGCCGCCGAGACCTCGGTGACCGGCGTGCTGCCGGCCGACACGGTGGACAAGCTCTCCGAGGCGGTCGCCCGCGCCCCCGGCTTCGAGCTCGTCTACAGCAACGACGACGCCGTGGTCTACCGCTTCGTCCCCAACCCGCTGCCCGGCCAGGTGCCCGAGGCCGCCCCGCCGGCCGCCCTGGCGCCGTTGCAGCCCTTCCTCCGGCAGGGAGGCGGCCCGTGAACAACGATCCGTCCGTGAACGGCGGCCCGTCGGTGCGCGGCGAGGCCTCCGTGGACTCCACGGGTTCAACCGGTTCCACGGGTTCCACGGACTCCGTGGACTCCGCGAAGGACGACCCCTCGGTGGACGACCCCTCGGTGGACGACGGCCCGTTCCGGGACGGCGCTCCGGCCGGGGACGGCGGCCCGTCCGCGAACGACGTCCGGCTCGGCTGGGCGCTGGCCGCCTCCGGCTGGCTGACCCTCGCCGTCTACACGCTGGCCGACGCGAACCCCGTCCGGGTGGCCGTGTCCGGCGTGTTCCTGCTCTGCTGCCCGGGCCTGGCGGCGGTGCGCTCGGCCCGGCCACGGCTGGCCGCCGCCGGCGCGCCGATGGGGCGGCTGGAGTCCTGGGTGATGGTGGTGGCCCTCAGCCTGGCCATCGACACCCTGATCATCGTGGCCTTCTACCTGACCGGCGGCTTCATCAGCGGCTGGGCACTGGCCGCCGTGGCCGGTGCCACCACCCTGCTGGCGCTGCCGCAGTGCTTCCCCCGCCGACGGCGGCCCCCGGGCGGCCCACCACGGGCCGGGCGGCGGGACGGTGGCCGGACGGGCGGACGCCACCGGGGCGGCAGCCGGGACGGCCACCGGGGCGACCACCAGGACGGCCACGGGAACGAGCACCGGGCGCACGACCGCGACCGCGGGCGCGGTGAGCGGCGCCGACGGCGGGCCGCGGCGGCCGGGGCCGGAACGGCGGGGCTGCTGCTGGTCGCCGCCTGCGCGGGCGGCGGCGCCTCCTCCTCGCCGTCCGCCGCCGGGGACTCCGGCGGGGCCGCGGGCGGGACGAGTGCCCCCGGCCGGGCCCCGGCCGACCCGGCGGCCCCCGGCTCCTGGCACCTGGCCTTCCAGGACGGGTTCGACGGCGACCGGCTCAACCGCTCGAACTGGACCACCTGCTACGACTGGAACCAGGACGGCTGCACCAACGCCGGCAACCACGAGCTGGAGTGGTACCGCCCGCAGCAGGTGACGGTGGGCGGCGGCGACCTGACCCTGACCGCGAAGCGGTCGGCCACCGAGGGCAGCGACGGCACGACCTACCCGTGGACCTCCGGCATGGTCTCCACCGGCCGGGACTCCTGGAACGCGCAGCCGCGCCACACCTTCACCTACGGGTACTTCGCCGCCGCGGTGCGCATCCCGCCCGAGGCCGGCATGTTCCCCGCGTTCTGGCTCCTGCCCGAGTCCCGCACCACACCGCCGGAGCTCGACGTCGCCGAGTTCATCTCCACCACCCAGTACGTCCAGATGACCGTGCACTACACCGGTCCGAACGGCGAGGACAAGGACCAGTGGGAGCGCTACGGCCCGCAGGACTTCCCGGCCGGCTACCACGTGTTCGCGGTCGACTGGGAGAGCGACTCCCTCACCTGGTACGTCGACGGCGTGCAGCGCTACCAGGTGACGGACCCGGAGAAGATCCCGCACACGGCGATGGAGGTGCTGCTCAATCTGGCGGTCGGGTACCCGAGTTCACCGCCGCAGAGCGTCGACACGGCCCGCATGACGGTGGACTGGGTGCGGGTCTGGCAGCACTGACCCCGGCAGTCCCCTGCTCAGGAACCGGTTCGGGGCAGGGTTCGGGACACGGTTCGCGGCGCGGCTCAGGGCGCGGCCGGTGACGACCCCGGCGGCCCGCCGACCGGGCTGCCGAGGCCGGACCGCAGCCTCCGGTAGGCGCGCCAACCCTTGGTGCGCAGGCGTTCGGGGAACGGGGAGACGGGTGCGCCGGTGCCCTCGACCCACTGGCCGAACAGCTGTCGCGGGGTGTCCCGGCGCACCATCAGCCGGGCGATCCGCAGCGGCTCGTCGGCCGTGGAGCTGAAGGCGTCGGCGACGGCGCAGGCGCTGGTCCAGCCGGCTTCCTGGACGCAGCGGCGCACGGCCGGGCTGGAGTAGCCGTGCGGGTAGGCGAAGGAGTCGACGGAGTGGCCCAGCAGGTCCTCCAACCGGCCCTTGCAGCCGCTCACCTCGTCGTTCAGCCGTCGCCGGGAGAGGGTGTCGAGCTGGGGGTGGGTGCGGGAGTGTCCGCCGATCTCGACGCCGAGCGCGTCGAGGTTGAGGAGCTGGCGCCAGCTGAGCATCTCGGCGGGCGGCAGCAGACTGCCCTCGGCGGGGTGGCCCGGGGTGTGCAGGGCACCGGTCGTGACGAAGACGGTGGCGGGCAGGTCGCGTTCGGCGAGGAGGGGCGCGACGGTCCAGTAGAAGTCGGCGAAGCCGTCGTCGAAGGTGAGCACCGCGCAGTGGTCGGGCATGGGCGGACCGCCCCGCAGGGCGGTGACCAGTCGGTGGAGCGGGACCACCAGCCGGCCGGCGTCGGCGAGCCGGTCGAGCTGTTCGCCGAACACCCGTGGTGTGACGGCGAACGGGGCGATCCACTCGGGCGGGTCGTCGGAGACCGAGTGGTAGAGGAGCACCGGAACGACCGGTGTCACCGCACACCTCCCGGCCGGCCCCGTGCGGCGGAGGCGGCGGACGTGGCGGACGCGGCCGAGGCGGCGGGCACGACGGAGGCGCCGTCCGGCTCGGCGGACGACTCGGCGGACGGCTCGGCGGACGGCTCCCGCGCGGCCCGGGGCGCGACGAACGCCCGCGCGCGGCCGAGCGCATACCCGGCCACGGTGAGCGCCACGCCGGCGGCCAGCGCCCCCGCGCGCCGCGGCCCGCCGCCACCGGGGCGCAGACAGCCGCCGAACGCCCGCGGGACGGTCGAGCGCAGGTAGCGCCGTTCGCTGGAGAGCGCGGCGTCGGCCCCGCGGTGGCGCGCCACGGCGGCCTTGGACCAGCCCTCGGCGAAGCAGCGGGAGCGGAAGTAGGAGAAGCAGGCCCGGCCGGGCGGCACGTGGTGGTGGACGACGGCGGCCGGCTCGTGGAGCAGCAGCGCCCCGGGGTGGCGCTCGGCGACGCGGAGGCAGAACTCGGTCTCCTCGCAGCCGAGCGGCCGGGTGCCGACGCGGCCGAGGTCGGTGCGGAAGCCTCCGACGGCGAGCACCTCGGCGCGGCGGAAGGACATGTTCGCGCCGATGAAGTTCCGTACGGCGCTGCGGTGGACGGGCAGCCCGCGGTACGAGCAGCCGACCACCCAGTCGAACTCGGGCGGGAACCAGTCCGGCCGGCTGCCGTCCTCCCAGCGGGCGACCACCAGTCCGCCGACGCCGTACACCTCCGGGTCCCGGTAGGGCGCGAGGAGGCGGACCGTCCAGTCGGGCTCGGCGGCCGCGTCGTCGTCGAGGAAGGCGACCACCTCGTGACGGGCGGCACCCACGCCGGTGTTGCGGGCGCCGGACAGGCCCTGCCGCTCCCGGTTGGCGAGGACGCGCACGCCGTCGAACGCCGCCTCGGCCCGGCGGCCGAGGGCCGGGCAGTGGTCGACGACCAGCAGGATCTCCTCGGGCGGTTGCCGCTGGGCGTGCAGGGAGCCGATCGCCTCGCACAGGTCGTCCCAGCGGTCGAGCGTGTAGGCGCAGACGATGACGGAAAGGCCCGGGGTGTTCACGGCCGCCTCCGTTCGGTTGTCGGGTCCGCGGTCGGCGGGAGCCCGGTCGTCAGGACCGTGGTCGTCGGGACCGCGGCCGTCGAGCGCCCGGCCGTCGAGCGCTCGGTTGTGCGAACTCCGTCCGCCGGAGCCGCGGTTGTCGGGGTCTCAGCCGCCGTGGTGTCGCCGGCCGGGAGCCACCGCGGCAGGGTGCACAGCAGCGGGACGGCGAGGACGGTGGCGGCGATCAGCCAGGCCAGGCCGACCCCGACGAGGCCGAACGGCGGCAGCAGCCAGACCGTCAGGCCGAGGACGAGGACGCAGTAGACCCCCTGCAGGGCGACGATCGGGACCAGCCGTCGGCGGGCCCTGGCGGCGTCGACCGCGATGCTGAGCACCAGGTGCGGCAGGGCGGACAGGGCCAGCAGGCGCAGCAGGGCGGTGCCGTGCTCGGCGTACTCGGCCCCGAACAGGGACAGCACCCACGGCGCGGCCACCACCGTGACCAGCACCCCGGCCGTCACCAGGACACCGGCGTGCCGCAGCACGCGGCGACCGTGCTCACCGAGCCGGCCGGGTGCCCCGGCAGTCTCGACGATGAGCGAACTGCCCAGGTTGAGGGCGACGAGGTAGAAGGTGTACGCGATCACCCAGGCGAGCGAGTAGTAGGCGATCTGATCCGGCCCGAGGGTGTCCAGCACGACCAGCGGGACGACGGTCGCGGCGGTCAGCCGCAGCAGGGCGCCCAGGTAGTCCGCGGTCGCGTAGCGGGCCAGCCGCGGGGCCGCCGTCGCGCCCTCCCGACCGGCTGCGCCGTCGGCGGCGCGGGCGGCGGTCCGGGCGGAGGCGCGGGCGGCGGTCCGGTCGGAGGCGCGGGCGGAGGCGCGGGCGGCGGTCCGGTCGGAGGCGCGGGCGGGCAGGATCCGGCGGAAGAGCAGGACGTTGGCGGTGAGCAGGGCGGCCAGCAGGGCACCGGCCCAGGACACCAGGATCCCGGCCCGCAGCGCCCAGCCCGCCAGGACGGCCAGCAGCACGATCTTGACCACGGCGAACAGGGCGTTCTCGCCGAGCACCCAGCCCGGGCGGCGCAGCCCGGTCAGCGCGCCGTCCTGGAGGGCGAAGAGCGTGTAGCCCGCGGTCATGGCCAGGAACGCGACGGCGACGGGTGGGCTGCGCAGGAAGTCGAGGTCCGGTGCGATCGCCGGGACGAGGACGAGGAAGAGGCCGCCGACCAGCAGGGCGGCGGCCGTGGCGATCAGGTAGCAGCGGATCAGCAGGCTCCGCGCGCCCCGGCCGACCGCGGGCAGGAACCGGATCAGGACGTCGGCGAGGTCGAGCTGGCCGACCTCGGAGATCAGCACCACCGCTGTGAGCACCGCGTAGCTGAGGCCGACGAACTCCGAACCGTACCAGCGGGTGGCGAGCATCCAGAAGACCGCGCCGAAGGCCGCGGTGAGGAGCGAACTGGCCGTCAGCACGTGCCCGTTGCGCAGCAGCGGTTCACCCGCCGTCAGGGCGCGCACCCGGGCCCGCAGCAGGCCGACGTACGAGCACTCGCAGGGCAGCGGCAGCGGGCAGGAGCAGGCGGCCCGGCCCCCGGTGGGAACGGTGGCGGGCACGGCGGCGGGCACGGCGCGCGCGGACACGGCGGGTTCACCCCGCCGTCCCGACCGAGGCCCGGTGCCGGCGCAGGCTGCGCGCGTAGCCGAGCGGTCCGTAGACCAGGCCCTGGAGTTCGAGCCGGGCCAGGCGCCTGCCGGGCCGGCGGTCCACCGCGCCCGGGTCCGGCCGGGTGCGTGCGCGGCGGACCGCGTACCGGAGGCCGCTGGGAAGGCGGCGCAACAGGGCGGGCAGCATGGCGGGTTCGTGGTGCAGGGCGGCCGCGAGGTAGGCGCCGAAGCCGGCGCCGTAGCCGAAGGCCTGGGCGGGGACGGCGTCCATGGTCCGCCGGTGGCGGTGCCAGACGATGGCGTCCGGCGCGTAGGCGATGGCGTGGCCGGCTACCAGGATGCGGAAGAACGAGAGCAGGTCGTCGCCGCCGCGGGCCGGGGTGCCGGTGCCGGTGGCGGGGTCGAAGCCACCGAGGGCGCGCAGCCGGGCGGTGCGGAAGGCCATGTTGGCGCCGGAGCCGAAGCGGCCCGCCGCGAACGGGAAGAGCGGGTCGGCGGGCCCGTCGGCGAGGGTCCAGGTGCGGGCGGCGAAGCCCTTGGCGAAGCCGCCGTGGCACTCCAGGGCGGCCTGGGCGGGGGTGTCGAGCTCGGCGGGCAGGATCAGGCCGGTGACGCAGCCGATCCGCCGGTCCTCGGCGAAGGTCTGGGCGAGGGCGGCGATCCAGCCCGGGTCGACGAGGGTGTCGTCGTCGGTGAAGGCGGCGATCTCGCCGCGGGCGGCGGCGAGCCCGGTGTTGTGGGCCCGGGCCAGGCCCGCCACCGGCTCGCGCAGGTAGCGGACCCGGCCCCGGTACCGGTCGCGGATCAGTCGTTCGGCGGTGTCGTCGGCGGGGGCGTTGTCCACGACGATGACCTCGAACCGCGGATAGCCGTTCCGCAGCAGGGAGTCGAGGCACGATCGCAGGAGGTCCGCCCGGTTGTGAGTCGCGACGATCACGCTGACCGTGACCGGGTCCGCGGGCACCCGGGCGCGGCCTACCCGACCAGGGCGCGCCGCGGGTGTCGCGGTGGACAGGGAGGGAACTCGCAGTTCCCGGTGAGCGGCGTCGACCAGCGCCCGACGCAGCGCGGCGCTGTGGCCTGCTGCCCCGGTGGCCGTGACCAGACCGAGCGGGTGTCCGTGCAGCCGCACCAACGCCAACACGCGTCCGTCCGGGGCGGCGGCACCGAGACCTCCGGGCGAGCGCAGCCCGCTCGGTTCGTCCAGGTCAAGGTCGACGACACGGACGGGGGTGTGGAGCGAGTCACGAGCGGCGGGGCGCGGGCAGGCGGCTGCGGCGCGCCGGTCGGTGCCATTCATCAGCGCTCCCCCGCGGGGGCGTCCGCCGAGGACCGGGCACCGGGGCGCTCGGCGATCAGGGTCCTCAGCACCCGGCGGCCGTCGGAGACGGCGTGCAGGTGCGAGCGACCGCTGCGGCGGGGGAGTTCCAGGCTCGGCACTTCGGCGATCCGCAGCCCGGAGCGCAGCGCGTGCGCGACCATCTCGGCCTCGATCTCGAAGCCGGTGGACCGCAGGTCGAGCGCGTCCAGGAAGGAACGGCGGAAGGCGCAGTAGCCGTAGCACAGGTCGGTGAGGCGCGCGCCGTAGAGCCGGTTCACGACGGCGAGCAGGGCGCGGTTGCCGAGCGAGCGGACCCGGGTGAAGTCGAGCGAGCCGCCGCCGGCGATGCAGCGCGAGCCCTTGACGAAGTCGAACCCGTTGTCCAGGAAGTGCAGGAAGTGCGGGATCTCGCCGGGCCACATGGAGCCGTCGGCGTCCATCATGACGATGTACTCGCCGCCGGCGGCGGCGAACCCGGTGCGCAGCGCGTCGCCCTTGCCGCGGCCGCGCTGCTGCACGCTGCGCACCGTCGGCAGGCAGTACCGGGCCATCGGGACGGTGGCGTCGCTGGACGCGCCGTCGACCAGGATGACCTCGTCCACGCAGCGGGGGATCTGTTCGAACACCCAGGGGATGTTGCGGGCCTCGTTGTGGGCCGGGATCACCAGGCTGACCGTGTGGGTGGGGACGACGCCGTCGCCGGAGCGGCGCATCGGCCGGTCGGTGCGGCGGCGTCCGCCGCGGTCCTCGGCGCGCCGGTTCGGGTGGTCCGGCACGGCCCGGTCGGAGGCCGAGGGGGCGGCGGGGGCCGAGGGGGTGGTGGCGGGGGTCGTCGGGGCGGTCAGGGCCGTCGGGGCGACCGGAGCGGCTGAAGCAGCCGGTGGGGCGAGGAGCGCTGCGGAGGGGGCGGCCTCGGGTGAGTGGCCGGGCGAACCGTCGGCGGATGCGTCCGCCGCGGCGGTGGGCGACCCGTCGGACGCGGTGTCGGGCGCTCGGCGGCCCGGTCCGGCCTGCGCCGGCGAGGAGCCGGAACTCCGGGCACGGCGGGAGTCTGCGTCAGGGGGCATGGTGATGCTCATGGAGCGGCCTCTCGGGGGGAGGCGGTGGGCGGGCGCCGGCGGGGCGCGGGCCTGGATTATGGCGAACGGGCGACCACGCGGGCGGATACGCGCGGGTCGAGCCCTGCGGGGAAGCCCGGGGAAGGGCCCCGGAGCTGCCGATACGATGCGGAGAGCACTGGGGCGGCCGAAGGGGGTGCGCACCGCCGTCGCGCTCCCGGCGCCCGGAGGCGCCGATCGTACGAACTGGCCTATGTCCTCCCACCCCTGCGGGTGGGGGCCAGACCCCATCCTCGTCCAGTACGGACAGTCACGTCAAGGGTGTTTTGCCCGCTTTTACAGCAACTTTTGGTGACGTTCAGTGATAGTTGGCTGAACCGGGCCTGCCCGGGAACCCCGCCCCGCCCCGACCCGCGGACGGCTCAGCTCTCGACAGGACGGCCCTTCGGCTCCTCCACGATCCGGCGGGCGATCTCGGACGGCCGCACCGGGCGGCCGAAGTGCCAGCCCTGCGCCCAGTCGCAGCCCATGGTCCGCAGCCGTTCGGCGTCCTTGGCGGTCTCCACGCCCTCGGCGGTGACGTTCAGTCCGAGCGCGTGCGCCATCGACACCAGACCGCTGACGATCCGCCACCCGGTGGACTCGTCCTTCCCCGGCTCGTGCAGGTCACCGACGAAGGACCCGGCGATCTTCAGCCCGGAGACCGGAAGGTCGCGCAGGTAGGCGAGGTTGGACCAGCCGGTGCCGAAGTCGTCCACGGCCAGCGACACCCCGAGGTCGACCAGACCGTGCAGACTGCGCAGCGCCTCGTCCTCGGGCCCGACCACCGTCGACTCGGTGATCTCCAACTGCAGCCGGGCCGGGTCGAGTCCGGTGCCGTCCAGGATCCGGGCGAGGTCGTTGACCAGTGCGGCGTTGCGGGCCTGACGGACCGCCAGGTTGACGTTGAGCTGCGGCGCGTCGTCACCGAACCGCTTGATCCAGTCCGCGGCCTGACCGCACGCCTGCTCCAGCACCCAGCGGCCGAGCGGCATGATCAGGCCGGTCTCCTCGGCGGTGGTGACGAACTCGTCCGGGCCGAGCACGCCCAGCTGCGGGTGACGCCAGCGCACCAGCGCCTCCACGGCAGCCAGTCGGCCGTCCGCCAGCCGGTAGAGCGGCTGGTAGTCGATGAAGAACTCGCCGCGGTCGAGGGCCGCGGGCATCCGCACCGACACCGCGTAGCGGCTGACCGCGCGGGCGTTCTCCTTGGGGTCGAACAGCGTCCAGCGGCCGCGGCCGGCCTCCTTGGCGCGGTACAGCGTGAGGTCGGCGGCCCGGACGGCGGCGCCCGGGGTGGTGGTGGACACCCGCCGCTCCAGCACGCCGACGCTGGCGCCCACGGCGAGCTTGTGGTCGCCGATCAGCACCGGCCCGGCCAGCGCCGCCAGGACGGTCTTCGCCGCGGCCACCGCCTCCTTCTCGCCCCGGCACTTCTCCAGCAGGACGACGAACTCGTCGCCGCCGAGCCGGGCCACCAGGTGCCCCAGCGGGGTGAGGGCGGCCTTCAGCCGGGCGGCGACGGCGGACAGCAGCTGGTCGCCCATGTCGTGGCCGAGGCTGTCGTTGACCACCTTGAAGCCGTCGAGGTCGACGTAGCAGAGGCCGAAGCGGGCGCCCGGCTCCGGGTCCTCGAACAGCTTCTCCAGCCGCTCGAAGAAGGCCGCCCGGTTGGGCAGGCCGGTCAGCGGGTCGTGGGTGGCCTGGTGGCGCAGCCGCTCCTGGAGCCGGTAGCGGTCGGTGACGTCCTCCAGCATCGCCACCTGGTACTGCGGGGTGCCGTCGTCGTCGCGGATCAGCGAGACGGTCAGGTGGGTCCAGACCACCTCGCCGTCCTGGCGGTAGTACGGCTTGTCGAACTGGAAGTACTCGCGCTTGCCGCTGATCAGCTCCTCGTACGCCTCCCAGACGCCCGGGGTGTCCTCGGGGTGCACCAGGTCGCCGACCCGGCGGCCGACCATGTCCGCGGGCCCCGCGCCGAACAGCTCCTGCAGGGCCCTGTTGACGGCCAGGATGTTGCCGTCGGTGTCGCCGATGCCGATGCCGATCGCGGCGCTCTCGAACAGCGCGCGGAACCGGGCCTCGGAGGCGCGCAGCGCCCGCTCGGCCTCCTTGCGGGCGGCGTCCGCGGCGGTGCGGATCGCCTCCTGCTCGCGCAGCGTGCGCTCCCGCAGGGCGGCGGCCCAGCCGGAGGCGAACGCGCCGGTCAGGGCGGGGCCGCGGTCGTCGGTGAGCGACTGGGCCTGGAGCAGCTCGACCGCCCGGGCCAGCAGCACCGGGTCGGTGAAGTGCGCGTCGACCAGCTCGGCGCCGGCCTGCGCGGCCAGCTGCGGCTCGAACGGCGCTTCCTCCTGGGCGCGGTGCAGCAGGGCGGCGGTGCGGGCCACCAGGCGGTTGAGCAGGCCGGGGTGGACGACGATGCCGTGGTCGGCGGAGAGCAGCCGGGACCACTCCTCGTGGAACCGCTCGGCACTGCCGACGGGGGTCCCGGTCATGTCCGTGCCCCTGTCGGTCCGGCGGACCTCGTGGGCCCCGCGTGCGGCGGGCGGGGCCCGGCTCCGGTCCCGGCTCCGATCCCGGCTCCGGTCCTGCCCCTGGTCACCGCGCAGCACCGTACGGCCGCCGCCCGGTGCGCCGCCCGGCCGTCGGTCTCCCGCTCGCTGCCTCCACTCAAGGGCGGAACCCCACGCCCGCCACCCCGGTCATCCGCTCGGGGTGCTCGCCGACCGACTCCGGCTGGTCCGGGCGCCACTGCGGCAGGTAGACCACGCCCGGCTCGACCAGCTCGAAGCCGTCGAACATCGAGGTGATCTGCTCGCGGGTGCGCATGGTCAGCGGGGTCGGCGTCATCCGGTAGAGCTTCTGGTGGTCCTCCGCCTGGTCCGGGCGGCCCTCCAACGAGGCGTGCGAGAGGACCAGGGCGCTGCCGGGCGGCAGCACGTCGCGGATCGCGCCGATCAGCTTCCACGGGTCCTCGGCGTCGCTGACGAAGTGCGCCACGGCCACCAGCAGCACGCCCACCGGCTCGCCCTCGGCCAGCAGCCCGGCCACCTCGGGGCGGGCCAGCAGATCGTCGACGTCACGCAGGTCGGCCTGGACGACGGCGCAGGCCCCGTCCCCCTCCAGCAGCAGGCGGCTGTGCGCGACGGCGACCGGGTCGCGGTCGACGTAGACGACCTCCGCCTCGGGGCGGATCGCGCGGGCGATCTCGTGCACCGCGCCGAAGGTCGGGATGCCGGAGCCGATGTCCAGGAAACGGGTGATGCCCTGCTCCGCGAGGAAGGTCACCGCGCGGCGCAGGAAGGCGCGGTTGGAGCGCATGATCTGCGGCAGCTCCGGCCACAGGTCCATCGCCTTGCGGGCCATCTCCCGGTCGACCTCGAAGTTGTGCGAGCCCCCGAGGTAGTAGTCGTAGACCCGAGCGGCGTTCGGTTTGTCCAGGTCCGTACCCTCCGGTACCCAGCTCGGTCGCCGCATGCCTGTGACTCCTTCACTCCGGTCAACGGGGAGGCAGTGCCGCGAGGGCACTCCTGTGACAGCTGAGACTACAAGCACAGAAGATCCTCCTCCGCACCCCGAACGGGTGCAAGCGGAGTGCCGGGCTCCTGGCGGCCGACGGACCGTACGGCCGGTCCGGGCGGGCCGCAGGGCGTGCCGGGGCGTGGCGCCCCGCGGTGTACCGGCCGGGCGTGTCGCGTCGGCGTGGCGCCTCCGGCAGGCCGGGGCGCTCCTGCCGCGCCGGGGGCACCGGCGTTCCTGCGGTGCCGCGGGCACGGGCATTCCTGCGGTGCCGCGGGCGCGGGCGCGTCCCACAATGAGCTTGATGACCTTAGCCATCGAGGACTACGCCCTCATCGGCGACCTGCAGACCGCCGCCCTGGTGGGCCGGGACGGATCGGTCGACTGGCTCTGCCTGCCCCGCTTCGACTCCCCCAGCTGCTTCGCCGGGCTGCTCGGCGACCAGCGCCACGGCGCCTGGCGGCTGGCCCCGGCCGGCGCCGCCGAGTGCCACGCCCGCCGCTACCGGGGCGACAGCCTGGTACTGGAGAGCGAGTGGCAGGCCCCCGACGGGCGGGTGCGGATCACGGACTTCATGCCGCAGCGCGGCCAGGGCCGGCAACGCGACCCCCAGCTGATCCGGATCGTCGAGGGCCTGGACGGCACCGTCCCGATGCGCGGCACCCTGCGGCTGCGCTTCAACTACGGGCGGATCGACCCGTGGGTCCGGCGCACCGAGCACCACCGGGTCGCCGTCGCCGGGCCGGACTCCGCCTGGCTCCGGGTGCCCGCGGGCGTCCACACCTACGGGCTGGACGGCGTCACCGTCTCGGAGTTCACCGTCACCGCCGGGCTCCGCGTGCCCTTCGTCCTCACCTGGCAGCCCTCGCACCTGGCCTCCGCCCCGCGCACCGACCCCGAGCAGGCGCTGCTCGCCACCCTCGACCGCTGGCAGCACTGGGCGTCCGGCTGCCGGTACCAGGGCGAATGGCGGCCGGCCGTACTGCGCTCGCTGCTCACCCTCAAAGCCCTCGCCTACGCCCCCACCGGCGGGATCGTGGCGGCCGCCACCTCCTCCCTGCCGGAGCGGATCGGCGGCCTGCGCAACTGGGACTACCGGTTCTGCTGGCTGCGCGACTCGTCGATGACGCTCTCCGCCCTGCTGCGCGGCGGGTTCCGGGAGGAGGCCGCCGCCTGGCGCCGCTGGCTGCTGCGGGCCATCGCCGGCGGCCCCCGGCACGTCCAGGCCGTGTACGGGGTCGCCGGGGAGCGGGTGCTCGGCGAGACCACCGCCGACTGGCTGCCCGGGTACGAGGGCTCACGGCCGGTCCGGTTCGGCAACGCCGCCGTCAACCAGCTCCAACTCGACGTCTACGGCGAGGTGGTGGACACCCTCCACCTCGCCCTGCTGGCCGGGCTGCCGATGGAGCGGCACGTCTGGACACTGCTGCGCTCGCTGATGGACCACCTCGAACGGCACTGGCGCGAGCCGGACGAAGGGCTGTGGGAGGTGCGCGGCGGGCGGCGGCACTTCGTCCACTCCAAGGTGATGTGCTGGGTGGCCGCCGACCGCGCCGTCCGGCTCGCCGAGGCCACCGGGCTGCCCGCGCCGGTCGACCGCTGGCGGGCGCTGCGCGACACCGTCCACGCCGACGTCTGCGCGAACGGCTACGACCGTCGGCTCGGCGTGTTCGTCCAGCACTACGGGGGACGGGGGCTGGACGCGGCCACGCTGTTCGTGGTCAAGAGCGGCTTCCTGCCGCCGGACGACCCCCGGGTGGTGCGCACCGTGGACGCCGTCCGGGACGGGCTCGACCACGGCGGACTGGTGCGCCGCTACCGCGCCGGGCCGCACGGCGACGGGCTGCCGGGCGGCGAAGGCGCCTTCCTGGCCTGCTCGTTCTGGCTCGCCGACGCGCTCGCCGCGACGGGGCGCACGGACGAGGCGCGGACGCTGTTCGCGCGGGTGGTCGGGCTCGCCAACGACGTCGGGCTGCTCTCCGAGGAGTGGGACCCGTACGCCGGGCGTCAACTCGGCAACACACCGCAGGCGTTCAGCCATGTGGCGCTGGTCAACACCGCGTTCGCGCTGGCCGAGCCGCGGTAGCGGCGGGGCGGACGGGGGCGGATGCGACGGGGTGCGGCGGGGCGGGCGCGTCCGGGCCGGGTCGGGCGAGGTGGCGCGGGGCTAGGGTGGCCTCGTGGATCCCAACCACTACCGGTTCCGGGGCGTGTGGCGATTCGCGGCGCCGACGCCCGCGGTGTTCGCCGCGCTGGAGGACGTACGGAGCTACCCGCTGTGGTGGCCCGAGGTCCGGGAGGCCAGGCCGACCGGGGAGGACTCCGGGGAGGTGGTGGTGCGCGCCCTGCTGCCGTACCGGCTGGTGATCGGCCTGGAGAGACGACGGCGCGACCCGGCCGCCGGAGTCCTGGAGGCGGAGATGCGGGGCGACCTCGTCGGGTGGCTGCGCTTCACGGTGCGGGCGGAAGGCGCGGGCGGGAGCGGCAGCGTTGGCGGGGCCGGCAGTCGGGTGCTGTGCGAGCAGGACACCCGGCCCCGGAAGGCGCTGCTGCGCCGGCTCGCCCTGCCGCTGCACCCGGTGTTCCGGGCCAACCACGCGGTGATGATGCGCCGGGGGCGGCGTGGTCTGGCGGCGTACCTGGCGAGTGGGCCGGAAGGCGGGGCACGGCGAACGGGCGACGGCGGACGACTTTCAGCGGACGGATGACAGCTGACAGATTTCGAAATCTGTTATCTGTTCGCTGTCATCTGTCATCTGTTCGCTGATATCTGTTCGCTGTCGTCTGTCAGCTGTCGGCTGTTCGCGGCCGCCCGGGCGCCGTGGCCCCTCACCCTCATCCCTTCGCCCCCGGGAACAGCCACCGCCGCAGCGCCCGCGTCACCACCGGCAGTGCCGCGTACGTCATCAGCGCGCTGATCAGCGGTGCGGTGACCAGCGGCCGGACGGTCACCGGCAGGCCCGTCAGGTGCGGCCCGATCACGATCGCGGAGACCACGACCAGGGGCGCGATGGCGACCGTGGAGGCCACCGCCATCTTCCAGCGCACCGGCGGCCGGCGCTGCGCGGCCCCCGGAGTGGTGGCGAACCAGCCCTCCATCCCGTGGATCTCGTGCCGGTGCACCTCGTGGTGGTGGCCGTCGGCTGCGGCGAAGCAGGCCGCCCGGACCGGGGAGGTCTGCCAGGAACGGAACGCCTCGGCGTCCCGGAAGTGCAGCAGGAGGTGCCAGGGCTCGCCCGGGCCGGAGGGGCGCAGCAGCCCGGTGCCGAGGTTGCCGGCGTGTTCCGTGGCGGCGGCGAGGATGTTCTTCGCCCACAGCTCGAAGGCCTCCTCGTAGCCCGGCTCCACCCGCCGCGCCACGAACAGGGTGAACTCCTCGGCCTGCCCGTCCTGCTCCTCGACCGTCCCCTGCGCCGTCGCCGCCATCCTTGCCGCCCCTCTCCCCGTACGTCGCCGCGGCAGCCCGTGCGTCCCCGCACGTCCCCGTCACGTCCCGTACAACCCGTACGTCCCGTACGTCCCCGTTGTGTGTGGCCGCGCGTCCGACCGGCCGCGAGCCGCGGGGCAGCCTACGGGCCGCCCGGTGTTCCGCCCACCGGTGCCCAAAGCGTGGGACGCGCGTTCCCCGCCGGGGCTAGCGTGGCCGGAGCGTCCCCACGCACCGGAGGCCCGCCCATGACCGCCACGCCCGCCCCACCTCCCGGCCCCGCCGCCGTTCCGGCTCCCACCGGCGCCGACGGCTTCGACTTCACGTCCCCGTTCAGCCGCGCCGGCACCGGCAGCAGCAAGTGGGCCCGCACGGGCGGAGCCCCCGGGGTGATCCCGATGGGCCTCGCCGACATGGACCTCCCCGGCCCGCCCGCCGTGGCCGAGGCCCTGCGGCGGCGCGCCGACCACCGCGCGTACGGGTACACGGTGTGCGACCCGGCCGGCCGCGCGCTGGTGGCCGACTGGTACCGCGCCCGGCACGGCGTCGAGGTGGATCCGGACTGGGTCCTGCTGCTGCCCTGCGGCCCGCGCACCGCCCTGCGCATCCTGCTGGAGACCGTACGGGCGGACACCGGTCGGCCGCAGCCGCCCGTCCTCTTCCCGACCCCCGAGTGGGGCGGCTTCGCCCAGCTCTGCCGCGCCGCCGGCCTCCCGTACCGGGAACTGCCGCTGCACCTCGGCCCGGGCGGGTACCGGATGCCGCGCGGCCCGTTCCCCCGCCCCGCCGCCGCCGTGCTGCTGAGCAGCCCGCACAACCCGTCGGGCATGGTGTGGCCGAGCGGCTTCGTCCGCGGCCTGGCCGGCTGGGCGGCGGACAGCGGCGCGTTGCTGGTCTCGGACGAGGTGCACGGCGACCTCACCCACCCGGGTTTCAGGCACTCGGTGGCCGTCACGACCGCCTCCCCGGAGGACCGGCACCGCGTCGTGACCCTCAACTCGGTCGGCAAGACCTTCAACTGCTCCGGCCTCCCGAGTAGTTGGGCGCTCGTCCCGGACCCGGCCCGGCGCACCCGGTTCACCGACGCCCTGGCCGGCTACGGCCTGTGGGAGGGCGGCCTGCTGGAGCAGACCGTGCAGCAGGCGGCGCTGCGCGAGGGCGGCCCGTGGCTGGACGCGCTGCTCGCCCACCTGGTCGCCGCCCGCACCCGGCTCACCGACCGGCTCGGGCCCGCCGTCCGTTCGGCCCCGCGGGCCTCCTACCTGCTCTGGCTGGACGCCGCCGCCCTCGGCCTGCCGCCCGCCTCCGCCCGGCAGGCGCTGCTGGAGCGCTGCGGCCTGGAGTCCTCCGACGGCTCCGAGTTCGGCCCCGGCGGTCACGGTTCGCTGCGGTTGAACTACGCCCTGCCGGGCTCGGCGCTGGACACCGTCCTGGCGCGGCTGGAGCGGCTCGACCCCGGATGGGGACAGCCACCGACGACGCGCCGGTGACCACGGCATGTGCCCCGGACAAGCACGCCGGGTGCACGCCGGATCCACACCGCGCGCAGACCCTCCCCGAACCCCCGCCTCACCCGTTCGCCACGCCCCTGACCTGCAGAAACGAACGTTCACACGATATTTGCGCAGCGCCCCCGCATGCTCCGTAGCAGACTGGGCAGGGTAGACCGGGCCGCAATCGTGATCCCGAGGATGGTGAGTCCGGTGATACCGATATCCCACACCACTCCGCCCGACCGGCAGAGCGCACCAGCACCCCCACCGGGGGTGACCCCGTTGACCGAATCGGGGGCGCGCAGCCACGTGTCGGGCGTCTGCTTCAAGATCGGACCGCCCCGACTGGTCGGCGTCGAGGTGGAGTGGTTCGTCCATGACGATCGATGTCCGACCCGGCCCGTCCGGCCGGAACTGCTCCACGCCGCACTGGAGTCGCTGCCTCTCGGCGGCGCCGACGGCACCTCGCTCCCCTCCGGTTCGCGCCTCACGCTCGAACCCGGCGGACAGGTCGAGCTCAGCTCCCCGCCCGCCACCGGCCTCGTGGCCTGCGTCGACGACACCCGACGCGACCTGACCGCCCTGCGCGCCGCCTTCGCGGCGCAGGGCCTGCGCCTCACCGGCACCGGGACGGACCCGCTGGCCAGGCCCCGGCGGATGGTGCTGGACCACCCCCGCTACCTGGCGATGGAGCGCTTCTTCGACTCCGCCGGGCCCTGGGGCCGGATCATGATGACGGGCACCGCATCCGTGCAGGTGTGCCTGGACGCCGGCGACGCGGAGGGCCCGCACGCGGTGGACCGCCGCTGGCAGCTGGTCCACCGGCTGGGCCCGGTGCTGGTCGCCGCCTTCGCCAACTCCCCGCTGCTGGACGGCAGGCCGACCGGCCACCGGTCGACCCGGCAGACCGTCTGGTCCCGGATGGACCCGACCCGCACCCTGGCCCCGGAGCCGGACCACGGCGACCCGCGCGAGGCCTGGGCCCAGTACGTGCTGGACGCCGAAGTGCTGTGCGTGCAACGACCGGAGGGCCTGCCGTGGACCGCCCCTCCCGGACTGACCTTCCGTGACTGGATCCGCGGCGCGGGCGAACGCCCGCCCACGCTGGCCGATCT
This sequence comes from Kitasatospora sp. NPDC096140, assembly GCF_040303045.1. Lineage (NCBI taxonomy): Bacteria > Bacillati > Actinomycetota > Actinomycetes > Kitasatosporales > Streptomycetaceae > Kitasatospora > Kitasatospora sp. NPDC096140. Next base: position 33,355 of record NZ_JBEOUW010000063.1, read on the forward strand.
GGACTACCACCGCACCACCCTCTTCCCACCGGTGCGCCCGCGCGGCCACCTGGAGCTGCGGATGATCGACGCCCAGCCCGGGGACGGCTGGATGGTGGTCGCCGCGCTGGTGACCTCGCTCCTGGACGACCCGCTGGCCGCCGACACCGCACTGGCCGCTCTGGAGCCACTGGACTCCACCGACCGGAAGCAGGGGGCCGACGGTCCGCGAGCGCCCCGCAGCGAGGTCTGGCGCCGGGCCGCCACCCTGGCGGTCGCCGATCCCGAGCTGCGCCGCGCCACCCTCACCTGCTTCGCCGCCGCCGACGCCGCGCTGGGCCGCCTGCCCGGCGCCGGGCGGCTGCGCACCGCCGTCGCCGAGTTCGCCGAGCGCTACCCCGCGCGCGGCCGCTGTCCGGCCGACGACCAGCTGGACGCCCTGCGCTCCGGCACCCGACGCACTCCCACGGAGGAGGCCGCACCATGACCGACGTCCGACCGAACGGCCCGACCGCAGCCCCCACCGAGGCAGCCGGAATGCCCCGCGCCACCGGGGCAGTCGGCGGAACCGGTACGGCCCGCGTCACCGGGGCAGTCCGCGGCATCGAGGCGGCCCGCGGCGTCGAGGACCTGCGCGAGACCATCGCCGCCGAGCTGATGGCCGCGCGCGCCCGGACCGCCGCGCTCACCGACTGCGTCGAGGACGGCGACCTCACCGCCCAGCACTCCCCGCTGATGTCCCCGCTGGTCTGGGACCTCGCGCACATCGGCAACCAGGAAGAGCTCTGGCTGCTGCGCAACGTCGGCGGCCGCGACCCGATGCACCCGGAGATCGACGGGCTGTACGACGCCTTCCAGCACCCCCGCGCCGAGCGCCCCGGACTGCCGCTGCTGCCGCCGGCCGAGGCCCGGGCGTACTCCCACGAGGTACGCGGCCGGGTGCTGGACATGCTCGCCGCCAGCCCGCTGGAGGGCGCGCCGCTGCTGGAGGCCGGGTTCGCCTTCGGGATGATCGCGCAGCACGAACAGCAGCACGACGAGACGATGTTGATCACCCATCAGCTCCGCAAGGGCGAGCCGGCCCTGGCCGCTCCCCCGCCGCCGCCCGCGCCCGCCGACGCGGCCGCGCTGCCCGCCGAAGTCCTCGTCCCCGCCGGCCCGTTCACCATGGGCACGGACACCGAGCCGTGGGCGCTGGACAACGAGCGCCCGGCCCACACCGTCGACCTGCCGGCCTTCCTGCTGGACACCACGCCGGTCACCAACGCCGCCTACCAGCGCTTCATCGCCGACGGCGGCTACGACGACCCGCGCTGGTGGACGCCGGAGGGCTGGACCCACCGGCAGCAGGCCGGCCTGAGCGCCCCGCTGTTCTGGCAGCACCGGGACGGCGAGTGGCTGCGCCGGCGCTTCGGCGTGGTCGAGCCGGTCGCACCCGACGAGCCTGTGCTGCACGTCAGTTGGTACGAGGCCGACGCGTACGCCCGGTGGGCCGGGCGGCGGCTGCCGACCGAGGCCGAGTGGGAGAAGGCGGCCCGGCACGACCCGGCGACCGGCCGCTCCCGCCGCTACCCCTGGGGCGACGGGGCACCCGGCCCCCAGCACGCCAACCTCGGCCAGCGCCACCTGCGCCCGGCCGCGGCCGGCAGCTACCCGGAGGGCCAGTCCCCGTACGGTGTCCGGCAGTTGATCGGCGACGTGTGGGAGTGGACGGCCAGCGACTTCCGCGCGTACCCGGACTTCCGGGCCTGGCCGTACCGGGAGTACTCGGAGGTCTTCTTCGGCCCCGAGCACAAGGTGCTGCGCGGCGGCTGCTTCGCGGTGGCGCCGGTCGCCTGCCGGGGCACGTTCCGCAACTGGGACTACCCGGTCCGGCGGCAGATCTTCGCCGGATTCCGCACCGCCCGTGACGCGGAGCGCGCCTGATGTGCCGTCACATCGCCTACCTGGGCGAGCCCGTGGCGCCGCAGGACCTGCTGGTGCACCCGCCGTTCGGGCTGTACCGGCAGTCCTGGGCACCCCGGACGCAGCGGCACGGCACGGTCAACGTGGACGGCTTCGGCCTCGGCTGGTACGCGGACGGCGACGAGGTGCCCGCCCGCTACCGCCGGACCGGGCCGATCTGGGCCGACGAGACCTTCGCCGACCTCGCCCGGGTGGTCCGCACCCGCGCGCTGCTGGCCGCCGTGCGCTCCGCCACCGAGGGCTGCGCGGCGGGCGAGAGCGCGGCCGCACCGTTCGCCGCCGGGCGCTGGCTGTTCAGCCACAACGGCGCGGTGGCCGGCTGGCCGGGCAAGCTGGACGCCCTGGCCTCGCTGCTCCCGCCGGCCGAACTGCTGGAGCTGGAGGCGCGCAGCGACTCGGCCCTGCTGTGGGCCCTCACCCTGCACCGGCTGCGCGCCGGCGCCGGGCTCGACGAGGCCCTGGCGGGCACCGTCGCGGATGTCGCCGCGCACACCACCGGGCGGCTCAACCTGCTGCTGACCGACGGCACCGCGATCGCCGCGACCACCTGGGGCGACACCCTGCTGCACCGGACCCTGCCGGGCCTCGGGACGGTGGTGGCCTCCGAGCCGTACGACGACGAGCCCGGGTGGACACCCGTGCCGGACGGCGCGCTGCTGCTGGTCGACGGGCGCGGCGCCGCCGTCCGCCCGCTGCCGAGCCACTACTGACTCCCCACTCTCCCTTCATCTTCTGAACAGAGGAACCACCCTGTCATGGACACCTTCGATCTCACCCGACTGCTGCCCGCCGACCACTTCAGCACCGCGCTGCGCCACGACGTGCAGCACGGCCTGACGTCCGAACCCAAGCGGCTGCCGCCGAAGTGGTTCTACGACGCGCGGGGCAGCGAGCTGTTCGAGGAGATCACCCGGCTGCCCGAGTACTACCCGACCCGCGCCGAGCGGGCCATCCTGACCGCCCGGGCCGGCGAGATCGCGGCCGCGACCCGGGCCCGCACCCTGGTCGAGCTGGGCTCCGGCTCCTCCGAGAAGACCCGGCTGCTGCTGGACGCCCTGCGGGCGCTCGACACCCTGGAGACCTACGTCCCGGTGGACGTCAGCGAGAGCGCGCTGACCGCCGCCGGCTCCGCGCTCGCCGCCGAGTACCCCGGACTGGCGGTGCACGGCGTGCTGGCCGACTTCACCGCCCGGCTTGGCCTGCCCCCGGAGGGCGGCCCCCGCCTGGTCGCCTTCCTCGGCGGCACCCTCGGCAACCTGCTGCCCGAGGAGCGCGCCGTCTTCCTGCGCGGCCTGCGCGCCGCCCTCGACCCGGGCGACTTCCTGCTGCTCGGCACCGACCTGGTCAAGGACCCCGCGGTGCTGGTCGCCGCGTACGACGACTCCGCCGGGGTGACCGCCGAGTTCAACCGGAACGTGCTCAACGTGCTCAACCGCGAGCTGGGCGCCGACTTCGACCCGGACGCCTTCGAGCACGTCGCGCTCTGGGACGCCGAGCGGGAGTGGATCGAGATGCGGCTGCGCTCGCTGCGCTCGCAGACCGTGAAGATCCCGGCCCTGAACCTGCCGGTGCACTTCGCCCGCGGCGAGGAGCTGCGGACCGAGGTGTCGGCCAAGTTCCGCCGCGAGCGGGTGGCCGAGGAGCTGGCGGCGGCCGGACTGCGGCTGAGCCACTGGTGGACCGACCCGCAGGGCCGCTTCGGGCTCTCGCTCTCCGCCCCCGCGTAGGCGGCGCCGCGGGGAACCGCCGGGAACCGCGGGGAACCGTCGTGGACCGCCGGGGAGGTGGTCGGGGACCGTCGGGGACTGTCGGGGACGTGGCCGGGAGGCTCAATTTGCTTGTTCACCTTACGAATTCTTGAACGGCGAATTGGCCTGCCGGTGTACAAGACTTAAACGAACAAGGGTTACGATCTCGACTACCGAGCTCAGTGTTGAGTACCAGGAGTCAGATCGTGAGCGTCACCCAGAAGCCCTCCGGGGCGGTCGAGGCCCCCGCGCCCGGCCGCCTCGGCTTCGTCGTCTTCATCACCGCCGCCGCGGCCCTCGGCGGGTTCCTGTTCGGCTACGACAGCTCCGTGATCAACGGTGCCGTCTCGGGCATCCAGGAGAAGTTCGGCGTCGGCGACGGCGTGACCGGCCTGATCGTCTCCTCGGCCCTGCTGGGCTCGGCCGTGGGTGCGGCGGTGGCCGGCCGGTTCGCCGACCGGTACGGCCGCATCAAGGTCATGAAGGCGGGCGCACTGCTGTTCGCGGTCAGCGCCGTCGGCTCGATGCTGCCCTTCTCCGCCTGGGACCTCGCGCTGTGGCGCGTCCTCGGCGGCGCGGCCATCGGCATCGCCTCGGTGATCGCCCCGACCTACATCGCCGAGGTCGCACCGACCAAGTACCGGGGCCGGCTGGCCTCCTTCCAGCAGGCCGCGATCGTGCTCGGCATCGCGATCTCCCAGCTGGTCAACTGGCTGCTGGCGGACTCCGCCGGCGGGGACACCCGCGGTCAGCTGCTCGGCCTGGAGGCCTGGCAGTGGATGCTGGGCATCTGCGTCGTCCCGGCCGCGGTCTACTTCGTGCTCGCCTCGGTCATCCCCGAGTCCCCGCGCTACCTGATCCAGGCCGACCGCCTGGCGGACGCCCGCAAGGTGCTCACCGAGGTCGAGGGCGAGGGCGTGGACGCCGACGCCCGGATCGCCGAGATCCAGGGGCTGATCGCCTCCGACCACCGCCCGCGCTTCCGCGACCTGCTCGGCGGCCGCTTCGGCCTGCTGCCGATCGTCTGGGTCGGCATCGGCCTGTCGGTCTTCCAGCAGCTGGTCGGCATCAACGTGATCTTCTACTACTCGTCGATCCTGTGGCAGTCGGTCGGCATCGACCAGAGCAACTCGCTGCTGATCAGCTTCATCGGCTCGGTCATCAACATCCTCGGCACCGTGATCGCGATCGTGCTGGTCGACCGGATCGGCCGCAAGCCGCTCGCCCTGATCGGCTCGGTCGGCATGGCGGTCGCGCTCGGTGCGGCCGGCTGGGCGTTCTCCTCGGCCACCGGCAGCGGCGACAACCTCACCCTGCCCGACCTGCAGGGCACCGTCGCCCTGATCGCCGCCAACGCCTTCGTGCTGTTCTTCGCGATGTCCTGGGGCGTGGTCGTCTGGGTGATGCTCGGCGAGATGTTCCCGAACCGGATCCGCGCCGCCGCGCTCTCCGTCGCCGCCTCCGCGCAGTGGATCGCCAACTGGGTGATCACCGTCTCGTTCCCCTCCATGGCGCGGTGGAACCTGTCGGTGACCTACCTGATCTACGCCGCCTTCGCGGCGCTCTCCATCCCCTTCGTGGCGAAGTACCTGAAGGAGACCAAGGGCATCCGACTGGAGGACATGGGCTGACAGTCGGACATCGGCTGATCCGACAGTCGGACCTTCGGCCCCCGCACCCTAGCGCGATCCGCGCGGGTGCGGGGGCCGAATCGTTCACTCTCTGCGGTGGACCGAGCACCTCCGGTACTCCTGTGCGGCAGGAGGGATGTGTCCTTGATCTTCAACCGGCTTCGCACCCGCAGGACCGCAGCCACCGCACCGACCGGCGGCTGCCCGTACGCCCACACCCACGCGCACCCGCAGGCCCACGGCGACCTCTCGACCCCGGGCGCCCACCCGCAGACCGCGCCGACGTCCCTGCCGCCCCAGCCGGACGCGCCGACGCTCTCGCTCCCGCTCCCGCCGTCGGCTTCCGCTTCGACTTCGGCTCCCGTTTCAACTTCCGCTTCGGCCTCGGCTTCGGCTTCGCGGGATGCGCAGCAACTGCCGTCCGAACCGCCGCCGTTCACCGACCCGGCGCAGGCCGCGGACTTCATCCGGCAGTTCCACCACGAGCAGCCCGCCGCCGGGTCGCCGGAGCCGCGACTGCGGGCCGTCCTCGACGAGATCGACCGCACCGGAAGCTACCGGCACACCCCCGCCGAACTCACCTACGGCGCCAAGCTCGCCTGGCGCAATGCCGCCCGCTGCATCGGCCGGCTGTACTGGCGCAGCCTGGTGGTCCGCGACCTGCGCCACCTCACCTCGGCCGACGAGATCGCCGCCGAGTGCTTCGAGCACCTGCGACTGGCGGGCAACGGCGGGCGGATCCGCCCGGTGGTCTCGGTGTTCGCCCCCGACGGTCCGGACCGCCCGGCCGCCCGCATCCTCAACCAGCAGTTGGTCCGCTACGCCGGTCACCGGGTCGACGGGGAGGCCGACGGGGTGGTCGTCGGCGACCCGGCCGGCGCCGCGCTCACCGTCCGGGCCCGCGAGCTGGGCTGGAAGTGCGCCGAGGACCGCTTCGAGGCGTTGCCGCTGCTGGTCCAGGAGCGGCCCGACGAGCGCCCCGCCTGGTACGAACTGCCGGACGACACCACGCTGGAGGTGCCGCTCAGCCACCCCGACCACGCCTGGTTCGCCGACCTCGGGCTGCGCTGGTACGCGGTGCCCGCGATCAGCGACATGACGCTGGAGATCGGCGGTGTCCGCTACCCGGCCGCACCGTTCAACGGCTGGTACATGGGCACCGAGATCGGCGCCCGCAACCTCGCCGACGCCGACCGCTACGACATGCTCGGCACCGTCGCCGAGCGGCTGGGCCTGGACACCTCCAGCGACCGCACGCTCTGGCGCGACCGCGCGCTGATCGAGCTCAACATCGCCGTGCTGCACTCCTTCCAGGAGGCCGGGGTGACGATCGCCGACCACCACACCGAGTCGGAACGCTTCCTCAAGCACGTCGCCCAGGAGGAGCGCCTCGGCCGGCCGACCCCGGCGGACTGGAGCTGGATCGTGCCCCCGGTCTCGGGCGGTCTGACGCCGGTCTACCACCGGTACTACGACCCGGTGGACCCGGCCCTGCGACCGGCCTTCGTCGCGCGCGACCCCTGGTAGCCCCCGGGTCCGAGGGCTACGGACACGGAGGACGAGGACGACCCCGAGGACCCCGAGGACCCGGAGGGCAAGGAGGACAAGGAGGCCGCGGAGCGCCGGAGGACGCGGACGCGGAGGCCTACGGGCGCGGGGCGAGGCGCTCGAAGCGCAGCGCGAGCCCGTCGAGCAGGGCCTCCAGGCCGGTCTCGAAGGCGCCCTCGTCGACCGTCCCCCGGTGCCCGGCCAGCCGGTGGGCCTCGCCGAGGTGCGGGTAGTCGGCCGCGTCGTAGACCTCGGCGTCCGCCGGGAAGCCGGCCGCGAAGGAGGCCAGCGCGGAGCCGGTGACGAAGTAGCGCATCAGCGCACCGATCCTGGTCGCCTGGCCGCGCGGCCACCCGGCCTCAACCAGGTGCCCGAAGACCGCGTCGGCCAGGCGCAGCGCGTTCGGCCGCCGCCCCGGGCCCTGGGCGAGGACCGGGACGATGTTGGGGTGGGCGGCCAGCGCGGCGCGGTAGGACCGGGCCCAGTCGCGCAGTGCCTCCGGCCAGGGGGTCCAGACCTCCCCTGCCGCGGCGACCGCCCCGGCGGGTCCGGGCGCCCCGGAGGACCCGGCCGCCCCTGCGGGTCCGGCCGCCCGGGCGGGCCCGAACATCGACAAGTCGACTTCGCCGATGACACTGTCCACCACCGCGTCCAACAGCTCGTCCTTGGTGGCGAAGTGGTTGTAGAGCGAGGGCCCGCTGACCGACAGCTCGGTGGCGAGGCGGCGGGTGGAGAGGGCGTCCAGCCCTTCGTCGTCGATCAGTCGCAGAGCGGTGACGACGATGCGCTCGCGGCTGAGCAGCGGGGTGCGTGGGCGGGCCATCTCGGCGGCGTCCTCCGGTTCGTCCGGTCGGGTGCGGTGGGGACCGATTCTGGCAGGTGCCCCTTCCCAGCGCGGGCCGGGCGGGGCTACAGTCCCCCCATAAAACTTGCAGCGCTAGTTTAATCGGCCCGGACCTCCCCCCGGGTCCGGATACGGGATTCGGGAGCCGCCGTGAACCTGGAGTTGTCCGAGGAGCAGAGCGCCGTCCGGGACCTCGCCGCCGCCTTCACCGACCGCGAGATCGTGCCGTACGCCACCGAGTGGGACCGCGCCGAGTCCGTCGACCGCGCGATCGTCGGCAAGCTGGCGAAGGTCGGCTTCCTCGGCCTGACCATCCCCGAGGAGTACGGCGGCAGCGGCGGCGACCACCTCGCGTACTGCCTGGTCCTGGAGGAGCTCGGGCGCGGCGACTCGGCCGTGCGCGGCATCGTGTCGGTCTCGCTCGGCCTGGTCGCCAAGTCCGTCAACGGCTTCGGCACCGAGGAGCAGAAGCAGCACTGGCTGCCCAGGCTCACCTCCGGCGAGGCGCTCGCCTGCTTCGCGCTCACCGAACCCGGCACCGGCTCGGACGCCGCCAACCTCACCACCCGCGCGGTGCGGGACGGCTCGGACTGGGTGCTCAACGGCACCAAGACGTTCATCACCAACGGCACCTGGGCCGATGTCGCGCTGGTCTTCGCCCGCACCGGCGGCGACGATCCCGAGCAGGGGGGCCACCGGGGCATCACCGCCTTCCTGGTCCCCACCGACCTGCCCGGCTTCACCCGCACCGAGATCCACGGCAAGCTCGGCCTGCGCGGCCAGGCCACCGCCGAACTCTCCTTCGAGGACGTCCGGGTGCCGGACGGCGAAGCCCGGCTCGGCGAGGTCGGCAAGGGGTTCACGGTCGCGATGGCCGCGCTGGCGAAGGGCCGGATGTCGGTCGCCGCCGGCTGCGTCGGCATCGCCCGCGCCTGCCTGGAGGCCGCGGTCCGCTACGCGGGCGAGCGCGAGCAGTTCGGACGGCCGATCGCCTCGCACCAGCTCGTCCAGGAACTGCTGGCCGGCATCGCCGTGGACGTCGAGGCGGCCCGGCTGCTCACCTGGAAGGTCGCCGACCACATCGAACGCGGCCTGCCGTTCGCCACCGAGTCCTCCGTCGCCAAGCTCTACGCGAGCGAGGCCGCCGTCCGGGCCGCCAACAACGCGCTCCAGGTGTTCGGCGGGTACGGGTTCATCGACGAGTACCCGGTCGGCAAGTACCTGCGCGACGCTCGGGTGATGACCCTCTACGAGGGCACCAGCCAGATCCACCAACTGCTCATCGGGCGCGCCCTCACCGGCATCAACGCCTTCTGACATCCGTAAGAGCATCCCACCCCTTTCGCCAAGGAGCCCGACGACGTGCGTCCCGTCTACTTCGCCGCAGCCCGCCGCACACCCATCGGCCGGCTGCGCGGCGCGCTCGCCACGGTCCGCCCGGACGACCTCTCGGCCACCGTGCTGCGCGCCCTGCTCGCCGACGTACCCGCCCTCGACCCGGCCCGGATCGACGACGTCTACTGGGGCGCCGCCAACCAGGCCGGCGAGGACAACCGCAACGCCGCCCGGATGGCCGTCCTGCTGGCCGGCCTGCCGGAGAGTGTCCCCGGAGCCACCGTCAACCGGCTCTGCGCCTCCGGACTGGAGGCCGTCACCCTCGCCGCCCGGGCGATCGGCTCCGGCGAGGCCGACGTGGTGCTCGCCGGCGGCTGCGAGTCGATGACCCGCGCCCCCTTCGTGCTGCCCCGCCCCGACGAGGCGCTGCCGCACCGGATGGAGACCTACGACACCCGGCTCGGCTGGCGGCTCACCAACCCCCGGATGGCCGAGCTGCACGGGGTGCTCGGCATGGGCGAGACGGCCGAGGAGGTCGCCACCCGGTACGGCATCACCCGCGAGCGCCAGGACGCCTTCGCGCTGCGCAGCCACCAGCGCGCGGCGGCCGCCCGCAAGGACGGGCACTTCGACGCCGAGCTGATCCCGGTCCAGCGGCCGGACGGGGTGACGGTCGGCCAGGACGAGGGCATCCGGGAGGACACCAGCCTGGCGAAGCTCTCCGGGCTCAAGCCGGTCTTCCGGCCCGTGGGCACCGTCACGGCCGGGAACGCCTCGCCGATGAACGACGGCGCGGCCGGGCTGGTCCTGGTCAGCGAGGAGGCGCTGCGCGACCTCGGCCTCCAGCCGCTCGGCCGGTACGTGGCCGGCGCCTCGGCCGGGGTGCACCCGGACGTCATGGGCATCGGCCCGGTGCCCGCGACGGCGAAGGTGCTCGGACGGGCCGGCTGGACGCTCGCCGATCTGGAGACGGCCGAGCTCAACGAGGCCTTCGCCGCCCAGGCGCTGGCCTCCGCCGACGGCATCGGGTTCGACCCGGAGCAGGCCGACGAGCTGGTCAACCCCAGCGGCGGCGCGATCGCCCTCGGCCACCCGCTGGGCGGCTCCGGCGCCCGCATCCTCACCACCCTGCTGCACCGGATGCACCGGACCGGCGCCCGGCGCGGCCTGGCCACCATGTGCGTGGGCGTGGGGCAGGGTACGGCCGTGCTGGTCGAGAACGTCTGACAACGGACCGAGAACGTCTCACAACGGACAGGGACGGACTGTCCGCTGTCGCCACTCACTCTTCCTTCCAAGGAGTTCACATGACCCGTTTCGCGGGGAAGGTCGCCGTCGTGACCGGCGCGGCGCAGGGCATCGGTGCGGCCACCGCCCGTCTGCTGGCGGAGGAGGGCGCGGCGGTCGCCGTCGTCGACCTCAGCGCCGAGCGGGCGGCCGGGACGGTCGCCGAGATCACCGCCAAGGGCGGCACCGCCCGGGCGTACGGCTGCGACGTGGCCGACTACGACGCGGTCGAGGCGGTGTTCGCGCAGATCGCGGCCGACCTGGGCGGGGTGCACGTCCTGGTCAACAACGCCGGGATCACCCGGGACAACCTGTTCTTCAAGATGCCCAAGGCCGACTGGGACGCGGTGCTGACGGTCAACCTGACCAGCGCGTACAACTGCAGCCACGTCGCGCAGAAGTACATGGTGGCGCAGAAGTACGGAAAGATCGTCTCGCTCAGCTCGCGCTCCGCCCTCGGCAACCGCGGCCAGGCCAACTACGCGGCCGCCAAGGCCGGCATCCAGGGCCTCACCGCCACCCTGGCGATCGAGCTCGGCCCGTTCAACATCAACGTCAACGCCGTCGCCCCCGGCTACATCGCCACCGCGATGACCGCGGCCACCGCCGAGCGGGTGGGCGCCACCGCCGAGGACCACCAGACCGAGGTGGCCGCCCGCACGCCGCTGCGCCGGGTCGGGCAGCCGGAGGAGGTCGCTGCGGTGGTCGCCTTCCTGGCGAGCGAGGACGCCTCGTACGTCAGCGGCCAGACCCTCTACGTCAACGGCGGCGCACGCTGACCTGACGGCGGCTTACCGGGCGCCGGTGAACTTGGTAAAGTTGGCCAACACGGTGAAAACTGTGAAGACGATGGTGATTTACTGACTGGTCGTCAGACGGCCGTCCCAGATGCGGGGTTACCTTCCCCTGGGACGGCCTTTACCTTTTCGCGTGGCCGAGCGTGACCATGCTCTTGATCGGACTACCCCACCAAATGACTATGGCATGATCATGTTGCAGTCGATGGGATGGCCGGACCGACCCGACCTGACCAGGTCGGGCCCAGCGTCCCCCTCAAGGAGTCCCATGGGCAGCCCCGCTTCCCTCCGCCGCGCCCTGGCTCTGCTCGCCGTCGGGGCCACCGCCCTCACGGCCGGCACCGTCGCAGTACCGGCCGTCGGCACCGCGACCGCCGCCCCCTCGCACGACCTCGCGGGCGTCCACGTCCGCCCGGCCTCCTTCGGCCACCACAACGCCCAGGCGCGCCCGGCCCCGCTGACCACCACCCAGTGCGTCAGCCAGATCGGCATCCACTGCTACTCGCCGCTGCAGTACCGCGAGGCCTACAACCTCAACCCGCTGTACCAGCAGGGCGTCACGGGCAAGGGCCGCACGATCGTCATCGTCGACTCCTTCGGCTCGCCGACCATCCAGCACGACCTGGAGGTCTTCGACAAGCAGTGGGGCATCCCGGACACCAACGTCGAGGTGGTCAAGTGGGGCAACGTCCCCGTCTTCGACCCGACCAACCCCGACCACACCGGCTGGGCCGGCGAGACCACGCTGGACGTCGAGTACGCCCACGCGGTCGCCCCCGACGCGCACATCATCCTGGTCGAGACCGGCGTCGCCGAGACCGAGGGCACCACCGGTCTGCCCGAGATGATGGACGCCGAGAAGAGCCTCATCAAGCAGGGCCGCGGCGACGTCATCTCGCAGAGCTTCGGCGCCACCGAGAACACCTTCCCGGGCTTCGACAAGGGCGACTTCAAGTCGATCACCGACCTGCGCTACGCCTTCCAGGCCGCCGCCGACCGCAACGTCACCGTGCTCGCCGCCTCCGGCGACAACGGCGCCACCGACGCCAAGGAGAACGGCACCGACCTGTACCCGTTCAAGGTCAACTCCTGGCCGTCCTCGGACCCGCTGGTCACCTCCATCGGCGGCACCCAGCTGACCCTGGACGACAGCGGCAAGCGCACCGCGGACGACAAGGTGTGGCACGACAGCTACGGCGCCGGCGGCGGTGGCGTCTCCGGCGTCTTCGAGCGCCCGTGGTACCAGGCCGGCGTCGCCAACGTCACCGGCAACCACCGCGGCACGCCGGACATCAGCATGAGCGCGGCCGTCGACGGCGGGGCCTGGACCTACGAGTCCTACGACCCGACCGCGGTCGGCTGGCACCTCACCGGCGGCACCAGCGAGGCCACCCCGATCTTCTCGGGTGTCGTCGCGCTCGCCGACCAGCTCGCCGGCTACCGCCTGGGCCAGATCAACTGGCGCCTGTACGGCCTGAGCCTGCTCCCGAGCCAGTGGAGCGGCATCAAGGACGTGAAGGAGGGCGACAACGGCTGGAACGGTGTCACCGGCTACAACGCCACCCCGGGCTACGACCTCTCCAGCGGCCTGGGCACCGTCGACGCGGCGAAGTTCGTCCACGCGATCGCCGGTCGGTGATCGGGTGTCGGCCGGGTCGGGCGGTAGCGGCTGACCGAGCCGACAGCCGGCACGGCTGGCGCAGCTGACACATGACAGCGGACAGCTGACAGATTTCGAAAAAAGTAAAGTTTGCGCTTTTTTTTTTGTGGGGTGTGAGGTATATAGGTAATG
>NZ_JBEOUW010000064.1:0-45596 GCF_040303045.1 Kitasatospora sp. NPDC096140
ACCGGGTTCGTCCACCAGGCCGGCGCCCTCGATGGTGCCCGCCTGCCAGAGGCCGAAGGCGGCGCCGAGCGGGTCGACGGCCAGTGCGGCCCGGCAGCGCTGCCAGGCCATCCTCCCAGTCATCCCCTGCGCACCGGGGTGCGTCGGCCGGTCCCGGCCCACGAGGGGCCGGCAGTCGCCGGGAGGCTGGCGCCGAATCCGAGAGCGACTCGGAGGCCGGCACCGATGCTCGGGACCCGCACGCCCCCACGCGGCGGCGTCCCGAGCAGATCCACGGGAGCGACGGGCCGGGGCCCCGCGGATCTGGCTTGTGATGCATGGAACTGTTGGCTTGTGTGTTCGTGCTGTGTGCGATGACGAAGCTGGGTGCTCGGCAGTTCGGCACGACGAGTGCACAGTGAGGGATACGCGTGTAGGGCCGCGTTGCGACATGCCGTCCCCCCGGAGGGTGAAACCCAGAACGGCTGTCGTGCTGAACCGAACGTAGCCCGGACGGTTGCTCAGAGTCAACATTGGTCTCTGAGCGTCGATCTCCCGCTCGTCCCCCGTCGGTGTCCCACCCACCTCGCGAGCGCGGTGTGCCGGACACGTACGATGTTCCCATGTCTTTTCTCCGCCGTCGCTCCGGACAGCCCGCCGGCCCGGACTTCGACGTGCTCGCGATGGACCCGGGCGACTGGCCCGGCGACTTCGGTGCGGCCATGATGACCGGCCCGGACGGCTCCTGCCAGGGGATTTTCCTGCGCTACGACCTGTTCGGCGGCAGAGGCCCGGCGATGTTCATCGGCAACCTCCCCGAGGGCTCGCCCGCCCGGGAGACCGGCGACAACGTGCCCTTCGAGGTGCGGCAGCTGCTCGCGGCGCTGGAGAACGACGAGCCGGTCGACTTCGTCTCGGCCGAGGACTTCCCGGTCATGCTCGGCGACGACCTGCTGATCGTGAAGAAGGTCAAGGTCAGCGAGGAGCGCGTGTTCTGCGCCCAGTTCGGCCGCAGCGACGGCGTCCTGGTCACCATCGCGTCCTGGGACCGACCGATTTCGGACGACCTGTATCAGCTGCTGAAGCCGCTCCCGGCGGACATGTTCCAGCAGGGCTGATTCCCGGGGGCCCCGCCGAGGGGCCCGGGCACCGATTTCCGGCCGGTCGGCCGACGCCCGCCCGGTGCCGGTTCGCCGCTTGACGGTATCGATCAACGGTTCGTACAGTCGCGAACATGCCGTGCCGTCTCCCGCTGCTGACCCGTCGCAGGCATCTGGACCTGCGGCGTACCGCCAGCGCGGCGTGTCCGGGTCGCTGAGGGGGATCCGTCCCCCGGCGGCGGGTGTCGGCCGGGTCCGGTCGGCGCCGGAACCCGGGGGCGGGCCGTGAACCGACCTCCGGGGCCGCCAGTCGGTACCGCGCGCCCGTACGGGCGTGCCGCCCGCCCGTCGAGCCCACGCTGCCGCCCGGAGGCACCGCATCATGACGACCCGCGCCGCCGACCGTCCGCCCGTCGACCGTGCGCCAGAGGGGCAGCCCCCCGGTGACGGCCCCCTCGACGGGGGTTGCCCTGCCGACGGTTCCCCCGCCGACCGTCAGGAGGCACCCCGTCCGTCGGCCGCCCGTTCCCGGGCCGCCTCGCCGTCGTCGACTTCCGGACAGGCCGAATCCGGCCAACCGGCCTCCCCGCCGGCCTCCCGACCGGCCGGCCGTTCCCGCTCGGGCGGCCGCCCGGGTTCCCGAGCGGCCTCCGGGCCGGCCTCCGGGCCGGCCTCCCCGCCGACCGAGCCGTCGACCGAGCCGTCGCCGTCCGACCGCGCGGCGGTCGAGGACGCCCTGGCCGGGCTGCCCCGGGTGGTCGACCTGCTCGCCGCCCGCGCCGAGGAGCACGACCGCGACGCGACCTTCCCCTACCAGGGCATCGAGGCGGTCCACGAGGCCGGACTGCTCACCCTCACGGTCTCCCGCGCGTACGGCGGACCGGGCGGCACGCTCGCCGACACCGTCCGGGTGCTCTCCCAACTCGGCCGCGGGGACGCCTCGGTGGCCGTGGTCACCGCCTTCACCCTGCTCCGGCACGCCGAGCAGGCCCGCCGCGCCGACTGGCCGACGGCCGGCTACCGGCGGCTGCTCACGGAGTCCCGACGCGGCCCCGCGCTGGTCAACACGCTGCGGGCGGAGCCCGGCGCCGGACCGGGCGGACTGCCGGAGACGGTCGCCCGGCGGGACGGCGACGGCTGGCTGCTGACCGGTCGGAAGACCTACTGCACCGGCGCCGAGGCACTGGCCTGGATGGCGGTGACCGCGCGGACGGACGAGGAGGAGCCGAGGACCGGCACCTTCCTGGTGCGCGGGGAGAGCGAGGGCCTGGAGATCGACCCCACCTGGGACCAGCTCGGTCTGCGCGCCAGCGCCAGCCACGACGTCGTGCTGGACCGGGTCCGGGTGCCGGCCGACCTCGCGCTCGGCCTCGGCACCCGCGAGCCGCGGAAGGGCGCCGGGAGGAGCGGCGGCGAGCACGCCGCCGGTGCCGGTGCCGGGAGCCGTGCCGAGCACGGCGCCGGGAGCGTCGCCGAGGCCGAACTGTCGCGCGCCTGGCACGATCTGGCCCTCTCCGCCGTGGCGATCGGCGTGGCCCGGGCCGCCGAGTCCTGGCTGGTCCGCTTCCTCGGCCGGCGCACCCCGGCCGATCCGACCGGGCCGTTCGGCACCCCGTCCCGCCACCGCTGTGCGCTCGGCGAGATCGAGGCGCAGCTGATCGGCGCCGAGGAGCTGGTCGAGGGCCTGGCCCCCCGGGTGGACCGGGGCGAGCCGGACGCCGTCGCCAGGACCGGTCCGGCCCACCTGCTGGCCACCCGGGCCGCGACGGCGGCGGTCCAGCAGGCCGTCGCCCTGGCCGGCAACCCCGGCCTGAGCCGGCGCCACCCGCTGGAGCGCTACCTGCGGGACGTGCTCAGCAGCCGGGTGCACCTGGCTGCCGAGGAGGTCGTCCTGGACGCCGCCGGCCGGGCCGCCCTGGAGCGTGGCGCCCGGCCGTGACGGGCCCGTTCGTCGGTGGTGGCCCGGTCCGTGGCGGCCCGGCCGGCGGCGCTGGGGCCGCCGTGCGCGGACGCCGGTTCAGCGCGTCCCGACCGCCGCCCGGACGGCCCGGCGGGCGAGCGCAGCGTCGTCGTAGAGGCGGCGGATCATGATCCGCTGCTCCTCGCCAGCGCCCGGCACGTCGTACAGCCGGATCTCCCGCATCAGCACCAGCACCAGGTTCACCAGGAACGCGTCCCGGGCCATGGTGCCGCCGCTCTGGGCGAGTTGGCTGATCTGACGGCGTGCCGCGGTGTCCCCGGAGAGCACGCTCCACAGCACCGCCAGGTCGTAGCCGGGCAGGTACCAGCCGGCCTGTTCCCAGTCGACCAGCACCGGGCCGGACGGCGCCAGCAGCATGTTGCTGAGCAGGGCGTCGCCGTGGCACAGCTGCATCGGGGTGTGGCCGAGGCCGTGCAGCAGGCCGCGCAGGTCGCCGGCGTCCCGGTCGGTGAGCTGGCCCACCGAGTGGTAGCGGGCGATCTCCAACTGGTAGTCCAGGCGCGGCTGGAACACATCCGTCGGCGGCCGCCACAGGTTCAGCGTCCGGACGGTGTTGAGCAGCGCCCGCACCTCGCCCGGGGTGGGCGCGTTGACCGGGTGGCGCTCCCGGGCGGCCGGGCGGCCGGGGACGCGCTCCATGACCAGCACGCAGCGGTCGTGGTCGGCCGCGACCAGCCGGGGCAGCCGCACCGGCGGGCGGTGCCGGACGAACGCCCGGTAGACCGCGACCTCGTGGTGGAAGTCGGCCACCAGCTGCTCGAAGTACTCACTCCGCACCGCCTGCGGCGCCAGGCACTTGGCGACCACCGGAGCCCGCCCGATGGTGCCCGCCACCAGGATGTGGCGGCTGCCCTCGCGCAGGACCTGGCGCGGGGTGAACGCGGGACATATCCGCGCGACGCCGGCCAGCGCGGCCCGGACCGACGGGGTCTGCAGCGCCGACGGGTCGATCCGCTCCGGCCCGCCGGGCTGGCCGGGCCGCCGGGCGCGCAGCACCTGGCCGTCGGCCTGGCGGGCGAGCGGGATCCGGCCGCCGACCGGCGGAGCGGTCTCGGGTGCGCGCAGCCCCAGCGCGGTACGGCCGGTGGGGCCCAGTGCCGTGCGGCCGGTCGGGACGACCCGGGTGTCCGTGGCCCGGCCCTCGACGCCCCGCGGAGCCACCGGGCGGCTGGCCGGGGGCACCTGCTTGGGGCCGGGTCGGCCGGTGGCTGCGGTGGGGGGGCGCAGCGCGGGGCGGGTCGCGGTCGGCGTGGGGGTCGTCGCTGAGGAGTACATGGGCTGAGGGAGGTCCCTTCCGGTCCGTCGGCGGGGTGCGGCCCCGCGGGGGCGGGGTAGGGCCGGTGCCGTGTGCTTCCTGGCGTGACGGCGGCCCTGCGGGTGGTGCGGCATTGCTGGCGGTGCGGTGCGGCGGGTGGTGCGGTGCGGCGGGTGGTGCGCGGGCGCCGGGCACGGACGCGGGGTCAGGAACCCCTGTTCGGCGTGTGCTCCGGCCGTCCGCACCCTGGGGAATGCGGTCGGCCGGACTGCCGTGGCCGTGCCCGGCGCTCCCGCGCCACCCGGCCGCGCCACCCCCTCGGGTGAGTGCCGGGAGCGTCCCGTGACACCGTCGGGGGACTGCTCCGACGCCGGTGGGACGCCGTCCGACCCGGGGGGCGAGGTGGCGCACCCCTACAACACACCCGTCGGGCACTGGCTTAGTAGTCTGGCGGGCCCTGGCGAACGGTGGCGAATGCTCGCCTGGCACTTGCCGGAGCCTCTAGCCTCGAAGGAGCCGAGGAACCTGGGGGCTTCATTGAGCAGGGGACCCAACACCCGACTCGCCGATCTGTTCGTCCTGACCGGATGGTCCAAGGGCGAACTCGCGCGGCTGGTCAACCGCCGTGGTGCCGCGATGGGGCAGATGCAACTGTCCACCGACACTTCGAGGGTACGGCGTTGGATCGAGCAGGGGGAGATCCCGCGCGATCCGGTGCCGAGGGTGCTGGCAGCCGTGTTCACGGAGCGGCTCGGCCGTGTCGTCACCACTGAGGACCTCGGTCTGGAACGACACCGGCCCACCAGGTCCGGAGCGGAGCCGTCCGCAGCAGTGCCATGGTCGCCGGATCGAACAGCCGCGGTCCTCACCGAGTTCACGGGAATGGACCTCATGCTGAACCGACGTGGATTGGTGGGCGCCGGAGCCGCGCTCACGGCCGGGGCGGTCATCGCCGACTCGCTGAAGGGCTGGCTGGGCGGGGACGCCGTCGCGTACGCGGCCTCCGTGCCCGGGCCGCGACAGGTGGTCACCGGGAGCGGGGCGCGCCCGGTGGTGGACGTGTACGCCGCGGGCCCGGTCGGGCTCGACGAGGTGGAGTCGCTGGAGCGCTCGGTGCAGGTGTTCCGGGCCTGGGACGCGGCCCGCGGGGGCGGGTTGCAGCGCAAGGCGGTGGTCGGGCAACTCAACGAGGTCGGCGGCCTGTTGACGCACCGGCACCCGCCCGGCGTGGAGCAGCGGCTGTGGGCGGTCGCGGCCAACCTCGCGGTGCTGGCGGGCTGGATGTCGCACGACGTGGGCCTGGAGCCCACCGCCCAGCGGTACTTCATGATCGCGGCCGAGGCGGCCAAGGAGTCCGGCGACCGGCCGCGGGCCGGCGAGGCGATCTCCCGGGCCGCGCGGCAGATGGTCCACCTGGGCCGGGCCGACGACGCGATCGACCTCATGGCGGCGGCCAAGGCGGCCGGCGGGAAGCCGGCGCCCAGAACGCGCGCCATGCTGAACACCGTCGAGGCCTGGGCGCACGCCTCGATCGGGCACTCCCAGGACACCTACCGGCTGCTCGGCGAGGCCGAGGACCTCTTCGCCGAGGAGTCGCCGGAGCCGCCTCCGTGCTGGATGCAGGTGTTCGACGAAGCCGAACTGCGCGGCATGCAGGCCCTGGTGCTGCGCACGCTGGCCGAGCACGACCGGGCGGCGGCGCCCACGGCGCGCAGGCGCGCGGAGCAGGTGATCGCCCTTCGGGAGGGCACCGGGCAGCTGCGCTCGGCGCTGTTCGACCGGATCACGCTGGCCTCGGTGCACCTGATCACGGGTGAGCCGGACGCAGCGGAGCTGCAGGCCAAGATGGTGATGAACCTGATCGGCCAGAACTCCTCGCACCGGACGTGGGACCGGCTGCGGGAGATGTACCGGCTGACCGCGGAGTACCGGGGGCTGCCGGTGGTGGACGAGCTGCGGGCCGAGCTGGGACTGCAGTTGCGGGCGGCGGACGCCAAGAACCGGCCGCGGCTGACCTGAGGGGCCGGGCCGACGTGCGGGGCCCCGGGGCTGCCGGGGTGCCGTGGTTCGATTCGCTTCGGTTGGCTTCGGCTCGGCTCGGTGGCCCGGCAGTGTCGCGGCCCGGGTCTGCCCGGCCGTGCCGTGGCTCAGTCCGGCGGTGCCGGGCGGAGCAGCATGCGCAGCGCGGTGACGGTGCCGTCGGAGCCGAGGACGGGTTCGCCCGAGCACTCGACGCTGTCGTGCCGTCCGCCGGGTCGGCGGATCCGCAGGGTGCCGGCGGCGATGCGGCCGTGCACCAGGGCGTCGGTCATCATCCGGCGCAGCAGCGGCCGGTCCGCCTCGGGGAGGCGGTCGGGCAGCCGGTCGAGGCTGAGCGGGCCGTGGTCCGGGTCGCACCCGAGGAGGAGGAAGGTCTCCGCGTTCCAGTGGACGCCGTCGGTCAGCAGGTCCCACTCGGCGGAGCCGAGGACGCCGTCCTCGCCGTCGCCGCCGAGGTAGGGGCCGGACGGCTCCTGCGCCGTGCCGTCCACTCTGCCGTCCGTTCCGCTGTCGGCGTCGCCGCCGCTGCCGTCGTCGCCCGTCCCGTCAGCGGCGCGCTCCGCTCGGTCCGTACCCGGGCCGGCTGCGCAGGAGGCGTTCGCGCCGGAGCCGTTCGCGCCCGCCGGGGCGCCGTCCACCGTGGCGGTGCCCGGCGGGCGGGCGGCGCCTAAAGGCATGTTCATGACGGGTCCATCGCTCGGTTCGGCCCGCTTTGTGCGGGTCCCTCGGGTAGTGAGAAGACTGTCGCACAACGTCCTCACCCTCGTGGGCGATTTGGACAGATCGCAGGCAAAATTCCCCTGGCATATGCCACTGTGGCAGCGGGCTCCGTCGCCCTGTGTGCGGAAGCGGGCGCGAGGCGGTAACCTTCGGTGATTCCGGCGCCCGGGCGCCCACCGCAGTACCGACCAGAGACCCCGGCGACGGAAATCCCGTTGCCACTACGACCGCCGCAACGGATGCTGACCTCATGTTCGAGCCAGTGATAGCACCCAGTGCCAGCCTCCTAGGCCTCCTGCAGCGAGGCCGTGGTGACGGGCAGCTCCATGCGCTGGCCGCCGACCGTGCCGAGGCCATCGCCGCGCTGGAGGAGTGTGTCACCAGGGATCCGCGAGCCGACTGGCAGGTCGAGAGCCGCTCCCTCTACTACGCCCGCCTCTACATGGAGCTGGAAGCCCCCCTCGACGGCATCGAGGACCACCTCCACTCCGCCGAGGACCTCGTCACCGATGACGAGGGCCGCACGGGCCTCGCCCTCTCCGTCCTGGGCCACCTCGCCGCGTACGGCCGGCGCGACGCGCTGCTGATGCTGCGCGAGTACGCCGCCACGGGCGCCAACTGGGCCTGGGCCCTCGACGAGCTCGCCCTGCGCGACGACGACCGCGGCCTGCTGCTGCTCGGCACCGCCGTGCTGGACCACTTCCCGCCGGGCCCCGAGGGCGACGCCGAACTGCGCGAGTTCATCCGCAACGCGTACGAGCCCCGGCCGTGGCGGCTGTGGGCGGCCTACCACCCGAGAGTGGCGGCCGCCGCCGAGCAGTCCCCCTTCGACCTCTGGCAGCGCCAGGTCAACCGCAGCGGGGTCACCCCCGGCTGGTCCACCGCCGACGTGCTGGCCTGGGCCGACCAGGGCGACCTGGGCGGCCTCGGTGCCGGCGCCTTCCTCGGCCGGCCCGACGCCCGGCCGGAGCCCGCGCGCGACACCGACTCCCCGAGCGGCCCCGACGCGGTGGACCGCCGCGCCGCCGCGGCCGCCCGCTGCCTGACCGCCGTCGTGCGGCCCGAGGACCGTCCGCTGCTGCTGGAGGCCGCCCGCAGCGGCCTGCCCGGCGCCCGCCGCGCGGCCCTGCGCCACCTCGTCGAGCAACGCGACCCGGCCGCCGTCGAGCTGATCGAGGCGGCCGCCGCCGACGTGGACGACCGGATCGTCCGGGCCGCCCTGGAGCTGCTCGGCCGGATGCGCGGTCCCGAGGTGCTGGCGCAGGCCCGCCGCTGGGCCGACCCGGCCACCGGGGGCGCGGACAGCGCGCTCGGCGAGGCCGCCGCCCAGCTGCTGGCCGACGCCGGGGAGCCGCAGGACGCGCCGCTGGTGGTCGCCGGGCTGCGCCGCTGGGTCTCCGTGCGGGGGGTCTCCGGTACCGGGCTCGGATCGTTGGTGGACGGTGCGGGGCGGCTGGCCGCCGCCGACGCCGTACCGGTCCTGCGCCACATCTACGGGGAGGCGGCCTCCTCCGAGCTGCGCGGACGTGCCGCCCGGGCGCTCGCCACCACCGACGTGCACTTCCCCGAGGGGCCCGCCGTCGAGTGCCTCTGGGACTGCGAGGAGTCCACGCGTGAGCTCGCCGCGCGCCATGTCGCCACCACGGGCGACGCGCGTGTGCTGGAGCGGTTGCGCAGGCTCGCCGCCGACCCGGCCGAGGAGGCCGAGGTCCACGCCGCCGTGCGCGGCCGATTGACCGCAGCCCGGGAGTTCGGGCGTTAGGTCCTCGACGTTCAGTGGGCCGGGACACCGTCGGGTGTCCCGGCCCACTGCTTTCTCCGGAGCCGTCCGGCCGGATCCGCGCCGCTCCTCGGAGGTGGCGGTTCCGAGCCGCGGTGATCCTGCGGCGCGCTGGTTCTGAAACGCGGTTCTACTTCACCGAGCCCGCGTCCGGGGTCAGGACGCCGCCGGCCACCAGTCCGACGATCAGGACGCCGAGCAGCACCCGGTACACCACGAACGGCATGAAGCTGTGCGTCGAGATGTACTTGAGGAACCAGGCGATCGCCGCGTAGCCGACCGCGAAGGCGATCAGGGTGGCCAGCACGGTCGGACCCCAGGCGGGTGCCGGGCCCTCGCCGATCTTGAACAGTTCCAGCGTCCCCGAGGCGAGCACCGCCGGGATGGCCAGCAGGAACGAGTAGCGGGCCGCCGCCTCCCGGCTGTAGCCGAGCAGCAGGCCCGCGCTGATCGTGCCGCCGGAGCGGGAGACGCCCGGGATCAGCGCCAGCGCCTGGGCGAAGCCGTAGATGCCCGCGTGCGGCAGCGTGAGGTCACTGATCGGACGGGCGTGGCGGACCGCGCGGGTGCGGTCGGCGAAGGCCAGGATCAGGCCGAAGACGATCAGCGTGGTGCCGATGATCCGCAGGTCGCGCAGGTGGGTCTCGATGGTGTCCTGGAACAGCTTGCCGAGGATGCCGATCGGCAGGGTGCCGATGATCACGAACCAGCCCATCCGGGCGTCCGGGTCCGAGCGCAGTGCCGGGCGGACCAGCGACCGCGCCCAGGTCTTCACGATCGCGGCGATGTCCTTGCGGAAGTAAATCAGCACCGCCGTCTCGGTGCCGAGCTGGGTCACGGCCGTGAAGGCCGCGCCCGGGTCGTCCCAGCCCAGCAGCGCGGAGAAGACCCGCAGATGGGCGCTGGAGGAGATCGGCAGGAACTCGGTGAGCCCCTGGATCAGGCCGAGGACGGCCCCGTGGAACCAGTCGATCACCGGGCACCCGCCGGGGGTATCCGTCGGGTAGTGGGCAGGGGCGGCATGGGCGGGTCCTTGCGGGTCGGAAGGGGCGTGCGGACGACCGCGACCCGCCCGGCCCGCAGGCCGCGCGCGCCCGGCGCGCGGCTGATGGTACGGGGTGAAAGTGACAGTTCTTTGTTCACCCTTTGTTCGGCCTTTGCGTGCAGGGCCCTTTCCGGCCGCGCAGCGGGGGCGCCCCGGTCCGCGGCTCCGTCCGGGGTCTGCATCGGGGACTACGTTCGGGGCTACGTCCGGGGCTACGTCCGGGCCGCTCCTACTCCGACGCCCGCTCCCCGGCCTGCTCGGAAGCCTGCGCCGGGACCCGCTCCGAGGGGCGCGCCCGGACCCAGGTGCGGTCCTCCGTCAGGTAGTGCTCGACCGTCAGGCCGGCCTCGGCCAGGGCCTGCTCGAACACCTCGGTGCTGAGCGGGCGGGACAGGAAGGTCTGCGTCCAGACGCCGTCCGGGAACTCGTACTCGCAGCGGACGGAGTTCACGCCGTCGCCGACCGGAGTGGCGGAGACGAGCCGGGACCACGCGCCGGGGCCGATCGCGGTCTCGCGCGGCACGGTCAGGTGCCAGTCCTCGCCCTCGCGTTGCACCAGCACACAGCCGTCCTCGGCGACGTGGCGGCGGCACGTCTCCAGCAATCCCTGACGAACCGTCACATCACCGGCGTGCACCAGGAAGGAGGCGAGCATGACGACGTCGAAGCGTTCGCCGAGGTCCAGTTGCTCGATCGGGCTGTGCACCGTGCGGACGTCCCCGCGGACCCGGGCCAGCATCTCGGCGGACTCGTCCACGGCCGTCACGGTGAAGCCGCGGTCGGTCAGCGGGTGCGTCATCCGGCCCACGCCGCAGCCCAGTTCGAGGATGTGTGCGCCGGGCGGCACCGCCGCCTCGATGACGTCCGGGGCGTTGCCCGCGGGGAGTCGGCTCCACACTTCGACGGCGCAGCCGTCCGGCGTGATCGCGCCCTCGCCCGTTCCGTCGTAGCCCGTGCGGCGGTCGTCAGTCATGCCCCTCATCCGAACACGGATGGGCGGGCGGGGGAAGGGGGCGTCTCCGGGGCTTGCGAGATACCCCTAGGGGGTATAACTTCGATCACCGACGGAGCGAGGGAAGCGGCGCCGGACGGGCGCCGGGGCAAGCGGAGGACGACATGGCACACCCCGCACAGCACGAGCACCACGGTCAGCACGGTCACCATGAGCAGCACGAGCAGCACGGCCACCATGGACAGGACGGCCGGCCCGGGCAGGACCATCGCGGGCACGGTCACCAGGGGCAGGGCGGGCACGACCACCACGCCGCCGCCGGGGGCGGAACGAGCTGGCGGACGGCCGCGCAGGCGACCCTGCACTGCCTCACCGGGTGCGCCATCGGCGAGATCCTCGGCATGGTCCTCGGCACCGCCTTCGGCCTGCACAACGGCGCGACCGTGGTGGTCTCGATCCTGCTGGCCTTCGTCTTCGGCTATGCGCTGACCATGCGCGGCGTGCTGAAGGCCGGTCTGGACGTCGGGGCCGCGGTGAAGGTCGCGCTGGCCGCCGACACGGTGTCGATCCTGGTGATGGAGCTCATCGACAACACCGTGATGGTCACCGTCCCCGGGGCGATGGACGCGGGCCTCGGCGACCTGTTGTTCTGGGTGTCACTGGCGGGTTCGCTCGTCCTGGCCTTCGGGCTGACCGTGCCGGTCAACAGGTGGATGATCGGCCGGGGGCGCGGGCACGCCGTGGTCCATGCCTACCACCAGCACTGATCGGCCACCCGCCGGTGCCGATCGCGCACCCGTCGGCCATCCACCGGCACCGATTGCGCACCAGCCGGTGCCGATCGCACTCCGGAATACGTGCCGGAGATCTCCGCCCGCTGCCCGTACCGACCGCTCGCCGGCCGGTGCGGGCAGCGGCGCCTTCCGGTGCGCCCAGTTATCCCTCGCGGCCCTCAAGCTCCGCCAATGTCGCGTGCAGCCAGCCGAGTTCGGCCTCGGTGGTGGCGCGGGCGATCAGCAGCTGGCCGCGCCGGAACGGGTCGGGGAACTCCTCGGCGCCCATCGGGCGGTCGCCGTCGTAGAAGAAGCTCGCCGGCTCGGACAGGAACGCCAGCCGGCGGCGGAGCACGGCCGCCTGGGCGGTGGGGTCGTCGAGGTGGCGCAGGAAGGCGAGCAGGGTGAACCAGCGGTTCTCGTCGCTGATGTCCAACTGCTCGGGCTCGCGCAACTGGTCGAGCAGTGCGGCTCGGCCGGCCTCGGTGAGGTGCAGGGTGTGCCGGGGTGCGGCGGCGCTGCCGGGCTCGGTCCGGCGGGTCAGGAGTCCGGCGGTCTCCAGGCGCTTGATCGCGGGGTAGAGCGTTCCGTCGCTGATCGGCTGGACGTGCCCGGAGAGCGCGGAGAGGTGGCGGCGCAGCTCGTAGCCGTGCAAGGGCCGGTCGTACAGGAACCCGAGGATCGCGAGCTTGAACATGGGGCCACCCTCTCACGGCCATTCCTCGATCCGCGGGTATATCGAATGCGGGGTACCTCGATGGCGAGGTATGGTCTCGACGTTCCCGGGAGCCCCCGGTGTTCCCCTTCCGGAAGAGGAGTCCGTGCGATGCGCCATGCCCCCGTCACCCCCGGCGGCGACCTGATCCGCTGGGTCGAACTGCCCGGCGCCGAGCCGGCCCGGCTCTACCTGCACGGTCTGGGCGCCACATCGCCCGTCTACTTCGCCGCGGCCGCCGCCCACCCGCTGCTGGCCGGGCGCCGCTCGCTGCTGATGGACCTGCTCGGCTTCGGCATCAGCGACCGCCCGACGGACTTCGGGTACACGCTGGAGGAGCACGCCGACGCGGTCGCGGCGGCGGTGCGGGCGGCCGGGCCGAGTCGGGTCGAGGTGGTCGGCCACAGCATGGGCGGCGCCGTCGCGATCGTCCTCGCGCACCGGCACCCCGGTCTGGTCTCGCGGCTCGTCCTGGTGGACGCCAACCTGGACCCGATCGCGCCCGACCGGCAGCGGCTCGGCAGCAGCGGCATCGCGGGCTACACCGAGGAGGAGTTCCTGGCCGGCGGCCGGGCCGAGGTCGCCGAGCGGGTCGGCCGGTTCTGGTGGTCCACGATGCGGCTGGCCGGCCCGGAAGCGCTCTACCGCAGCGCCTGCTACGTCGCCCGCGCGACGGTCCCGACCATGCGCGAGCTGCTGCTCGGCCTCGACCTCCCGCGCACCTTCCTCCACCCGGCGGCGGACGGCGAGCCGGCGGGTGCGGACGGGCTCCGCGCGGCGGGCGTACGGGTGGTCGCCGTCCCGGACTGCGGGCACAACATCATGCTCGACAACCCGGACGGCTTCGCCGCCGCCGCGGCGGAGGGGCTCGGGGCCTGACCCTGGTCGGCCGGGGGCGATGGACGCCGCCCCGGCCGCCCCGTGCCGACCACGCCGCCTCGGCCGGGCCGTTCTAGGCTGACCGGACCGTCCCGTGAGACCGCCCGAGAGGAGACCGTCCGATGACCGTCGAGGTCCCGCCCGCCCTGGCCGCGTCCCTGACGGAGTTCCTCGGTGCGACGGGCCGCGCCTGGGCGCTCCGACTGCCCGCCCTGGCCCGCGAGTTGCTCGACCGGTGGGAGTTGCGCCCGGACGGGCCGGCCTCGCACGGCGTCGTCGGTCTGGTGCTGCCCGTGCGGTGCGCCGACGGGACGCGTGCCGTGCTCAAGCTCCAGCCCGTGGACGAGGAGACGGCCGGCGAACCGCTCGCCCTCCGGGCCTGGGGCGGGCGCGGCGCCGTGCGACTGCTGGACCACGAACCCGACTCGGGCTCCATGCTGTTGGAGCGCCTGGACCCGACGCGCTCGCTCCTCGCGCTGCCCGACGATCTCGCGGCCGTGCGCGTGATCGCCGATCTGCTCAGCGAATTGACGAAACGTCAAGCTCCCCCGGAACTTAGGACGTTGACCGACCTGGCGGCTCGGTTGTCGGACCGTGCCGCGGCGGCCGTCGCCGCCCTCGACCATCCGGAGGAGCGCCGCCTGCTCGCCGACTGCGTGGCCGCCCTCCGCGAGGTGCGCGCCGAACCCGGCGACCGGCTGCTCCACTGGGACCTCCATTACGGCAACGTCCTCGCCCCGCTCCCGGGCAGCGGCCGCGCCCCCTGGCTGGCCATCGACCCCAAGCCGCTCGCCGGGCACCCCGGCTTCGAGCTGCTTCCGGCGCTGCGCAACCGCTGGGACGACGCGGTGGCCACCGGAGACCTCGCAGGGGCGCTGCGGCGGCGCTTCGACCTCCTGACGGAGGCGCTGGAGCTGGACCGCGAGGTCGCGGCGGCCTGGACGCTCGCCCGGGTGCTGCAGAACGCGGCCTGGGCGGCCGAGGAGGGTGAGACCGCGCTGGATCCGGCCCAACGGGCCATCGCCGAGGTGCTGTTGGGACGCTGAGCCGCACCGGACCGCACCGAGGCGTGCCGTCGACGCGCCCGCGGCGGCACGAACCGCACCGAGGAGCGCCGTCGACGCGCCCGCGGCGGCACGAACCGCACCGAGGAGCGCCGTCAGCGCTCCCGCAACGGCACGAACCGCACCGAGGAGCGCCGTCAGCGCTCCCGCAACGGCACGAACCGCACCGGCGTCCCCGGCCGGGCCTGCGCGGCGGCCGCGAGGTCGGCGGCCGGGACGACACCGATCACCGGATAGCCCCCGGTGGTCGGGTGATCGGCCAGGAAGACCACCGGCTGCCCGTCCGGCGGGATCTGCACCGCGCCCGACACCATGCCCTCGCTGGGCAGTTCACCGTCCCGGGCCCGGGCGACCGCCGGGCCCTCGGTGCGCAGCCCGACCCGGTTGCTCGTCGAGGAGACCCGGTACCCGTCGCGGCCCAGCCGGGCCACCGCCTCCGCCGTGAACCAGTCCGCGCGCGGCCCGAGCCGCAGCCGCAGCACCAGTTCGGCCGGGGGAGCGGGCAGCGGCACCAGTTCGGCCCGGGCCCGGTACGGTGGCGCGGCGCCGACCGGCAACCGGTCCGCGGCGGCCAGCGGGGCAGGCCCGAGGCCGGAGAGCAGGTCCGCCGAGCGGCTGCCGAGCACCGGGGGAACGGCGATCCCGCCGGCCACCGCCAGGTAGCCGCGCACCCCGTCCGTCGCCGGTCCCACCTCGACCACGGCGCCGTCCGGCACCACGACCGGCGCGCCCCACGCCGCCGGTCGCCCGTCCACCCGGACGGGCGCGGGTGCGCCGGTGACCGCGACGACCACCGTCCCGACGGCCCGCAGTGCGACCCCGCCGAGGGTGGTCTCCAGCCCGGCGGCCCCGGGCTCGTTGCCGACCAGCCGGTTCGCCGCCCGCAGGGCCGGCTCGTCCAGCGCTCCGGCCCTGGGCACGCCGAGGTGGGCGACCCCGCGCCGCCCGAGGTCCTGAACCGTGGTCAGCGGTCCGGGCCGCACCACCACGAGTTCGCTCATCGCCGTCTCCTCCCGTCGGCCGCCGGAGCTCCGAACGGCCCTTCGCCCATCCTCCCGGCCGTCGGTCCGATGCGGTGCCGCGTCAGCGGGCCGAGCCGGCGCCGCCCGCCCGGCCCGCTCATCGGCCCGGCCCGCTCACCCGCGCTGCGCCGTGAAGCGGACCCGGACGCCCGGCGCCAGCAGGGCCGGAGGGTCCCGGTCGGTGTCCCAGAGCGGGAGCGCGGTGCGGCCGACGAGCTGCCAGCCGCCGGGGGAGGGGTGCGGGTAGACCCCGGTGTACGGGCCGGCCAGGGCGACCGAGCCGGTCGGCACGGAGCTGCGCGGAGTGGCCCGGCGCGGGACCTCGTACCGGCCGGGCAGCCCGGTGAGGTAGCCGAAGCCGGGGGCGAAGCCGCAGAAGGCGACCACGTACTCGGGCTCGGTGTGGATCCGGACGGCCGCCTCCTCGGAGACCCCCCACAGTGCGGCGACCTCGGCCAGGTCGGCGCCGTCGTACACGGTCGGGACCTCCAGCGCCGGCCCGCGCTCCGCCCCGGCCGCCGCGGCCGCCGTCGGACGGGAGGTGCGCAACAGCCGTGCCACGGCGTCGACGTCCGCGACGCCGTCCAGCAGTACCGTGCGGGCGGCCGGCACCAGCTCCTCGACCGCGCCGAGCGCGCCCGCCTCCCGCTGCTCGCGCAGCCATCCGTACAGCGACGTGACCTCGGCCGTGCCGGGCAGCTCGATCAGCAGTGCCCGCTCGCCGACCCGCCGTACCGGCCCGAGCGGCTGCCCCGATCCACCCGGCCGCGCAGCGTCAGGCCGTGGTTCGGCGCTGCTGCCGCCGCTGTCGCTGTCGCCGCTGTCGCCGGGGCCGGCGTCGCCGTCGGCGCTGTCGGCCGTCACGTGAACGCCTCCACCCGGACCCCGGCCGAGGCCAGGGCGCCGCGCACCCGCCAGGCGAGCTGGGCGGCGCCGGGGGTGTCGCCGTGGACGCAGAGCGACCGGGCCTCGACCGTGATCCGGTCGCCGCCGACGGCCTCCACCGCGCCGTCCCGGGCGATGTCGACCGCGCGGGTGATCACCGACTCGGGGTCGTGCACCACCGCGCCGGGTTCGCGGCGCGGGACGAGGGTGCCGGTGCGGGTGTACGCCCGGTCGGCGAAGGCCTCGGCGACCACGGGCAGTCCGACGCCCTCGGCGACCTGGAGCAGCCGGGAGCCGGGCAGTCCGAGGACGGGCAGCGGACCGTCGCAGACCGCGCCGGCCCGCAGCACGCCGGCCACCACGGCCTCGGCCTGGTCCGAGTCGGCGACCACCCGGTTGTAGAGGGCGCCGTGCGGCTTGACGTAGGAGACCTTCGAGCCGGCGGCGCGGGCGAAGACCTGGAGGGCACCGATCTGGTACGCGATCTCGTCGGCGAGTTCCTCCGGGGGGACGTCCATCGCGCGGCGGCCGAAGCCGGCGAGGTCGCGGTAGGAGACCTGGGCGCCGATCCGGACGCCGCGCTCGGCGGCCAGTGCGCAGACCCGGCGCATCGTCGAGGGGTCTCCGGCGTGGAAGCCGCAGGCGACGTTGGCGCTGGTCACCACCGACAGCAGGGCCTCGTCGTCGGTCAGCGTCCAGCGTCCGAACCCCTCGCCGAGGTCCGCATTGAGATCGATCACCGCATCGGCCACGCCCGTCCGCCTCCCAGCAGCTGTTGAGCCAGATGGTAGGGCCTGCGGGTGAAGGCCGTTGTCCGTGACCCGGGCCCCACCGGGCCCTCGGCGTGCGACCGGGCCCGCACGCCCCGGGGCGGCGCCACACGGGGCCTGCGGGCCGGGTCGGCTCAGCGCGCGGGCGCCGGTTCCGCGAAGGAACGTTCCAGCGGACGCAGGGCGCGCAGCACGAGCAGCAGCGGGATGACGCCGAAGACTCCGAACGACATGTCGATGAATCTCCACACCAGCGGGATGCCCCGCAGCGGCCCGCAGATCAGGGCCAGTGGGATGACGGCTCCGCAGGCCAGTGCGGCCCAGCGGATCACCCAGATGTTGCGGACCGGGTCCTTCAGCGGCCCCCAGAAGGCGGCGCCGATCACCAGGTGGGCGAAGGCCAGCCAGTCGGTGCCGTAGGCCAGGAAGGGGTAGCGCTCGTCGGTCTCGACGATGCCCGTGTGGACCCGCACGAACCAGGCCGTCGCGGCGGGGAAGTGCTCGGCCAGCGGGGCGGCCGGGCCGGTCACGAAGTCGACCAGCAGGCGGGTCTCGGTCTCCAGCGGGAAGGCGGTCAGACCGCTGAGCACCAGGCAGACCAGGAAGAACCACAGCCAACGCCGGACCTTGCGAAGGACGACCGCGGGGTCGTCGTCCGTCTCGTACACCTCTGCACCTCCGAACTGCAGGCGGAGCCTTGTCCCGTCTGCGCGGAACCGACTCTAGACCCTTCTTTTGAACATGTTCAACTCCCCCTCTCGCGGCCCTCCGGCTGCCCTTGGCGGACTCCGGTCGGGCCCTGGGAACCCCTCGGCGCCCCCCGGGAGGCCCGCGAAGTGTCCGGAAACGCGAAGGTGCCCGGGTGCCGAGGCACCCGGGCACCGACGGTGGCCGCTACGCCGTGTAGGTGTACGTCACCGGCGTGCTGGTCCCGCCCGCCGTGGTGACCGTGACGTTCGCCGCCCCCGGCAGGGAGCCCGCCGGAGCGGTGGCGGTGCAGAAGGACGGGCCGCAGGACACGTGCGTGGCCGGCACCCCGCCGAACGCGACCGTCCCGTACGTCAGGTTGCTGCCGATCACGTTCACCCGGGTGCCGCCGGCGACCGGGCCGGTGGCCGGGCTCAGGCTGGTGACCGCCGGCGCGGGCGGCGCCGGGGGAGCGGCCCCGGTGTAGTCGAAGCCGGCCGGCGCGGCGGCGGTGCCGCCGGGCGTCACCACGCTGACGGGAGCGCTGCCCGAGCCGCCCGGCGTGGTCACCGTGCAGGCGGTGTCGGTGCAGG
The DNA here is from genome assembly GCF_040303045.1 of Kitasatospora sp. NPDC096140. Lineage (NCBI taxonomy): Bacteria > Bacillati > Actinomycetota > Actinomycetes > Kitasatosporales > Streptomycetaceae > Kitasatospora > Kitasatospora sp. NPDC096140. The sequence continues at coordinate 18,241 of NZ_JBEOUW010000064.1, forward strand.
TGCCGGGCGCGGGGACGCCGCCGACCAGCACCATGCCGTGGGCGAGGTTGCTGCCGCTGACGGTCACCGCGGTGCCGCCGGTGCCCGGGCCGGTGGTGGTGTCGAGGCCGGTGACGGCCGGGGCGGCCTGGACGGTCGCCGGCAGGTAGCCGCCGGTGCCGAGGTCGTAGCGGGAGACGTGGCCGGTCGGGTCGGTGTCGTTCGGGTTGGCGGCCGTCACCGTGATCACGCCGGTGATCGGGACGCCGGGTGTGGTGCTCAGGTTGAGCTTCATGAACTCGCTCTTGCCGACCACCCGGGTGCCGGTGAGGACGGCCTCCAGGTGACGGTGGTCGGGCGAGAGGGTCGTGGTGAAGGTGTAGTCGTACGGCGTGGAGTAGAACATCGCGCCGTCGGTGGTGACGCCGGGCGGCAGGTCGACGGTGAAGTGCGTCGGGCCGGTGAGGTCGGCGGTGCCGGCGGACACCCAGCTCGCCGACATGTTGCCGGTCTTGAAGAAGCCGCCAGGGTAGTTCCCGCTCTGCGACACGGTCACGTGCTGCGCGGAGGTCGAAGCCGCGGCGGTCGGCGTCTTGGTGACCGGCGTCTTGGTGGTCGGTGCCTTGGCTGCCGGCGCGGCCGCGGCGGCGCCGGCGGTGAGGACGGCACCGGTGGTGAGCGTGGTCACGGACAGCGCGACGGCGAGGCCGGCTTTGGCCAGTCGGGTGATCATAGGTCGATCATCACCGAACCATTGCGCGGCCCCCACGGGTTTCTCGAATGTCGGTTCGAGAATGGCGGAATACCGTCGAAACCTCGTTCTGAAAACGATCCCCGGACCGCCGCCCACCTGCCGCTACGTCCGGCCGCAAGGTCCGTTTCGGTCGATGTCGGTGCGAACCTCTAACCTTGTCCTCCGTGACCGCCATCGCAGACCCGTCCACCGAGCCCGGCATCCGTCCGTCCGCCGGCCCGGCCGTTGCGCGCCCCGCGCCCGGCCCCGCCGCCGACGAAGGACTGGCCCGCCGGCTCAAGGCGCTGGCCTGCACCGCCCCGCTGCACGACCTGGACAACCGCAAGGTCAACCTGGCCGGCGAGTACGGCGGCTACGCGATGGCCGAGGTCGGCCTCGCCGCGATCGACCTGGTCACCCTGAACATGGACTTCGACACCGGGGCCGACCGCGACACCGTCCTCGCCCGCCTGCTGCCGAGGGTCGCCGCCCAGGCCGCCGGCCGTCCCGCCGCCGAGCACGAGCGGGTCGCCCGCTGGGTGCTGGAGTCGCTGATCAACGTCGGCAGCGTCGACCGCGGCTTCCGCGCCGTCTACGGCACCTTCGGCGCGGACGGCGCGTACGTGCGCCGCGACTACGACTTCAAGCTGATCGAAGAGGTCCCCGGCCCCGACGGCGGCGTCTACCTGCGCACCACCGACGAGGCGGTCAACGTCCTGGTCGGCGCGCTCGACACCGACGTCACCTCGGCCCAGATCGCCGCCGAGGTCAAGCTGGAGGTGCTGATCCGCCGCGGCCGCCTGGCCGACGCCCAGCTCGCCGCCGAGCAGGCCCGCTACCGCACCGTCCAGTACGCCGAGACGCTGCGCCGCGCCCTCGACGCGACCCGCCGCAACGTCCGGGCCGTCGACTGGATGCGCGCCGTCCCGGACCTCATCGAGGAGGCGCTGGACCACATCGCCGACCGCTACCGGCACGAGAACGCGATTCTCACCAACATTCGCAAGGCCCGCGACGAGGCCGAGGACCCGGAGCACAAGCGCCGTGCCGCCGAGCTGGTCGACATCGTCAAGGACTGCATCCGCCGCCACACCCAGCTGCAGACCCGCCTGCTCGAAGCCGGCCCGCTGTTCCGCGCCGAGCAGGACCGCCAGGCCTTCGCCACCCCCGGCGCCCGCAGCGGCATCGACCTGTACGGGCAGCTGCTCGCCCCGGTGCTGCGGCTGCCGGTGGAGCAGGCCGTCCGCCCGACCGGCGCCTTCTTCGCCCGCGGCGTCGGTCTGCGCACCCCGGTCTCGGTCCGGGTCGCCGACCTGGTCGACCTCCTGCTCACCCCGCCGGTCGAGCGCGAGCACCTCGGTGCCGAGCTGCCCGACCCGGACCTCGTCGCCACCCCGGACGACAGCCGGTTCTCCGAGGCCCAGCTGGAGGCCGCGCTGGTCCTGCTCGACCTGCCCGCGGACGCCCCCCGCCGGCTCTCCGGCCTGCTCGCCGACGCCCGCAAGCAGGACCCGGACCTGCCGTACCTGGTCGCGCTGCTCGCCGTGCACGCCGCCAGCCCGCCGGTCGGCACCGCCTACCGCCAGGGCGAGGAGCGGCTGCTCTTCGCGGTGGACGACGGAACCCCGCTGCGCGACCCGGAGTTCGGCGGCGCCGACCTGATCGTCGGCAGCGCCCTGCTCGACGCGGCCGGCATGGCCGCCGACCGCAAGGACGCCGGCTGACCGGCCGGGACGCACCGCCGGAACGGCCCGCCGTGACGCACCGCCCGAACCCCCGAACGTGACGCACCACCCGAACACCCGCAGCGACACCCCGAACACCTGCAGCGACAGCCCCGAGGAGCACCGCCCGTGACGACCCACCACGACACGTCCTGGGCGACCGAGACCGAACCGGCCGCCCCCGCGCCGATCACCCCGGCCGACGTCGCCGACGCCGCCCGGCTGGTCTCCTTCGGCCTCCAGGCCAAGCTGCTGCCCGCCCGGGACGTCGAGTACGCCGAACTCGTGCGTCGCCACCGCGAGGACCCGCCGTTCGCCCGGCTCGCCGACGCCATCGCCACCGGCATGGGCCTGGTCGTCCTGGAGGTCTCGCCGCGCGCCGGCATGGCCGTGGCCGCCGCCGAGGACTCGCTGTTCGCCGTCCGGATGGGCGACTACTCGCGCCGCGCCGCCTCCGAGTCCACCGACCGCTTCCTGCACGGCCTGGCCCACCTGGCCGTCGCCGCGATGGCCTTCCCCCGCCCCGAGGACCTCGCCGACGACGCCTACCTCGGCCGGATCACCGTCAACGGCGTCGACTCCTTCGTCCGCCAGGCCTGCCGCCGCCTGGAGGAGCAGGCCGACGTCGAGGGCGCCAACACCGACCCGCAGTCCGACGCCCCCGGCCTGGAGGCCGCCTGGCGGGTCTGGGCCCGGCGCACCGCCACCGGCGCCACCAAGGACGCCCGCCGGCTCTCCGGCTCCACCATCGGCATCGTCGCCAAGGCCGTGATGTTCCTGGTCGACTCCGGCTTCCTGCAGAAGGTCTCCGACGACTCCGGCGGCACCTACCGCACCACCGCCCGCTACCAGCTCCAGGTCCGCGACCTGGCCGGCAGCGCGGCCATGGCCGAACTGCTCGACCTGGGTGTCGTCCCGGTCTCCGACGGCACCGCCACCCTGCTGCCGCCGGACACCTCCGACGAGCTGGTCGCCGACGCAGGCCTGCCGTTCCACTCGCTCTGACAACCCCATAGACGCACCCCACAGACGCACGGAGAACCGCCGCACATGTACGAGCTCAACCGGGTCCGCCTCTACTCGATCGGACCGGCCGGCGCCCGCTACGCCGACACGGTGCTCGACCTGCGCGGCGTCGGCGAGCCCGTCGCCGACCCGGCCCCGCAGCAGATCGGCCTGTTCGGCGAGGACATCGACGGCCCGGTCCGCCGCCCCGCCCCCGCCGGCGTGCTCTTCCTGGAGAACGGCGGCGGCAAGTCCGTCCTGCTCAAGCTGATCTTCTCGGTCATGCTCCCCGGCCACCGCAACACCCTCGGCGGCGCCAGCTCCGGCGTGCTGCGCAAGTTCCTGCTCGCCGACGACTGCGGCCACGTCGCCCTGGAGTGGCAGCACACCGTCACCGGCGAACTGATCGTGGTCGGCAAGGTCAGCGAGTGGCGCGGCCGCCAGGTCTCCTCCGACCCGCGCAAGTTCGCCGAGACCTGGTACTCCTTCCGCCCCGGCCCCGGCCTCACCCTCGACTCCCTGCCGGTCGCCGAGCGGGTCAGCCTGGCCGGCGACCAGAAGGCCCGCGGCCGCCGCCGCACCATGAAGGGCTTCCGCGACGCCCTCACCGAGGCCGGCAAGGCCCACCCGCACCTCGACCTGGTCTTCGAGGACGGCCACGACCGCTGGACCGAGCACCTCGGCGAACTCGGCCTCGACCCCGAACTCTTCCGCTACCAGCGCGAGATGAACGCCGACGAGGGCGAAGCCGCCGGCCTCTTCGCGGTCAAGCACGACAGCGACTTCACCGACCTCCTGCTGCGCGCCGTCACCGACACCCGGGACACCGACGGCCTCGCCGACCTCGTCCACGGCTTCGCCGCCAAGCTCGGCCGCCGCGCCGAACTCACCGCCGAACGCGACTTCACCGCCGGCTCGCTCGACCTGCTGGAGCGCATCGCCGAGGCCACCACCGCCCGCGAGACCGTCCGCGAGGCCCACCGCACCGCCGAGCGCCGCACCCGCCGCCTCGCCCACGCGCTCGCCTCCCGGGCCGGCGCCGAACGCGACCGCGCCCAGGACCTCGCCATCGAGGTCGCCGCCGCCGCGAGCGCCGTCACCGCCGCCGAGTCCGACCGCACCCGGCACACCCTCATCACCGAGGAACTCACCTACCGGCACGCCACCCTCAGCCTCGCCGCGGCCACCGCCGAAGCCGCCGCGCTGCGCCGCGAGCTGATCGACGCCCGCACCCTGCACGCCGCCTGGCAGGCCGCCGAAGCGGTGCTGCGCCAGCGCGCCGCCGCCGACCGGGTCACCCGGGTCGCCGCCGCCATCCGCGAGGCCGAGCTGGACGCCGCACCGGCGCTCGCCGCCCGCGCCCGCGCCGCGACCGCCCTCGCCCGCGCCCTGGAGGCCGCCGCCGCGGCCGCCGAGTCCCGCGCCGACACCGAGGAGCAGCGCGCGGGCGAACTCCAGGAGGACGGCGCCAAGGCGCAGTCCGGCGCCACCGAGGCCGCCACCGCCGCCCAGAAGGCCCGCAGCGAGGCCGAGCACCTGCGCCAGCGCCTCGCCGAGGTCGAGCAGGAGACCGAAGCCGCCGTCACGGCCGGCTTCATCGACGCCGACGGCGACGTGGACCCGGCCCGCGCCGCGCTGCACGCCGCCGACGTCGAGAAGGCCGCCACCGCCGCGCTCGCCCAGGCCCGTACGGCCGCCGAGGCCTGCGCCGCCCGGCTGCGCGAGGCCGCCGCCGCCACCTCGCGCGCCGAACTCGCCGCCGAGCGCGCGGGCGACGCCCGCAAGGCCGCCGCCCGGGCCCTGGCCGGCGAGCAGCGCACCGCCGCCCTGCTCGCCACCGAGCAGCGCCTCGCCGACCTGCTCTCCCTCACGCCCTACCAGGAGGACGCCGAGGAGGACGCCGGCTTCCTCACCCCCGCGCTCCTCGACCGCAACGCCGAGTACCTGCGCGAACTCCTCGACGAGGCCATCGCCACCGCCGAGCGCACCCTGTTCGACCTGCGGACGGCCGCCGCCGACGACTCCCGCATCCTCGCCGCCCTCGGCGACGGCGGCCTGCTGCCGCCCGGCCCGGACGTCCTCGCCACCGTCGAGTACCTCGCCGAGCACGGCATCCCGGCCCTGCCCGGCTGGCGCTACCTCGCCCAGTCCGTCGACCCGGCCGACCACGACGCGATCCTCGCCGCCCGGCCCGAACTCGTCGACGGCGTCGTGGTCACCGACCCGTCCTCGCTGGAGCGCGCCCGCGAGGCCCTGCAGTCCGCCGCCCTGCTGCCGCGCTCCACCGTGGCCGTCGGCGCCGCCGCCTCCCTGATCGCGCCCATCACCGACGAGCCCGCGTTCTTCCTCGTGCCGCCGAACCCGGCCATGCACGACGAGTCCGCCGCCGACGGCGAGCGCCGTGAGCTGCGCGCCCGGGCGAGCGCCCGCGAGGAGCACATCCGCGAACTCGCCGGCCGCCTCGGCGCCGACCGCGCCCTCGCCGCCCGCCTCGCCTCGTGGCACGCCAGCTGCCCGCCCGGCACCCTCGCCGAACTCGCCGCCGCCGCCGAGGCCGCCCGCGAGCACGCCGAGCAGTCCGCCGCCGCCCTGGCCACCCTGCGCGCCGACCACGACGAGGCCGAGACCGACCACGCCGCCGCGGCCTCCGCCCACGAGGAGCACCGCGAGGCCGCCCAGCGCGCCCGCCGCCGCGCCGACGCGCTCTCCGGCCTCGCCTTCCGCCTGCGCGAGCGCTCCAACTGGGCCCGCCGCCAGCGCGAACTCGCCGAGGACGCCGCCGAGTGCGACCGCCGCCAGGCCCTGTGCGCCGACCGCGCCCGCACCTGCGACGAGGACCGCCGCGCCGCCCAGCGCGCCGCCGACGACGCCCGCCGCACGACCCGCGCGCTGCGCGCCGAACGCGCCGAGATCCCCGCCGCCGAGCAGACCGACGACCCGGCCGACACCGCCCCCGCCGCGCTGCCCGCCCTGCGCGAGGCCTACCGCGCCGCCTCCCAGCTGTACGAGAAGGTCGGCGTCGGTGCCGACCTGCGCGCCGAACAGGCCCGCGCCGAGGGCGACGAGGCCGCCGCCGCGGCCGAACTCGACCGCCTCACCAACAAGGTGCGCACCCGCGCCGAGGAGCTCCTCGGCAGCCCCGACGGCGCCGACGGCCCGGCCCGCCAGGCCGCCGCCGCCCGCGCCGAGGAACTGGTCGCCACCATCGAGGCCCGCTCCGCCGCCGCCAGCGAGCAGCTCGGCCGCCTGCGCGGCGACGCCGAGCGTTCCGCGCCCGGCGACGGCGAGGCGCACACCGAGCTGCCCGAGGACCTCGTCCCCGCCGACCCGGAGCACGCCCAGGCCCTGCTGCGCACCGCCACCAGCCGCCTCGCCGAACGCCGGGAGGCCCTGGACGCCGCCCGCACCGCGCACGCCGACCTGCAGCGCACCTTCGACACCGCCGAGTCCGCCGCCGCCGACTTCGACGAGCTGGCCGGCCAGCTGCGCGACGGCCTGCGCGACCACCAGGAGGACCCGGACGACCCGGTCGAGCCGTACCTCGGCTCCCTCGCCGAGGCGCGCAACGGCGCCGCCGACGCCCGCCGCGGCCTGCGCACCGCCTCCGGCGAGCTGTCCAGCGCCGAACTCGCCGTACGCGACGCCGCCGACGCCCTCGTCCGGCACGCCAACGCCGCCCGCTACGAGGCCGTCCGCACCCCCGCCCGCCAGCAGATCCGCGAACTGCCCGCCTCGGCGCTGCCGGAGCACGCCGCCGCCTGGGCCGCCGCCTTCGCGCCCCGACTGCGCGTGCTCACCGACGAACTCGCCCAGCTGGAGAAGAACCGCGGCTCGATCGTGGACCGCCTGCGCGGCCTGGTCGAGTCCTCGCTCACCACCCTGCGCGCCGCCCAGCGGCTGTCCCGGCTGCCCGAGGGCCTGGGGGAGTGGTCCGGCCAGGAGTTCCTCCGGATCCGCTTCGAGGACCCGGACCACGCCACCCTGGTCGAGCGCCTCGGCGAGGTGATCGACGAGGCGACCCGCGCCGCCGTCAGGAAGAACAGCGACCTGCGCCGCGACGGCATGTCCCTGCTGCTGCGCGGGGTCGCCGCCGCGATCGGCCCCAAGGGCGTCAGCGTCGAGATCCTCAAGCCGGACGCGGTGCTGCGCGCCGAGCGGGTCGGCGTCGGCCAGATGTCCGACGTGTTCTCCGGTGGGCAGCTGCTCACCGCCGCCATCGCGCTGTACTGCACGATGGCCGCGCTGCGCGCCAACGACCGCGGCCAGTCCCAGCTGCGGCACGCCGGCACGCTGTTCCTGGACAACCCGATCGGCCGTGCCAACGCCACCTACCTGCTGGAGCTCCAGCGCGCCGTCGCCGACGCGCTCGGCGTCCAGCTCATCTACACCACCGGCCTGTTCGATACCACCGCGCTCGCCGAGTTCCCCCTGGTGATCCGCCTGCGCAACGACGCCGACCTGCGGGCCGGCCTCAAGTACATCTCGGTCGAGGAGCACCTGCGCCCCGGCCTGCCCGCCGCCCAGGACCCGGACGGCCCGACCATCCACGGCGAGATCACCGCCACCCGGATGTTCAAGCGCCCTGCGGAGGTTCCCGCCCAGCCGTGAACTGGCTAGCGTGATCGGCATGCTGACGATCGCGCACCTCAGTGACATCCACCTCGGACAGGACCACCGCCGGGACCGCGGCAAGCGGGCCCGGCGGCGGGCCGAGCAGGTGATGGCGTACCTCGACGCCCTGCCCGGCCCGCTGGACGCGGTGCTGGCCACCGGGGACCTAGCCGACCACGGCCTGCCCGCCGAGTACGAGCAGGTGGCCGAGGTGCTGAGCTCCCGGCACCCGGTGCTCACCTGCCCGGGCAACCACGACTCACGGGCGCCGTACCGGGAGGTGCTGCTCGGCGAGGCGCCGGGGGAGGGGCGCGGGGCGGGCCCGGTCAACCGGCTGCACGAACTCCCCGGCGCCGACGTGCTGATGCTCGACTCGTCGATACCCGGGCAGCACGACGGCCTGCTGGACGACGAGACGCTGGACTGGCTGGACACCCGACTCGCGGAGGGGCGCACCGGGTTGCCCGCCCTGGTGGCCTTCCACCACCCGCCGGTCGAACTGCACATGCCGATGGTCGACGGGATCCGGCAGTTCGGCGAGGTGCGCCTGGCACGGGTGCTGCGCCGGCACCCCCGGGTGGCCGCCCTGCTCTGCGGTCACTCCCACACCCCCGCTGCGACCACTTTCGCCGGGCTGCCGCTGCTGGTCGCGCCCGGCGTGGTCTCCACCATCACCCTGCCCTGCGAGGGCGGGCGCGGCATCTCCTTCGACCACCCGCCGATGCTCGCCTTCCACGTCCTGGACGGGGACGCCAGGATCACCACCCACTACCGGGTCGTCCCGGTCGACTGAGTCACGGCCGCGGTGCCGACACCCGTGGCTGGTGCGGCGGTTGTTGCGGCCGCTGCTGGTGGGGCTGCTGGTACACCGACTGGTGGGGCTGCTGGTAAGGCTGCTGGTAGACCGACTGGCTCGGCTGCGGCGGGGCCGACGAGCCGGGCCGGGGGAAGGGCCGGGCGGCCAAGGGCTCGGGCGGCACCCTGGTGCCCGCCATCGGGTGCGCGGATCCGGGCGTCCGCATCCGCTGCGAGGCGACCTGACGGGAGATCAGGATCTCCAGCAGGCACCACATGGTGGCGAACACCCCGAGCCCCATGGCCATCAGCGCGGGTGTCAGCATCCAACTGCCCGCGTACGAGGCCAACGTCGCGACGACCACGCCCACCAGGGTGAAGGCGAGGGACAGCACCGCCCGGACTGCGGCGGCGCGCACCTCGTCGGGCAGGCGGCGACGGCGGCGTGGCACGGACATCGGGCGACCCCCAGGCGCGGACATCGATGACGGGTACGGACCGGGCGCACACGAAATGCGCCCCCGAGGCTCACTCTGCCCCGCCGAACCGGGACTATGCGTCCGAAACCACCGAACTGGCCTCAAAACATGCCATCCGGGAAACGGCCGCGAGGGGGCCCGGCCCACCCGCGCGCTCAGCCCAGCTGCTGGTTGAGCTCCTCCAGCGCGCCCGTGACGATCGTCCGCATCGCCTGCTCGGCCTCCTCGGCGTGGCCCGAACAGATCGCGTCGGCGACCTCGCGGTGCAGCCGGATCGCGTACGGCTCCGGCTGATGGGGCATCAGATGGTACTCGGTCCGCCCGGTGAGCACCGCCCCCACGGTGTCCCCGAGGTGGGCGAACATCTCGTTGCCGGAGGCGCGCAGCACCAGGGCGTGGAAGGCGATGTCGTGCCGGAGGAAGGTGGTCAGGTCGGCGTCGCGCGCGGCGACCGTCAACTCCACGGCCAGCGAGCTGAGTTCACGCCGGTCGTCATCGGTGGCGTGGGTCGCGGCGAGTGCCGCCGCAGCGGGTTCGACGGCCATCCGCAGCGAACCGAGCGAGCGCAGCTGGGCGGGTCGGTCGGCCCCGGCCAGGCGCCAGCGGATCACCATCGGATCGAAGACGTCCCAGAGCGACTTCGGCAGCACGGTGATCCCGACCCGTCGCCGGGACGCCACCATGCGCATTCCCTCCAGGACCCGCACCGCCTCCCGGACGACCGTGCGGGACACCCCGAACCGCTGCTCCAGTTCCTCGCCGCGCAGCACCGAACCCTCGGGAAGCTCCCCGGACGCGATCGCCGGCCCGAGCTCGTCAAGCAGCCGCCCGGGCAGCCCCTGGATCTCCATCCGCCCAGCCTAGACGTTCGACCCGAGGGCGGCCGCGCCGCCCTGCGACCCAGCCCACACCGTAAAAGTATGACGATTTGGTTTCCGACACTTGAATACGTCATATCTTTGAGGCGATAGTGGCGGCCAGGAAACGAAGGAGCACCACCATGGCTCTCAGCGTCGAGAACCACGACCGCCCCACGGCTCCCCTCACCGTCGTGGTGATGGGTGTCTCGGGCGTCGGCAAGACCACCCTGGCCCGCATGCTGGCGGACCGCCTCGGCCTCCCCTTCGCCGAGGCGGACGACTTCCATCCGGCGGCCAACATCGCCAAGATGTCGGCCGGCATCCCGCTGGACGACGAGGACCGCGCCCCCTGGCTGCGCGCCATCGGCGCCTGGCTCAAGGAGCGGACCGAGGACGGCACCGGCGGCGTGGTCACCTGCTCGGCGCTGAAGCACCGCTATCGCGACACCCTGCGCGCGGCCTGCCCGGGCGCCTTCTTCCTGCACCTCAGCGGTGGCCACGGGCTGGTCGAGGGCCGGCTCAACCACCGCACCGGCCACTTCATGCCGTCGTCGCTGCTCGACTCGCAGTACGCCACCCTGGAGCCCCTGGGGGCGGACGAGCGCGGCGCGGTCCTGGACGTCGGCCCGTCCCCCGAAGAACTCGTCGAGATGGCTGCAGCGCTGCTGCGGCCCGTCAATGGAGACCTCGCGTGAGAACTGCCCCCACCCTGCTGGCGGCCGCCCCACCGGCCCTGGCGCACACCAGTAGCGACTCCCAGTTGCTGGTCGCGGTGCTGCTCAGCATCGGTGCGATCGTCGTACTGATCACCAAGCTGAAGCTGCACCCGTTCCTCGCCCTCACGCTCGGCTCCGGCCTGCTGGCCGCCGTCGCGGGCGCTCCGTTCGACAAGCTGCTCAACAGCTTCTCCACGGGCTTCGGCGCCACCGTGGCCGGCGTCGGCCTGCTGATCGGCCTCGGCGCGATGCTCGGCAAGCTGCTCGCCGACTCCGGCGGCGCGAACATCATCGCGGACACCGTGCTCTCCCGCACCGGCACCAAGGCGCTGCCCTGGGCGATGGCGCTGATCGCGGCCGTACTCGGCCTGCCGCTGTTCTTCGAGGTCGGCGTCGTCCTGCTGATCCCGATCGTGCTGCTGGTCGCCCGCCGCGGCAACGTGCCGCTGATGCGGGTCGGCATACCGGCCCTGGCCGGCCTCTCGGTGCTGCACGGCCTGGTGCCCCCGCACCCCGGTCCGCTGGTCGCCGTCGACGCCCTGAAGGCCGACCTCGGCATCACCCTGGCCCTCGGCCTGCTGATCGCCGTCCCGACGCTGGTCATCGCCGGCCCGCTGTTCGCGCGGGTCGCCGAGCGCTGGGTCGGCCCGCTGGAGATCCCGGCCGCCACCGCCCCCGAGGAGACGGCCGAGCACGACCGCACCCCGTCCTTCGGTGCGGTGCTGGCGACCATCCTGCTGCCGGTCGTCCTGATGCTCGGCAAGGCGCTGGCCGACGTGGTGATCGACGACCCGAAGGCCATGGCCCAGCGGGTGTTCGACTTCATCGGCTCCCCGCTGATCGCCCTGCTCGCCGCGACCCTGCTCGGCATGCTGACCCTCGGCCGGGCGGCCGGCTTCGACAAGGCCCGGATCTCCGAGACCGTCGGCAAGTCCCTCGGCCCGATCGCGGGCATCGTGTTCATCGTCGGCGCGGGCGGCGGGTTCAAGCAGACCCTGATCGACGTGGGCGTCGGCAACGCGGTGAGCGAGTGGTCGAGCGAGTGGCACATCTCGGCACTGCTGCTGGGCTGGCTGATCGCCGTGCTGATCCGCCTGGCCACCGGCTCGGCGACGGTCGCCACGATCACCGCGGCGGGCATCGTCTCCCCGCTCGCGGCGAACCTGTCCTCGACCCACGCGGCCCTGCTGGTGCTCGCGATCGGGGCCGGCTCGCTGTTCTTCTCGCACGTCAACGACGCCGGCTTCTGGCTGGTGAAGGAGTACTTCGGGATGAGCGTCGGGCAGACGCTGAAGTCCTGGTCGGTCATGGAGACGGTGATCTCGGTCGTCGCCATCGCCCTGATCCTGCCGTTGAGCCTGGTCGTCTAGCGGCCCTCCGGTTCCACCACAGCCGCAGGCCAGAGGCCGCGCCCGCGCGCCGCGCCCGCGCGCCGCAGCCGCCGCAGCACCGCCGAGGGGCGGCACCCGTGACCGTACGGGTGCCGCCCCTCGGCGTTCCTCAGCCCAGCAGTCCCGACAGCACCGCCGCCGTCGCCTCCAGCAGGTCCTCCGCGACCACCCCGCCCGCCGCCGTACGGGCCAGCAGCCCCTCCCGGGCGGCCAGGATCACCAGCGCGGCCTGCCCGGCGCTCACGCCCGGGGGCACCAGCTCCGGCAGCGCCCGCTCCAGGACGTCGGCCAGCGCCCCGGCGACCGCCCGGTCGTGCGCGGCGACCTGCTCGGCCAGCGCCTCCGTCCGGGCCGCGACCAGGCGGAACTCCAGGAACAGCAGGATCCATCCGCTCTCCGCGGGCTCGACCCGCAGCAGCGCCCCGACCAGCCGCCGGGCCCGTTCCTGCGGAGCCAACTCCTCGCAGGCGGTGGCGAGTTGCTCCAGCTCGGCCATCCGCAGTGCCGCCTGGTCGTCGAAGAGCGCCAGCAGCAGGTCCTCCTTGCTGCCGAAGTTCGAGTAGAAGGCGCCGCGGGTGTAGCCGGCGGCGGCGCAGACGTCCTCGATGCTCGTCCGCGCGAAGCCGACGGTGAGGAACAGCTCGCTCGCCGCGGCCAGCAGCCGGGCCCGGGTGTGGACGCGGCGGCGGGGCGGTCGGGGAGCGGTGGTATCGGCGGGGGGTGGGTTCACAGGAGAACGATACATGGTGTATTCAGTACGAGTCGTATTCAATACGAGCCGTACTGAACCTGTCGCCGGACCCGAGGGGGACCACCGCCGTGAGCCGACTGCTGATCACCAACGCCCACCTGCTCCACCCCGAGGACGGAACGCGCACCGACCTCGGCTGGCTGGAGGCCGCCGACGGCCGGATCGCCGCCACCGGAACCGGCCACCCACCCGCCCCGAGCGAGGGCGTCCGGGTGGTCGACGCCGGCGGCGCCACCGTGCTGCCGGGCCTGATCGACGCCCACGTCCACCTGCTGGTCACCACGCTCGACCTGCACGACGTCGCCGACTGGACCCCGGGCTACGCGACCGTCCGCGCCCTCGCCGAGGCCGAGCGCATGCTGCGCCGCGGCTTCACCACCGTCCGCGACGTCGGCGGCGCCGACCACGGCATGGCCCGCGCCCTGGCCGAGGGCCTGGCGCTCGGCCCCCGGCTGCTGCACGGCGGCAAGGCGCTGTCCCAGACCGGCGGCCACGGGGACCTGCGCCCGCTCGGCGACGACGCCCTGCCCTGTTGCGAGTCCCGGCCGAACTTCGGCCGGATCGCCGACGGCGTGGACGCGGTCCGGGCCGCCGCCCGGGACGAGTTCCGCAAGGGCGCGCGCCACCTCAAGGTGCTGCTCTCCGGTGGCGTCGCCTCCCCGCACGACGAGATCGCCGCCGTCCAGTACAGCGAGGAGGAGATCCGCGCCGCCGTCGAGGAGGCGGAGAACCACAACCGCTACGTCACCGTGCACGCCTACCACCCGCGCGCGATCGACCGCGCCCTGCGGGCCGGGGTGCGCTGCGTCGAGCACGGCAACCTGCTGGACGACGCCACGATCGCCCTGCTGCTGGAGAAGGACGCCTTCCTCGTCCCGACCCTCGTCGCCTACGAGCAGACCGCCAAGCTGGGCGCGGCCTCCGGCCTGCCGCCCGCCTCCGTCGGCAAGCTCGCCGAGGTCCGCGACCGGGGCCTCGACGCCCTGGAGCGCGCCCACCGGGCGGGCGTCAACCTCGTCTACGGCAGTGACCTGCTCGGTCCGCTGCACCCCGCCCAGCTGGAGGAGTTCACCCTCCGCGCGCAGGTCCAGCCGGCCGCGGACGTGCTGCGCTCGGCGACCACCACGGCGGCCCGGCTGCTCGGCATGGCGGGGGAGATCGGCACCCTCGCGCCCGGCGCCCACGCCGACCTGCTCGTCGTCGACGGCGACCCGCTGGCCGACCTCTCCGTCCTCACCCGCCCGGAGCGGCACCTCAGGCACGTGGTGAAGGCCGGCGCGCCGATCTGACCCCACGCCCGCGCAATGTCCGGCAGGAACGACGAAGGGCGGGCGCCCGGGGAAACCCCGAACGCCCGCCCTTCGTACGACAGTCGTTACTTGCCGGCCCGCTTCGCGAGGAAGGCGTCGACCTCGTCCCGGATCTCCGGGGTGTCCAGACCGCGCACCGTCATCGTGGTGCGACGGCGCAGCACGTCGTCCGCCGTGTACGCCCACTCGTTGTCGGCCGCGTACGCGACCTGCGCCCAGACGTCCGGCCCGTCCTGGTGGATCGGCCGGCCGAGCTCCGGGTTCTCGTCGATCATGCGGGCGATGTCGAAGGACAGCGTGCCGTAGTGGCTGGCCAGGTGCTTGGCGACCAGCGGCTCCATCCGGGAGCCCGGCTCGCGGTCGATCAGCAGGCGGTGGGCCACCGCGTTCGGCGCGCCGACGCCCGGCAGCGGGACGGTCGGGGCGATCGGGGACATGTCCTCGGCGAGGCCGGTGCCGGGCACGTGGGCCAGCTTCTCCAGCACCGCGCGGCCGATGTGCCGGTAGGTGGTCCACTTGCCGCCGGAGACCGACAGCATGCCGCCGCGGCCCTCGGTGACGACCGTCTCGCGCTTGGCGGCGGCGGTGTCGCCCGGGCCGCCCGGCAGCACGCGCAGGCCGGCGAAGGAGTAGGTGACCAGGTCGCGGTCGAGGTGCTCGTCGCGGATCGCGTGCGCGGCCTCGCCCATGATCTGGTCGATGTCCGCGTCGGTGGCCCGGACGTCCTTCGGGTCGCCGGTGTACTCCTCGTCGGTGGTGCCGAGGAGGACGTGGTCCTCCCACGGGATGGCGAAGGAGACGCGGTACTTGTCGATCGGGATGGTCAGCGCGGCGCGCCACGGCGAGCGGCGCTTGACCACGACGTGGGCGCCCTTGGAGAGGCGGATCGACGGCGCGGCGCCGGCGTCCTCCATCTTGCGCAGGTGGTCGACCCACGGGCCGGTGGCGTTGAGCACCAGGCGGGCGTCGACGCCGAACTCGGTGCCGTCCAGGCGGTCGCGCAGCTCGGCGCCGGTGACCCGGCTGCCGGTGAAGCGCAGGCCGGTGACCTCGGCGTGGTTGAGCACCACGGCGCCGGCGTCGACGGCGGCGCGCACGGTCATCACCGCGACGCGCGAGTCGTTCATCTGGTGGTCGCCGTAGACGGCCACCGAGCGCAGGCCCTCGGTGCGCAGCGCGGGCACCTGCTGGGCGGCGTGCGCGGCGGTGGAGACCCGGCCCATGCCGTCGCGGAAGGCGGACAGCGCCGAGTACAGGAAGACGCCGGCGCCGAGCTTGGCGGCGCCGTGCGGGCCGCCCTTGTAGACCGGCACGAAGAAGGTCAGCGGGTTGACCAGGTGCGGGGCGACGTCGGTGGAGAGCGCGCGGCGCTCCTTGTGGTTCTCCGCGACGAGCTTGACCGCGCCGGTCTGCAGGTAGCGCAGACCGCCGTGGACGAGCTTGGAGGAGGCGCTGGAGGTGGCGCCGGCGAAGTCGCCGGCGTCGACCATGGCGACCTTCAGGCCGGCCTGGGACGCGGTCCAGGCGACGGCCGTGCCGAGGATGCCGCCCCCGATCACCAGCAGGTCGTAGGTGGCCTTGCCGAGCAGTTCGCGGGTCTCGGCGCGGGAGGCGGTGCGGCCGGCGGTGCGCTCGGCGCCCAGGGTCGGGATGGTTGCCATGGTGATTGTGTACGGCGCGCGGGTCGGGCGCGCCGTTACTCCTCTCGTGTGCGGTGCGGCCCCTGCGGGAGGGACCGGTCGGCCCGGTGCGGCGGGCCGGTGAAACGCGGTGACACCCGCTGCCGGAACAGCGGGCGGCCGGCCGGGGCCAGCGGCCCCGACCGGCTCGTCGGTCAGTTGTTCTCTTCCTCCTCCACCCAGCCCATGGTGCGCTCCACGGCCTTGAGCCACTTCTTGTACTCGCGCTCCCGGGTGGCCTCGTCCATGCGCGGGGTCCACTCGGCGGCGCGGTGCCAGTTGGCCCGCAGGGTGTCGAGGTCGTTCCAGAAGCCGACGGCGAGACCCGCCGCGTAGGCGGCGCCGAGGGCGGTGGTCTCGGCCACGTACGGGCGCTCGACCGGGGCGTCCAGGACGTCGGCGATGTTCTGCATGAGCAGGTTGTTGCTGGTCATGCCGCCGTCGACCTTGAGGGCGGTGAGCTCGACCCCGGAGTCCTTCTGCATGGCGTCGACGACCTCGCGGGTCTGCCAGGCGGTGGCCTCCAGGACGGCCCGGGCCAGGTGGCCCTTGGTGACGTACCGGGTCAGACCGGCGATCACACCGCGGGCGTCGGAGCGCCAGTACGGGGCGAACAGGCCGGAGAAGGCCGGGACGAAGTAGGCGCCGCCGTTGTCCTCGACCGTGTTGGCGAGGGTCTCGATCTCGGCGGCGGTGGAGATGATGCCGAGCTGGTCGCGCAGCCACTGGACGAGCGAGCCGGTGACGGCGATCGAGCCTTCCAGGGCGTACACCGGGGCCTGGTCGCCGATCCGGTAGCCGACGGTGGTCAGCAGGCCGTGGTACGAGTTGACGATCTTCTCGCCGGTGTTCAGCAGCAGGAAGGTGCCGGTGCCGTAGGTGGACTTGGCCTCGCCCTCGTTGAAGCAGGTCTGGCCGAACAGCGCGGCCTGCTGGTCGCCGAGCGCGGAGGCGACCGGGACGCCGGCCAGGTCGCCGACGGCCTCGCCGTACACCTCGGCGGAGGAGCGGATCTCCGGCAGGACGGCCATCGGCACGCCCATGGACTCGGCGATGCTCTCGTCCCAGGCGAGGGTCTTGAGGTTCATCAGCATGGTGCGGCTGGCGTTGGTCACGTCGGTGACGTGCTTGCCGCCGTCGACACCGCCGGTGAGGTTCCAGATCACCCAGGTGTCCATGGTGCCGAACAGGATGTCGCCGGCCTCGGCGCGCTCGCGCAGGCCCTCGACGTTGTCCAGCAGCCAGCGGATCTTCGGGCCGGCGAAGTAGCTGGCCAGCGGGAGGCCGGTCTCGCGGCGGAAGCGGTCCTGGCCGACGTTGCGGCCGAGCTCGCGGCACAGCCCCTCGGTACGGGTGTCCTGCCACACCAGCGCGTTGTGCACCGGCTCACCGGTGTTCTTGTCCCACAGGACGGTGGTCTCGCGCTGGTTGGTGATGCCGATGGCGCGGATGTCGTCCTTGGTCAGGCCGGCCTTCTCCAGCGCACCGCGCACGACCGACTGCACCCGGGTCCAGATCTCGGCGGCGTCGTGCTCGACGTAGCCCGGCTGGGGGAAGATCTGGCGGTGCTCCTGCTGGTCGACGGAGACGATCCGGCCGTCGGCGCCGAAGATGATGCAGCGGCTGGAGGTGGTGCCCTGGTCGATCGCGGCGATGTAGTTACCGGTGGAGGTCATGGGGAGGGTCCTCGGCTCGGGTTGAGGGGTACGGGGTGGGTGGGCCTGACACGCTTCTCGGTCAGTCCCCGTGTTCGGCGGGGTCCACTCTGCTGTTCGGCGGGGAGCCTTCAGAAGAGGGCGTCGTGCCGCTTAGAAGAGGGCGTTGTAGACGCCGCCGGCCGCGAGGCCGCCGATGACCGGGCCGACGACCGGGACCCAGGCGTACGACCAGTCGGAGCCGCCCTTGTGGGGGATCGGCAGCAGGGCGTGGGCGATGCGCGGGCCGAGGTCACGGGCCGGGTTGATCGCGTAGCCGGTCGGGCCGCCCAGCGAGAGGCCGATGCCGACGACGGTGAAGGCGACCATCAGGGTGCCGGTGCCGGACTGCGAGAGGCCGGCGTTGGTGCCGATGGTGAGGATCGCGAAGCAGAGCACGAAGGTGCCGATGACTTCGGTGAGCACGTTCTGGAACGGGTTCCGGATCTCGGGCCCGGTCGAGAAGATGCCGAGGGTGGGCTCCTCGTTGGCGTTGAACTGGCCGAGGTAGGTCGCCCAGACGAGGACGGCGCCGATGATCGCGCCGAGCATCTGCGAGCCGATGTAGAGCGGCACCTGGCTCCACTCGCCGCTCTTGACCGCGAGCGCGAGGGTGACGGCGGGGTTGAGGTGCGCGCCGGACTTCGGAGCCGACATGTAAGCGGCGATGAGGACCGCGAATCCCCAGCCGAAGGTGATCGCCAGCCAGCCGGCGTTGATCGCCTTCGACTTCTTGAGGGTCACGGCGGCGCAGACGCCGCCGCCGAGAAGTATCAGGGCGGCGGTGCCGAGGGTTTCGCCGACGAAGACGTCGCCGTTGGAGAACGCGGACACAAAGACTCCCTTGTCCATATGGCCCGGAGGTGCGGGTGGGGGTGGGCGGCCGGGTCGATCGCTGTGCGGGTGAGCGCGCTGTGGGAGTGATCTCCCGGCCATCGTTCGACAATGTCGACCGTCATGCGGAAGCTTCCTCCCCAGGTCGCCTCCACGTCAAGGCAGGGTTACGCAGCTGTGACCCTTGTCCCCGCCCGTCCCCAGAAGTTACCGAGCGGAGCGCCCCGAAACGGGGCAAAACGCCAAGGCGCGGACAGGCCGACCGCCCGTCCGCGCCTCAGCGTGACGAAATGAATGTGTCCCTCAGAACCGGCCGGCGCCCAGGTCGCGCGAGATCGCGCGCGCCGCACTGCGCACCGAGGCCACCAGCGAGGGCTTCACGAAGCCGTCCTCGCAGACCCGTTCGACCGGCCCGCTGATGCACACCGCACCCACCGGATTGCGCCGCCGGTCCTGGATCAGCGCGCCGATCGAGGCCACGCCCTCCCAGGTCTCCTCGATCGAGTCCGCCCAGCCGCGCTCGCGGATCAGCGCGCACTCGGCGTCCACGTCCGCCGCCTCGGTGAGCGTGCGCACGGTGTACGACTCGTACGGACCGTCGCCCAACTCCCCCCGCGCAACGGGGTCGTAGGCCACCAGCATCTTGCCCAGCGCGGTGCTGTGCAGCGGCTGCATCGAGCCGACCTCCAGCACTTGCCGGGTGTCGTCCGGCCGGAACACGTGGTGCACGATCAGCACGCCCTGCTGGTGCAGCACCCCCAGGTAGACCGTCTCCCCGGCCGCCCGGGCCAGGTCGTCGGCCCACACCAGGGCCCGTGCCCGCAGCTCGTGCACGTCCAGGTAGCTCTGCCCCAGCCGCAGCAGCTCGGCGCCCAGCTGGTACTTGCCGCTCTCCGGGTCCTGCTCGACGAACCCCTCCTGCTGCAGCGTGCGCAGGATGCCGTGCGCCGTGCCCTTGGCCAGGTCCAGTGCCGTCGCGACCTCGGACAGGCCCAGGCGGCGCTCACCGCCGGCCAGCAGTCGCATGATCGCGGCGGCCCGGGAAAGCGACTGGATCGGGCCGGGCATGAGAACCTCCGCGCTGACAGGCGGTCGACAATGTCGACCACAGTGGTGACGGCACGAGTCTGCCAGGCCGTGCTGACTCCGTGCACCTTCCCCCTCGGTAACCCGCCCTCGGCCGGGTGTTAACCTTCCGCGCCGCTCGACGGCCCCCGGCGCACCGCCACCTCCGCCGCGAGCGCCGCGATCCCGTCCGGTCCGACCCGGCAGCAGCCGCCCACCAGCCGGGCCCCGTCCGCGAGCCAGCCGCCCACCCGGGCCGAGCGGAAGGTCGCCTCGCCACGCCAGCCCCGGCACGCGGCGTCCCACTGCTCCCCGCTGTTGGGGTAGACCACCACCGGCTTCCCGGTCACGTCGGCGGCCACCGCCACCGCCCGGTCCGCGTCCCGCGGCGTGCAGCAGTTGACGCCCACCGCCAGCACCTCGTCCACCTCCGCCGCGAGCGCGAACGCCTCCGCCAGCGGCTGCCCGGCCCGGGTCCGGCCGCCCTCGATGCTGTACGACAGCCAGGCCGGCACCCCCAGCCCGCGCACCAGCTCCAGCAGCGCCCGCGCCTCGTCCGCGTCCGGCACCGTCTCCAGCGCCAGCACGTCCGGCCGAGCCGCCGCCAGCACCTCCAGCCGGGGCCGGTGGAAGGCCACCAGCTCGGCGACGCCCAGCCCGTAGCGGCCCCGGTACTCCGAACCGTCCGCCAGCACCGCCCCGTACGGGCCCACCGACGCCGCCACGAAGCGCCGCCGCCCGCCCGGCTCGGCCCGCGCCGCCTCCCGGGCCAGCTCCACACTGCTCGCCAGCAGGCGGGCCGCCTCCGCCCGGCCGATGCCGCGGTGCGCGAAGCCCTCGAAGCTCGCCTGGTAGCTCGCCGTGATGGCGACGTCCGCGCCGGCCTCGAAGTACGCCCGGTGCGCCGCCACCACCGCCGCCGGTTCGTCCGCCAGCAGCCGCGCCGACCACAGCTCGTCCGAGAGGTCGTGCCCCGCCGCCGCCAGCTGGTTCGACATCCCGCCGTCCAGCACCAACGGACCGGCGGCCAGCGCCGCGGCGAAGTCCGGCGGGGGAGCAGTGGGCATGTCGGCCTCCTCGGGCGCGGTCGTTGCTGGTCACAGCCTAGAAGGCGGACGCCCCGGCCGACCGGGAAAACCATTTGCCGCCGGGGAACGCAATCGCTACGTTGTGCTCATTCCGAGAACGACACGACCGATCAGCGGAGCGAGCACGGAGAGGGCAGGGCGATGGCAGCGGACGACCGGCCCGGCAGCGGGCCCGCGGCCGAGCAGGAATGGCTCGCCGCGTACGACCCGCGCGCCTACGCGCCCATCGCCGTCACCGTCGACGTCGTCGCCCTGACCCTGCGCGACGGCCTCCTGCACGTCCTGCTCGTCGAGCGCGGCGCCCCGCCCCACCAGGGCTGCTGGGCGCTGCCCGGCGGCTTCCTGCGGGCCGGCGAGGAGGGCCTGGACGAGGCCGCGGCCCGCGAACTCGCCGAGGAGACGGGCCTGCAGGGCGCCGCCGACGCCGAGGCCAGGCTCTGCCGGCTCCACCTGGAGCAGCTCGGCACCTACGGCGCGCCCGAGCGGGACCCGCGGATGCACGTCGTCTCCGTCGCCTACCTCGCCTTCGCACCGGACCTCCCCGACCCCCGGGCCGGGACGGACGCCGCGGCCGCCGCCTGGCACCCCGTCCGCGACCTGGACCTCCGGCCCAGCGGCCGGTCCCGAGCCGCCGGCGCGCCCGCCGACACCCACGGGGGTGGCGTCGACGGGCGCGCCGGCACCACGGCGCTCACGCTGGCGTTCGACCACGCCCGGATCCTCGCCGACGGGCTCGACCGGGTCCGCGCCAAACTCGAATACAGCCCGCTGGCCACGGCCTTCCTGCCCCACGACTTCACCATCCCCGACCTCCGCGCCGTCTACGAGGCGGTCTGGGACGAGAAGCTGCACCCCGGCAACTTCCACCGCAAGGTCCTCTCCGTCCCCGGCTTCGTCGAGAGCACCGGCAGCACCACCCAGCGCGGCGGCACCCGCGGCGGCCCCCGCGCCCGCACCTACCACGCCGGCGGCGCCGCCCTGCTGCACCCCGCCCTGCTCCGTCCCACCCGCGAGGACCAGCCCGGCGACGGGCCGTCCGGCGAGAGCCCCTCCGGCGAGGGCCCCACCGGGGCGATCCCACCGCACTGATTCACCGGACACCCCCGGATCACCGTCGGCCACCGGGCTACCATCCGGCCATGACCACCGACGAAGCGACCCAGACCGTCCACCGGCCCTTCTCCCACTGCCACTTCTGCGGCACGCCCTACCCGCCCGACACCCGCGCCTGGCCCCGCACCTGCCCCGGCTGCGCCGAGATCAGCTACCGCAACCCGCTGCCGGTCGCGGTCACCGTCCTCCCCGTTACCCGGCCCGACGCCGACCCGGCCCTCGTCGTCATCCGCCGCACCATCGAACCCGGCTACGGCGAACTCGCCTTCCCCGGCGGCTACATGGACTACGGCGAGAGCTGGCAGCAGGCCTGCGTCCGCGAACTGCACGAAGAGACCGGCATCGCGGCCGACCCCACCGAGGTCACCCTGATCCACACCGCCTCCGACCCCAACGGACGCTTCGTGATGCTCTGCGGCCTGCTCCCCGCCCGCCCGCTCGCCGAGCTCCCGCCCTCGCGCCCCACCGACGAGACCGAAGGCTGGCTGCTCGCCACCGCCGACACGCCGCTGGTCTGGGACTTCCACAACGGCATCCTGCGCCGCTGGTTCAGCGGGGAGTTCACCCCCCGCTGACCACCCGACCGCCCGCCGGCCGACCCTGGCGCGACGGCCGCTCACATGGCATGGTCTGCACCGACAGCCCAACCGGACGGGTCTGCCACAAGCCCTCCCGTCCCCACCACCGGCCGGGAGACCACCACCGTGAGCACCCCACCCCAGGACCAGCCGCTCTGGCGCCCCGCCCCCGCTCGCGCCGCCGCCACCAGCCTGGTGGCCTTCCAGGCCTGGGCCGCCGAACACCACGGCGCCCCGGCCGCCCCGCTCGCCCCCGCCGCCGACGACCGGCAGGCCGCCGAGCGCTACGCCGACCTGCACGCCTGGTCCACCGAGGACCTCGACCGGTTCTGGGCAGCGGTCACCCAGTGGTTCGACGTCCGCTTCACCCAGGCCCCCGAGGCCGTCCTCGCCGACCCGGCCATGCCCGGCGCCCGCTGGTTCCCCGGCGCCCGCCTCAACTACGCCGAGCACGCCCTGCGCGCCGCCGAGCCCGGCCCCGACGGAGCGAAGGGGCCCAACGCCGACCGCCCCGCGATCCTCCACCTCGACGAGACCACCGAGCAGCCCGTCGTCCTCACCTGGGGCGAACTCCGCCGCCAGGTCGGCTCCCTCGCCGCCGCCCTGCGCGCCCGCGGCATCGGCCCCGGCGACCGCGTCGGCGCCTACCTGCCCAACATCCCGCAGGCCGCCGTCGCCCTCCTCGCCACCGCCGCCGTCGGCGCGATCTGGACCAGCTGCGCCCCCGACTTCGGCGCCCGCAGCGTCCTCGACCGCCTCCAGCAGATCGAGCCCGCCGTCCTCTTCGCCGTCGACGGCTACCACTACGGCGGCAAGGACCACGACCGCACCGAGGTCGTCGCCGAACTGCGCCGCGAACTCCCGAGCCTGCGCACCGTCGTCCACGTCCCGCTGCTCGGCGGCCCCGCCCCCGAGGGCGCGCTGACCTGGGACGACCTGGTCGCCGACGACGTGGAGCCGGTCTTCGAGCCGGTCCCCTTCGACCACCCGCTCTGGGTCCTCTACTCCTCCGGCACCACCGGCCTGCCCAAGGCCATCGTCCAGAGCCAGGGCGGCATCCTGCTCGAACACCTCAAGCAGGCCGGCCTCCACCTCGACCTCGGCCCCCAGGACCGCTTCCTCTGGTACACCTCGACCGGCTGGATGATGTGGAACTTCCTGCTGGCCGGCCTCCTCGTCGGGTCCACGATCGTCACCTACGACGGCAGCCCCGGCCACCCCGACACCGGCGCCCTCTGGTCCGTCGCAGCCCGCACCGGCGCGACCGTCCTCGGCACCTCCGCCGCCTACGTGATCGCCAGCCGCAAGGCCGAACTCCACCCCGGCCGCGACCTCGACCTCTCCGCCGTGCGCTGCATCGGCACCACCGGCTCCCCGCTCCCGCCGGACGGCTTCCGCTGGATCTACGACGAGGTCAAGGCGGACGTCTGGCTCGCCTCCGTCAGCGGCGGCACCGACGTCTGCTCCTGCTTCGTCGGCGGCGTCCCCACCCTCCCGGTGTACCTCGGCGAGATCCAGGCCCCCTGCCTCGGCGCCGCCGTCGAGTCCTGGGACGTCCAGGGCAAGCCGCTCACCGACGCGGTCGGCGAACTCGTCGTCACCAAGCCCATCCCCTCCATGCCCACCGGCTTCTGGAACGACCCCGAGGGCACCCGCTATCACGACAGCTACTTCGACACCTACCCCGGCGTCTGGCGCCACGGCGACTGGATCACCGTCACCTCCCGGGGCACCGTCGTCATCCACGGCCGCTCCGACTCCACCCTCAACCGCCAGGGCGTCCGGATGGGCTCCTCGGACATCTACGAGGTGGTCGAGCGCCTCCCCGAGATCGCCGAGTCCCTGGTCATCGGCCTGGAGGAGCCCGACGGCGGCTACTGGATGCCGCTGTTCGTCGTCCTCGCCCCCGGCGCCGAGCTGAACGACGACCTCATCGGCCGCATCCGCACCTCGCTGCGCACCGAACTCTCCCCGCGCCACGTCCCCGACGAGGTCATCACCGTCCGCGGCCTGCCGCACACCCTCACCGGCAAGCGGATCGAGGTCCCGGTCAAGCGCATCCTCTCCGGCACCCCGCTGGAGCAGGCCGTCAACCCCGGCTCCGTCGACAACGTCGAGCACCTGCGCTACTTCGAGCAGCTCCGCCTCGACCGCCAGGCCTGACCCCGACGCACACGAGGAAGGGGCGCCCCCACCGCCGTGGTGGGAGCGCCCCTTCCTCGTCCGTCCTGTCGCCGCGGCCTACTCGCCGGACAGCACCTGCTGCGCGGCGGCCCGCGCCTCGTCGGCGCTGTCCGCGGCCCGGGCCGCCTCGGCCGCCCGCCGGCACTGCGCCAGCGTGTACTTGGCCAGCGCGGTCCGCACGTACGGGATCGATGCCGAGCCCATCGAGAGGCTGGTGACGCCCAGGCCGGTCAGCACCACGGCCAGCAGCGGGTCGGATGCCGCCTCGCCGCAGACGCCGCAGCTCTTGCCGCTCACCCGCGCGGCCTCGGCCGCCGCGGCGATCAGGTCCAGGAGCGCCGGCTGCCACGGGTCCTGCAGCCGCGCCAGCGCACCGACCTGGCGGTCGGCCGCGAAGGTGTACTGCGCCAGGTCGTTGGTCCCCAGCGACAGGAACTCGACCTCCTGCAGGATCGCCCGGGCCCGCAGCGCGGCCGACGGGATCTCCACCATCGCCCCGAACTTGGCCTGCAGCCCGGCCTCGCGGCACGCGGTCGCGAAGTCCCTGGCGTCCTTGCGGTCGGCCACCATCGGGGCCATCACCTCAAGGTGCACCGGCAGACCCTCGGCCGCCGTGGCCAGCGCCCGCAGCTGGGTGCGCAGCACCTCGGGGTGCTCCAGGAGGGTTCGCAGACCGCGCACGCCGAGCGCCGGGTTCGGCTCGTCCGCCGGGGTCAGGAAGTCCAGCGGCTTGTCCGCGCCCGCGTCGAGCACCCGGACCACGACCCGGCCCTCGGGGAAGGCCTCCAGCACCTTGCGGTACGCCTCGATCTGCTTCTCCTCGCCGGGAGCCTTCGCCGAGTCGTCCAGGAACAGGAACTCGGTACGGAACAGGCCGACGCCCTCGGCACCGTTCTCCAGCGCGGCCGGCACGTCCGCCGGGCCACCCACGTTGGCCAGCAGCGGGACGCGGTGCCCGTCGGAGGTCTGCCCTGGGCCGGAGGAGGCGGCCAGCGCGGCCTTGCGCTCGGCGGCGATCGCCCGCAGCTCGTCCTGCTTCTCCTGCGACGGCTCCAGCAGCACGTCACCGGAGCTGCCGTCCACCGCGACGACGGTGCCTTCGGCGACATCGGTGGCACCGGGCAGCGCCACGACGGCCGGCACGCCCATCGCCCGCGCCAGGATGGCGCTGTGGCTGGTCGGCCCGCCCTCTTCGGTCACGAACCCGAGCACCAGCGTCGGGTCCAGCAGCGCGGTGTCGGCCGGCGCGAGGTCCCGCGCGAACAGCACGTACGGCTCGTCGCTGTCCGGCACACCCGGCATCGGCACGCCGAGCAGCCGGGCCACGATCCGGTTCCGCACGTCGTCCAGGTCGGCGACCCGACCGGCCAGGTACTCCCCGGCGGAGGCGAGCAGCGCACGGTAGGCGGCGAACGCGTCGTAGACACCGCGCTCGGCACTGCTGCCGACGGCGATCCGGCGGGACACGTCGGCCATCAGCTCCGGGTCCTGCGCCATCAGCGCCTGGGCCTCCAGAACGGCCTGCGCCTCGCCGCCCGCCAGGTTGCCGCGCGCGATCAGGTCGGCGGCGACCGCGTCCACGGCGGCCTGGGCACGCGCCTGCTCCCGCGGGGCGTCCTCGGTCGGGATCCGCGTGGCCGGGGGCTCCAGCACCGCCGTTCCCATGTGCCGCACCTGGCCGATCGCGACCCCGTGGCTGACACCCACGCCGCGCAGTGTCTTCTCCATCTACCTGTCTCCGCTGAGAGGAGCGGCCCCGCCGGGAACCGCTGAGTGCCGGGCCGCCCCGTCACTTCCTGCGGGGCGGGTGTGTGTCCGTGGTCGAGAGGTCAGCTCCAGCTGAACAGGGCGTCGCCGGACACGGCCTCGCCGTCCTCCCGGAGGCCTCCGAGCGAGTCCGGAGCGGCCTCCAGTGCGACGATCGGCGAGATCGGCGACTTGCCGGCGGCCTCCACGGCGGCCGGGTCCCACTTGATGACGGCCTGGCCGCGGGTCACCGTGTCGCCCTTGTTGACGAGCAGTTCGAAGCCCTCGCCGTTGAGCTGGACGGTGTCGATCCCGAGGTGGGTCAGCACCCCGTGGCCCTCGGCGTCCACGACGACGAAGGCGTGCGGGTGCATGGAGACGACGACCCCGTCCACCGGCGCGACCGCCTCGGTGGGCCGACGGACCGGGTCGATCGCGGTACCGGGACCGACCATCGCGCCCGAGAACACCGGGTCGGGCACGCCGGCGAGCCCGACGACCCGACCGGTCAGCGGCGACGTCACAGTGGTCATGGTTGTGCCTCCCAAGTGCGCAGTACAGCGAGCGGCCGCGAGGAGCGGCACGACGATCAGCTGAAGCCTAAATCATGTCAACTTCGGACATCTGTCGACATTCCAGGGCGAACAACCCGCCCTCCGCCCACCTACCGGCCGGCGTCCCACCGGCCCGCGAGTGGTCTAGTCCTCTCGGCCGATGCGCCGCACTCTACAGGCATCTTGGCGAATCGGGACCATTGCTGTATATGCTCGCGAGAGCAACAAATCATGCCGCCACCCGGGTGACACCGGGCGCGCCTCGATTCGCGCTCCGGACACCGACCCGCTATGGTTGGTCGAGTCGCCGCAACTCGGCGGTTAACTCCAGATTTCAGATGTGAAAAGCCCCGGTAAACGGAGCGGAAAACATCTGGTAAGCTGGAAACACGAAAGAACGAAGCCCGGAGGGTCCGCTGGAAGGCGGTCCGAAGGAAGCGTCCGTTCCTTGAGAACTCAACAGCGTG
>NZ_JBEOUW010000065.1:0-24001 GCF_040303045.1 Kitasatospora sp. NPDC096140
TTGCGCTCCCGGCCTGTAACACGGGTGGCCCGCGCACCCTGACGGTTCCGGGCCTCTCGCACTGCGGCGATCCCGACGGGACTTGAACCCGCGACCTCCACCTTGACAGGGTGGCGAGCTAACCAACTGCTCCACGGGACCAGAGTTTTCTGATCTCGTTCACTCGCTTGCCGCGCTGCGAACAAGACAGACTCTAGCCCATGGTGGGCCCCCAGGTCGAACTGGCTCCTGAAGGCCCACCCGCAGCTCAGGGGGCTGCCCCGCGGCCCGGGTCAGAGGGCGGCCCGCGCCGCCTCCATCGCCTTCATGATCCGCTTCTCCGAGACCGGGCTCGGCGTGCCCAACGACTGGGCGAAGAAGCTGACCCGCAGCTCCTCGATCATCCAGCGGATCGCCCGCACCTCCGCGGAGGGCTGCCGCCCGGCCGGCACCGCCGCCAGCAGTTCCCCGTAGGCCTGCTGGACCTGCTGCACCTTCAGCAGCTGCTGGGCGTCCCGCTGCGGGTGGTTGGGCAGCGCCTCCAGGCGGCGGTCCACCGCCAGCAGGTAGCGCTTGAGGTCCGGCAGCCGCTGCCAGCCGGTCGCGGTCACGAAGCCCGGGTGCACCAGCGAGGCCAGGTGCAGCCGGACGTCGTTCACCGCGTTCAGCAGCACCGGGCTGCTCACCGTCTTCAGACGGGTCGAAGCCTTGTGGAAGGCGATCAGTGCGGTGGCCGTCTTCAACGTGGTGTCCGCGGACAGCTCGTAGAGGTCCGCGCGCACCTTGTCGTGCAGCTTGCCGAAGGCCGCCTCGTCCCAGGCCGGGCCGCCGGCCAGGGTCATCAGCCGGTCCGTCGCCGCGGACACGACGTCCTCGAAGAGCGCGCCGATCGAGCCGTGCGGACTGTGCGAGAGCGCCAGCTTCGCCTGGTTGCCCAACCGGCCCTGGATCGACTTGGCCGGGGAGTTGGTGGTCAGCATCAGCAGCCGCCTCGTCCCCTCCCACATCGCCTGCGTCTGGGCCTCCGGGGTGTCGAACAGCTTGATGCCGACCGCGCTGCCCTCGTCCACCAGCGCCGGGTAGGCGCGCAGCGAGTGGCCGCGCGAGCGCTGCTCGAAGGTGCGCTGCAGGACCGGCAGGGACTCCGGCCAGGCGGTCAGCCCGCCCTGCTCGATGCCCTGGCCGGACGCGGCCGAGGACAGCGTCTCCTTGAGCTTCGGCTTGAGCTTCAGCCGCAGCTCCTCCAGGTCCTTGGACTCGGCGAGCTTGCGGCGCCCGTCCACCACCCGGAAGGTCACCTTGAGGTGCTCCGGCACCCGCTCGTCGTCCCAGGCCTCCGGCGGCACGGTGACGGCCGTCAGCCGCTTCAGGGCGTGCTCCAGGGCGGGCAGCAAGGGCTCCTGGCGGTCCTTCACCGCGCGCAGCGCCGCCTTGGCGAAGTCCGGCGCCGGGACGAAGTTGCGCCGGATCGCCTTCGGCAGCGACTTGATGTACGCGGTGACCAGCTCCTGCCGCAGACCGGGGATCTGCCAGTCGAAGCCCTCCGCGGTGACCTGGTTGAGCACCGGCAGCGGGATGTGCACCGTCACGCCGTCCGCGTCGCTGCCCGGCTCGAACTGGTAGGTCAGCTGGAAGCGCAGCTTGCCCTGCTGCCAGTGGTCCGGGTAGTCGGCCTCGGTGACGCCGTCGGCGGCGTCGTTGATCAGCATCGACTTCTCGAAGTTCAGCAGGTCCGGCTGCTCGTGCCGGGCCTTCTTCCACCAGGAGTCGAAGTGCCGGGTGGAGACGACGTCCTCGGGCAGCCGGGCGTCGTAGAAGTCGAACAGGGTCTGGTCGTCCACCAGGATGTCCCGGCGGCGGGCCCGGTTCTCCAGCTCCTCGACCTCGCCGAGCAGCTTGCGGTTCTCCGCGAAGAACCGGTGGTGGGTCTCCCAGTCGCCCTCGACCAGCGCGTTGCGGATGAACAGCTCGCGGCAGAGCTCCGGGTCGATCCGCCCGTAGTTGACCTTGCGCTGGGCGACGACCGGCATCCCGTAGAGGGTGACCTTCTCGTACGCCAGCACCGCGCCGGCCTTCTTCTCCCAGTGCGGCTCGCTGTAGCTGCGCTTGATCAGGTGGCCGGCCAGCGGCTCGACCCACTCCGGCTCGATCTTGGCGTTGATCCGGGCCCAGAGCCGGGAGGTCTCCACCAGCTCGGCCGACATCACCCAGCGCGGCGGCTTCTTGAACAGGCCGGAGCCCGGGAAGACAGCGAAGCGGGCGCCGCGCGCGCCGCCGTACTCGCGCTTCTCCACGTCGAACAGGCCGATGTGGGAGAGCAGCCCGGCCAGCAGGGACTGGTGGATCCGGTCGGCGTCCGGCTCGGCGTCGGGATGCGGTTCCTCGATGGTCACGCCCAACTGCTTCGCCACGGTGCGCAGCTGGGTGTAGATGTCCTGCCACTCCCGTATCCGCAGGTAGTTGAGGAACTCCGCCTTGCACATCCGGCGGAAGGCCGAGGAGGACAGCTCCTTCTGCTGCTCGCGGACGTAGCGCCACATCGCCAGGTAGGAGAGGAAGTCCGAGGTCTCCGAGGTGAACCGGCGGTGCCGGTCGTCGGCGGCCTGGCGCTTCTCGGCGGGGCGCTCGCGCGGGTCCTGGATGGACAGCGCGGCGGCGATCACCATGACGTCGCGGACGCAGCCGTTGCGGTCCGCCTCCAGCACCATGCGGGCCATCCGCGGGTCCACCGGGAGCTGGGCGAGCTTGCGGCCGAGCTGGGTGAGGCGCTTGCGCGGGTCCTTCTCGTCCGGGTCCAGCGCGCCCAGCTCGTGCAGCAGGTGGACGCCGTCCTTGATGTTGCGCGAGTCCGGCGGGTCCAGGAACGGGAAGGCGGCGATGTCGCCGAGGCCGGCCGCGGTCATCTGCAGGATCACCGAGGCCAGGTTGGTGCGCAGGATCTCGGCGTCGGTGAACTCGGGGCGGGAGAGGAAGTCCTCCTCCGAGTACAGCCGGATGCAGATGCCGTCCGAGGTGCGGCCGCAGCGGCCCTTGCGCTGGTTGGCGCTGGCCTGGCTGATCGCCTCGATCGGCAGCCGCTGCACCTTGGTGCGGTGGCTGTAGCGGGAGATCCGGGCGGTGCCCGGGTCGATCACGTACTTGATGCCGGGGACGGTCAGCGAGGTCTCGGCCACGTTGGTGGCCAGGACGATCCGGCGGCTGTTGGAACGCTGGAAGACCCGGTGCTGCTCGGCCGAGCTGAGCCGGGCGTACAGCGGCAGGACCTCGGTGTTCCTCAGCTTCAGCCGGTTGAGGGCGTCGGCGGTGTCGCGGATCTCGCGCTCGCCGGAGAGGAAGACCAGGATGTCGCCCGGGCCCTCGGCCTGCAGCTCCTGGGCGGCCTCGCAGATCGCCTGGACCTGGTCCCGGTCGCGGTCCGCCTCGTCGCCGTCGTACTCGGCGCCGTCCTCCACGATCGGCCGGTACCGGACCTCCACCGGGTAGGTGCGGCCGGAGACCTCGATGATCGGGGCGTCGCCGAAGTGCCGGGCGAAGCGCTCCGGGTCGATGGTCGCGGAGGTGATCACGACCTTGAGGTCCGGGCGGCGGGGCAGCAGCTGCCTGACGTAGCCGAGGATGAAGTCGATGTTGAGGCTGCGCTCGTGGGCCTCGTCGATGATCAGGGTGTCGTACTGGCGCAGGTCGCGGTCGGTCTGGATCTCCGCGAGCAGGATGCCGTCCGTCATCAGCTTGACCAGGGTGTCCTGGCCGACCTGGTCGGTGAACCGGACCTTCCAGCCGACCGCCTCGCCGAGCGGGCTGTCCAGCTCCTCCGCGACCCGCTCGGCCACCGTGCGGGCGGCGATCCGGCGCGGCTGCGTGTGGCCGACCAGGCCGCGCACGCCGCGGCCGAGCTCCAGGCAGATCTTCGGGATCTGGGTGGTCTTGCCGGAGCCGGTCTCGCCCGCGACGATCACCACCTGGTGGTCCCGGATCGCCGCCAGGATCTCGTCCTTCTTCTGGCTGACCGGCAGCTCGGCGGGATACGTGATCGTCGGGACGGCGTTCCGGCGCTGCTCGACCAGCAACTCGGCGCGCTCGATGTCGGCCGCGATCTCGGCGGCGACCTTCTGCCGGGCCTCGGCCTTGCGGACCCGGCGGGCCCCCTCCAGCCGGCGCCCGATCCGCACCTCGTCGCGCAGGGTCAGCTCGGGCAGGCGGGCGGCCAGCTCGCCGATGCCGGGGCCCTCGGCGGGCGCGGGGGCGGACTGGACTGCGGGAGAACTCACTGCGGGCATCCCTCTAGGTTCGCAAGGAGGCACGGCGGAGCGCACCTCGGTTTTCGAGCCCCTCCAGTGTCACAGCCGCCGGCGGCGATTCGCGAACGCCGGGCAACGGTCCACGGCCGTTACGGGCTCCGGAGGGTTGAGGAGGTGCTCATGGGAGCCCAGAAGACCGCCCGGGACGACGAGTTCCGGGCGTTCGCCGGCGGCGCGTGGTCGCGCTTGTTCAGGACGGCCTACCTGCTCGCGGGCGAACGGCACGGCGCCGAGGACCTGGTCCAGCAGGCACTGGAGCGGGCGTACGTCGCCTGGGGCAGGGTGCGCGCGGCGGACGACCCGCAGGCGTACGTCCGCCGGATCCTGGTCAACGAACACGCCCGGCGCTTCCGGCGCAGGCCGGTCGAGCAGCTCGTGCACGCCGTTCCCGACCGGGCCGCGCCGACCGGGGCCGACCCGGACGACCGGGCCACGCTGCTCGCCGCGCTCGGCGGACTGCCGCCGCGCCAGCGCCAGGCCGTCGTCCTGCGCTACTGGGAGGACCTCACCGAGACCCAGACCGCGGCGACCATGGGCTGCTCGGTCGGGACGGTGAAGAGCCAGGCGGCCAAGGGCCTGGCCAAGCTCCGGGCGGCCTCCTCACTCAGCGGACTGACCAGCATCGGAGGCGGAAGATGAGCAAGGAGTCCATGACCGGCGGCCCGGCGGGCGGTGCCGCGGACGACGAGGCGGCGGCCTCGCGGGCCCTCGGCGAACTGGCCGGGAGCGTCGACATCGGGACGGTCCCGTACGACCGGCTGCTCACCGGCGGGCGGCGCCGGCTGCGGCGCAGGCGCCTGCTGACCGCCGGGGCGGCCGCGGTGCTGGCCGCGGCCGTCGTCGGCGGCGGGGCGGTGCTCGACCAGCGCGGCCGGCAGGCGGTCTCGTCCGTGGTGGCGGCGGCCTCCCCCTCGGCCTCCACGGCCGGATCGGCCCCGGCCTCCGCGGCGGCCACCCCGACCGCGCCCGCGCGGGACCCGCTGACCCCCGTCCGGGTCAAGATCGGCGAAGGCACCGCGGACGGCCGCACCTGGCAGGCCTGGGCCGCCCTGTGGCCGGCCGCCCCCACCAAGGAGGACGCCCACCGGCAGGAGGAACTGCTCTGGACGGAGCGGCACGCCGCCATCCCCCAGCTGCCGAGGATGACGAACGACGAGGTCGACCGCCACTGGCGGCCCGACCTGGACGAGGTGAACCTCTACCTCACCGTGGACGGCAAGCGGCAGGTGAACGACACCGTGCACCAGACCCCCGTCCCGGGGAAGCCGGGCGCGACGTCCGCCCCCGGCTCGCCTTTCGTCGGCGGCGGGGCGATGCTCGGCTTCAAGGGCGGCGAGATGGGCGCCTCGCCGGTGGTGGTCGCCGGGGTCGGGCCCGAGGTCGCGAAGGCCGTGGTGACCTGGAAGACCGGCGGTTCCACCGAGGCGGTGCCGGTCACGGTCGCCGACTCCCCGGTCCGCTGGATCGCCATCGCGAAGAAGCCGGGCTCCGACGCCGACGCCTTCACCCTCTACGCCGCGGACGGCTCGGTGCTCGGCACCGACGACAACTGGTTCCGCTCCTGAGCCGCCCGTGACCCTCCCGGACCGCCGGCCCCGCCGGGAACGTCGGTCCGGTGCGCCACAGGGGTCCCGATTCGACGGTGACGGGTGCCCTGGCGGGCCGAGGAGCCCGCTTCACGGCCGGAGCGCGGCCTCGTCCGCGTCCGGGAGCCAGTCGCGGGCGGGGTCGTACTCCAGCCAGCGGCCGCGGGCCGCCGCGGTGGTGAACGCCCTGAGCAGCGCGTCGAGTCGGGGGTGCGGGTCGGTGGACGCGTCCTCCCGCCAGAGGAGGGACCAGGCGTACAACGGGGTCGGGTCGGCCAGCGGCACGGTCCGGACGCCCGGGCGGTCGGGGAGCGGGGAGTCGGCGGGGACGAGGGAGAAGCAGGACGGGTCGGAGCGGACCTCGTCCAGGAAGTGCTCCAGGCCCAGGTTGGTCGAGCCGACCCGGCGCGCGACGCCGAAGCGGGTCGCGAAGCGGGTGAGGAAGTCCAGCCGGTCCACCGCCGCCGGGTAGCGCAGGGCGCTGTCGCGCAGCTCCGCCGGGCTCAGCACGTCGCGGTCGGCCAGCGGATGGCCGGTGCTCAGCAGCGCGTCCACCGGCTCCAGCCGGACCAGGCGGTGCGTCAGCCCGGCGTCGCCGCCGTCCGGCAGCTGGTGCACCCGGCCGAACCCGGCGTCCGACTCCCCGCGCCGCAGCGCCGCCGCCACCGACGGCAGGTCCCGGCCGGGCACCGGCTCCACCGCCAGCCCCGGCGCCACGTCCACCGCCTGCGCGAGCGTCCGCATCGGCGCGTACAGGTGCCCCCACACGTCGATCCGCAGCGGCCGCGCCGCACAGCCCACGGCGGCCACCGCCCGATCCCCCTGCGCCAGCAACCGCCGCGCCGGCTCCAGGAACCGCTGCCCCGCCCCGGTCAGCCCCACCCCGCGGGCGTCCCGCTCCAGCAGCCGCACCCCCAGCGCGGCCTCCAGCCGCGCCACCCGCTTCGACAGCCCCTGCTGACTGATCCCCAACCGCCCCGCCGCCCGCCCGAAGTGCAACTCCTCGGCCGCGACGACGAACCCCCGCACCTGCGCCAGATCCAGATCCACCCGGGCACCCTAGGCCCTGACGGGCCGCCGGCGCGGAGGCGTCCCGGCCGTCGCAGGCAGCCCCACAACCGCCGGTTGTCGTCGCCGTCCGGTGGTTGTTGGACCTGCCGGGGCGGGGCGCGGTGTGGTGAGGGGGTGACCGACGGAGGAGTGGGGATGAAGGCGCTGGTGGCGACGGGGCGGACGGCGGAGCCGGTGCGGTTCGCGGAGGTGGAGCAGCCGCGACCGGAGCCGGGCGAGGCGCTGGTGAAGGTGGAGGCGTTCTCGGTGAACCGGGGCGAGACCTTCCAGCTGGAGGCGCCCCGGGCCGGGTGGCGGCCGGGGAAGGACGTGGCCGGGCTGGTGGTGCAGGCCGCCGCCGACGGGTCGGGGCCCGCGGTCTGCCGGCGGGTGGTGGCGCATCCGCCGGCCGGGGGCTGGGCCGAGTACGTCTGCGTCCCGACGTCCTCCCTCGCCGAACTGCCCGACAGCCTGGACGCCGTACGGGCCGCCGCGCTGCCGCTCGCGGGCCTCACCGCGCTGCGGCTGCTCCGCACGGCGGGGGCCCTGGCCGGGCGGCGGGTGCTGCTGACCGGGGCCTCCGGGGGCGTCGGCCACTACGTCACCGAGCTGGCGGCCGCGGCCGGGGCCGAGCTGACCGCCGTCACCGCCTCCCCGGAGCGCGGCCGGCGGCTGGCCGAACTGGGGGCGGCCGAGGTGGTCCACGACGTGGCCGCGGCGCGCGGACCGTACGACCTGGTGCTGGAGTCCACCGGCGGCGCCGCGCTGCCGCTCGCGCTGGCCCGGCTCGCCCGGCGCGGCACCCTGATCTGGTTCGGCCAGGCCTCCCGGACGCCCGCCACGCTCGACTTCTTCGACTTCTTCAAGGGCCCGGAGTCGGCGGTCGTCCGGCACTTCCACTACGCCGACTCCGACGTGCCCGACGGCGCGGACCTGGCCACCCTGGTGCGCCTGACGGACCGGGGCCGGCTGACCCCGGAACTCGGCCGGGTGGCGCCCTGGGCCGAGACCGCCACCGTGCTCACCGACCTGCGCGAGCGCCGGATCCGCGGCAAGGCCGTGCTGACCGTCTCCTGAGCCCCGTGCCTGAGCCCCGCGCCCGAGGCCGCGCCCGCGCCCCGTCCGTGAACCGCACCTCGAACCCCGTCCCGAAGGGAACCCCCGCCGTGCCCGACCTGTCCTTCCTCGACACCCCCGGCCTGCTGCCCGCCTTCGTCGCCGAGACCCGCCCCCGCGCCCACGGCGCCGGCCTGGACCTCTACGAGTACGCCCGGGTCACCGGCCCGCTGACCTCCCTGCACGACTGGCCGGCCGCCTGCCGCGCCGCCGGCCGCCGGTACACCGGGACGGCGGAGCGCGCCGCCGCCGAGGGCCGGACGGTCACCGCCGGCGAGGCGTACCGGAGCGCCGCCCGCTGGTTCCACTTCGCGGGTCTGCTCCCGCACCCCGACCGGGCCGCCGCGGCCGAGGTCGCCGAGGAGGCCGACGAGGCGATGCGGCGGGCGCTGGCGCTGCTCGAACCGGGCGCCGAGCGGGTCGAGGGCGAGGGCTTCGCGGGCTGGCTGCGCCGCCCGGCGGCGGGCGGCCCGCCGGTGCCGGTCGTGGTGGTGGTGCCGGGGATGGACTCCGGCAAGGAGGAGTTCCACGCGGTGGCCGAGGCCCTGCTGGCCCGGGGTGTCGCGGTGCTCGCCGTCGACGGGCCCGGACAGGGCGTGCTGGCCGCCCGCAGCGCGCCGGAGCCCGAGTACCACCGGGTCGTCGGGCGCGCCCTCGACGCGCTCGGCCGCCGGGACGGCCTGGACCCGGCCCGGACCGCCGTGATCGGCCTCAGCCTGGGCGGCTACTACGTCGCCGAGGCCGCCGCCCACGAGCCGCGGCTGTGCGCCGCCGCGGTGGTCAGCGGCCCGTACCGGCTGGACTGGGACGGTCTGGTCCCGTTCGTCACCGCGACCCTCGCCCAGCGCTGCGGCGGGTACGAGGCGGCCCGAGCCTTCGCCGGCCGGATCGACCTGGCCGCCCTCGCGCCGCGGATCGCCGTCCCGCTGCTGGTGGTCGAGGGCGGGGAGGACCGCATCCCGGGCGTCACCGACGCCACCGCGCTGGCCGAGCACGCGCCCGACGCCGAACTCCTCCTCGTCCCGCACGGCAACCACCTGCTCGGCACCGCCCTGCCGGACTGGCTCGCCCCCACCGCCGACTGGCTCACCGCACGGCTGTCCGCAGGGCCGGCCGGCGGGACGCCCGGCGGCCGAGCGCGGTGACGCCGAAGAGGACCCCGCCGAGCAGGAAGAACGGCTCGTAGCCGAAGGTCGCGAACCGGGCCATCGCGTCCAGCCCGGCACTCGACCGGCTGCCGACGGCCAGGGCGAACCAATCGGGGACGGACGGCGCGGCGTGCAGCACCAGCAGCGCGGTGGTGCCCCACAGCGCGACGGTCAGCAGCCGCGCCGGCACCCGCCCGCCCCACCGCCGCAGCGGCGCCAGCGCCACCGCCGCGGCCACCGCGCACAGCGGGATCGCGATCACGTCGATCACCAGCAGCGGCGTGTTGCTCCACACCGAGCGGCCCTCCGGCAGCCCGAGCCGCCCGTCGGCCAGCCAGTACAGGTGCACCAGCGCGAAGGCCACCGCCCACGCCGCCGCCACGTACCCGGCCCGCGCCGCCAGCCGGTTCCAGCCCGTGTCCCTCGTCGTCTCCATGCCCCCACCGTCCCGCCCGGCCCCGCCCCGGCGGATCGTCCTGTCGACGGTTCCCCCTCCCCCTGCGGGGGGATCCGGGGCGGACCGGCGGTCAGTGCGGCAGCAGCCGGTCGGTCACCAGCGCGAAGCCGAAGGGCTCCGGGACGTGCAGCGTCTCGCCCTCCCGGGCATCGACCGGAGTGGCCGGGGCTCGGGAACGACGAAGCCCCCGTAGCGAATTCGCTACGGGGGCTTCCTGTTGTGGCCAGGGCCGGGGTCGAACCGGCGACCTTCCGCTTTTCAGGCGGACGCTCGTACCAACTGAGCTACCTGGCCGTACTGCGCGTCTCTTGCGAGACGAGCGATCCCGACGGGACTTGAACCCGCGACCTCCACCTTGACAGGGTGGCGAGCTAACCAACTGCTCCACGGGACCTGGTAGTGGCGAACCACTAAGGTCTTGCGGCACTGCACTTTACTACGGTAATGCGGTACTGCGTGCCCCCAACGGGATTCGAACCCGTGCTACCGCCTTGAAAGGGCGGCGTCCTGGGCCACTAGACGATGAGGGCTTGCGGCCTGTCCCGCTGTTTCCAGCGTTCGGGGACGTCGAGAAGCATATGGGATGCCGGGCGGATCGCCAAAACGGGTTTCGGCCGGGCGGGTGGGGGCGGCCTGCGGGGCGGGGCGGAGCAGGTGCGGCGCGGGGCCGCGGAGGGGGTCAGGACCAGCCGAGTTCGTCGAGCTCGTGGTCGTCGAAGCCGAAGTGGTGGGCGACCTCGTGGATCACGGTGGTGCGGACCTCCTCGACCACCTGCTCGCGGGTCTCGCAGTGGCGGAGGGTCGGGCCGCGGTAGATCAGGATGCGGTCGGGCAGGACGCCCGCGTACCACTCGCCGCGTTCGGTGAGCGGGGTGCCCTCGTAGAGGCCGAGGAGCTCGGGGTCGCTCGGTTCGGGTTCGTCCTCGACGAAGATCGCGACGTTGTCCATCATGGCCGCGAGCTGCGGGGGAATCTGGTCGAGCGCGTCGCTGACCAGCGTCTCGAACTCTTCCCGGGTCATCTCCACCGGATCATTGTCGGGTCTGGGGTGACGGTGTGCCAGGTGGCGGACGCCGGTGTTTGATGGGGCTATGACGACCTCGGAGGGCGCTCTGGGTGACACGGTGGGCGGGCCGCCCGGGACGCCGCCGGTCGCGGCGCGGGTGCGGCACCGGCCGCCGGTGCTGCGCGGGCAGGGGCCGGCGGTGGCGGTGGTCGCGGTCGGCGGGGCGATCGGGGCGGTGGCGCGGTACGCGGCCGGCCTCGGCTGGGAGACCGGGCCGACGGCCTTCCCGTGGACGACGCTGCTGGTCAACGTGGTCGGCTGCGCGGTGATCGGGGTGTTCCTGGTGGTGATCACCGAGGGGCGGCAGGCGCACCCGCTGGTGCGGCCGTTCTTCGGCACCGGCGTGCTGGGCGGGTTCACCACCTTCTCGACGTACGCGGTGGACATCCGGCGGCTGCTGGAGGCGGGCCGGCTCGGGCCGGGGCTGGCGTACCTGGGGCTGACGCTGCTGGGCGCGCTGGTCGCGGTGTGGGCGGCGGCGGGGCTGACCAGGCGTCTGATCCACCGTGCGGTCCGCCGCGGGGCGGCCGGGGGCGGCCCGGCGACCGGCGGGGGTGTGCGGTGACCCGGCTGGGCGGGCCGGCGCTGCGGCTGACGGTGCTGGTCGGGGAGAGCGACCGGTGGCACCACCGCCCGCTGTACAGCGAGGTCGTGCACCGGGCGCGGGCGGCCGGGCTGGCCGGGGCGAGCGTGTTCCGGGGGATCGAGGGGTTCGGGGCGTCGTCGCTGGTGCACACCACGCGGCTGCTGTCGCTGAGCGAGGACCTGCCGGTGGCGGTGGTGATCGTGGACGAGGAGGAGCGGGTGCGGGCGTTCCTGCCGCAGTTGGACGGGCTGGTGGCGGAGGGCCTGGTGCTGCTGGACCGGTGCGAGGTGGTGACCTACACGGGGCGCGGGCCGGGCGGCGGCGCCGACGGCGGTCCGGGCGGCGGCACGGGCGGTGGGCCCGGCGGTGGCGCGGGCCGGGAGCCGGGCCGGGGAGCGTCGGCGGAGTGAACTGGCTGCTGGTGGTGGCGGGCGCGGTGGTCGGCGCTCCGCTGCGGTACCTGACGGACCGGGCGGTGCAGTCCCGGCACGACTCGGTCTTCCCGTGGGGCACCTTCACGGTGAACGTGGTCGGCTGCCTGATCCTCGGGACGGTGACCGGCGCGGTGGCGGCCGGCGCGGCGTCCTCGCGGGTCCAACTGCTGCTGGGGACCGGGCTCTGCGGTGCGCTGACCACCTACTCGACCTTCTCGTACGAGACGTTGCGGCTGGCCGAGACCGGCGCCGGGCGGTACGCGCTGGCGAACGTGGCCGGCAGCGTGGCCGCCGGGCTGGCCGCGGTCTACGCGGGGGCGGAGCTGGCCTCGGCCCTCTGGGGCTGAGGCGCCGGCCCGGGGCGCCGGCCGGGCCACGGCGGACGCGACAGCCGACGCGGCGCCTCGGCGGGCGGCCGGGCCAACTGCCGCCTCGCCCGTGTCCCGCCGGGCCGGGCGCGCGTTGGGCACCGAAAGCGGCCGCGAGTGGGCGGCCCGGGCGGGGCGGTAGGGAGGGACCTCGGTGGCTTCGGTGCGGTCGGTGCGGTCGGTTCGGGCAGTGCGAGCCGTTCGGGCGGTGCGAGCGGTGCGGGCGGTGCGGGCACGGAACGCGGCGGTCCTGCGCTCGCGCGCCCTGCGGGCGGCGGCGGTGCTGACGGTGGCCGGGCTGGGGCTGACGGGCTGCATGTCGGTCGGTCCGGCGGCGGAGGAGAGGCACGGCGGGGTGGCGCCGGTCGGGCAGGCCGGTCCGGCGGGCCGGCCTGGCGCGACGGGCGGGCCCTCGGCCTCGCCGGGGGCCGGGCACCCGGGCGGTGCGTCGGGGCGCCCGGAGCGGCCGGGCGGCCTGCTGGCCGAGAGCGCGCCGGGCGGACCCACGACCTCGGCGCCGGGCGAGGTGCTGCCCGGGGCGACCGGGACGGTGGCCGGGGTGGTCCCGGTGCCGGGGCCGCCCGACGGCGACCCGGGGGGTGGTTCGGCGGGCGGCGTGAACACCAGCCCGGCGCCGCACCCGGGCGGCGGCGGGCCGACCGGCTCCGGCGGCACGGCGGGCTCCGGCGGTACGGGCGGGGCGGGCGGTACCGGCGAGGGCCGCTCGGGCGGTTCGGCGGGCTCGCCGTCGGCCACGCCGAGCAGCCGTCCGTCGAGCACTCCGGAGCCGGAGCACAGTTCGCCCCCCGTGACCGTGCCGCCGCTCCCGGAGCCCTCGTCGGGCAGCTCCGGTTCCTCGGCACCGAGCCCGCGTGCCGGTGGGCATTAGCGTCCTGTCCAGGGCATTTGCCTCCGATCCCCAGGGTCCTCTATGGTGGTAGATCGTTCGTTTGATTCATTTGATTGGCGCCCTATTCCCATCTGGCGCCCTTGGCGCGTTCCGGCGATCCGTGGCTGACCGCATAGAGGCGGTTGTGAAACAGAACCCCGGACTTTGGCGCGTGCCACTTCCGGAAGGTTTTGCATGTCTCTCGTTGACGACGCCCGCTTCGCCATGCCCGCGAACGAGGCCGCCGCCGATGTCACCGACACCACCGACACCCTCGACACCGCCGCGGACGAGGTGATCGCCGAGGCCGTGGAGGCCACCGAGGAGGCGGCCGCCGAGCCGACCATCACCTTCGGCGACCTGGGCCTGCACGACGACGTCGTCCGTGCCCTCGCCAAGCGCGGCGTCACCACCCCGTTCCCGATCCAGGCCGCGACCATCCCGGACGCCCTGGCCGGCAAGGACGTGCTGGGCCGTGGCCGCACCGGCTCCGGCAAGACCCTCAGCTTCGGCCTGCCGCTGCTGACCCGCCTCGCCGACGGCGAGCGCACCAAGCCCAAGCACCCGCGCGGCCTGATCCTGGTCCCGACCCGCGAGCTGGCCATGCAGGTCGCCGACGCCCTGGAGCCGTTCGGCTCGGTGCTCGGCCTCAAGCTCAAGGTCGTCTGCGGCGGCACCTCGATGTCGAACCAGATCTACGCGCTGGAGCGTGGCGTCGACATCCTGGTCGCCACCCCGGGCCGTCTGCGCGACCTGCTGAACCGCGGCAGCGCCAAGCTCGCCGACGTCCAGACCGTCGTGCTCGACGAGGCCGACCAGATGGCCGACATGGGCTTCCTGCCCGAGGTCACCGAGATCCTCGACCAGGTGCCGGCCGGCGGCCAGCGCCTGCTGTTCTCCGCCACCCTGGAGAACGAGATCGACACCCTGGTGAAGCGCTACCTGAAGAGCCCGGTCACCCACGAGGTCGACCCGTCGGCCGGCGCCGTCACCACCATGACCCACCACATCCTCGTGGTGAAGCCCAAGGACAAGGCGCCGATCACCAACGCGATCGCCGCCCGCAAGGGCCGCACGATCATCTTCGTCCGCACCCAGATGGGCGCCGACCGCGTCGCCGAGCAGCTGATCGAGGCCGGCGTGAAGGCCGACGCGCTGCACGGCGGCATGACCCAGGGCGCCCGTACCCGCGTCCTCGGCGACTTCAAGGACGGCTACACCAACGTCGTCGTCGCCACCGACGTCGCCGCCCGCGGCATCCACGTCGACGGCATCGACCTGGTCCTGAACGTGGACCCGGCCGGCGACCACAAGGACTACCTGCACCGCTCCGGCCGCACCGCGCGGGCCGGCCGCTCGGGCGCCGTCGTCACCCTGGTGCTGCCGCACCAGCGCCGCGGCGTCTTCCGCCTGATGGAGGACGCGGGCGTCGACGCCAGCCGCCACATCCTGGACCACGCCTTCGACGCCGAGGTCGCCAAGATCACCGGCGCCCGTTCGCTGACCGAGGTCCAGGCGGAGAGCGCCGCCAACATCGCCGGTGCCGCCGAGCGCGAGATCGCCGACATGACCCGCCAGCTGGAGCGCGCGCAGCGCCGCGCCACCGAGCTGCGCGAGGAGGCCGACCGCCTGGCCGCCCGTGCGGCGCGCGAGCGGGCCGACCTGGGCATCGTGGACGAGGAGCCGGCCGCCGAGGAGACCGGCGAGTCCGCCGCGGCCGAGGCCGCTCCGGCCGCCGCCGAGGCGCCCGCCGCGCCGCAGGCCGAGGAGCGCACCCCGTCGTACCGCGAGGCGCGCACCGAGCGTCCGGCCTTCGGCCGTGACCGCGACCGCGGTGGCGACCGGGACCGCGACGACCGCCGCTCCGGCGGCTTCGGCCGGGACCGCGACCGTGACGACCGCCGTTCCGGTGGCTTCGGCGGCCGTGACCGTGACGACCGTCGCTCGGGCGGTTTCGACCGTGACCGCGGTGGCGACCGTGGTGGCTTCAACCGTGACCGCGGTGGCTTCGCCGGCCGTGACCGTGACGACCGTCGCTCGGGCGGTTTCGACCGTGACCGCGGTGGCGACCGTGGCGGCGACCGTGGTGGCTTCAACCGTGACCGCGGTGGCTTCGCCGGCCGTGACCGTGACGACCGTCGCTCGGGTGGCTTCGACCGTGACCGCGGTGGCGACCGTGGCGGCTTCAACCGCGACCGCGACGACCGCGGCGGCCGTTCCTTCGGTGACCGTCCGGCCCGTTCCTTCGGTGACCGTCCGTCCTTCGGCCGGGACCGCGACGAGCGCGGCGGCAGCAGCCGTCCGTTCTCGCGCCGCGACGACCACCGCTCCGGCGGCCGTCCGCAGGCCGACCGCGGTGGCTTCAACCGTGACCGCGGCGGTTTCGACCGTGACCGCGGTGGCGACCGTGGCGGCTTCAACCGCGACGACCGCAAGCCGCGCTGGAAGAACTGACGCCGCACCGGCGGTGATCGACCGCCGGCCGCGCTGATCGTACGAAGGGCCCGCTCCGTCCCCCGGAGCGGGCCCTTCGCGTTCCCCCGATACCCCCCGACACCTCGTCCTGGCACGTCCCCCCGAGGTGTTGTTCTGGAAGTGAGAATAACCTGTGGCGCGCGGTGGCGGTAGTCCCGTAGCGTCCGGGGCATGAGCAGCAGACTGCATGACGTGGCACGGGTGAACGAGGAGATCGCCGGACGGGGGGACTACCGGACGGCCGGCGGCGAACTCGTGCGGGTGGGGGAGCAGTTGACGGCGGCCCGGGCCGGCACGGTGTCGTACCCGCCGCAGGCGCTGGACGCGCTGGTGGCGGCGGGCGAGCCGGGGCCGGGGCCGC
Organism: Kitasatospora sp. NPDC096140; assembly: GCF_040303045.1. NCBI lineage: Bacteria > Bacillati > Actinomycetota > Actinomycetes > Kitasatosporales > Streptomycetaceae > Kitasatospora > Kitasatospora sp. NPDC096140. The sequence goes on from NZ_JBEOUW010000065.1 coordinate 15,814, forward strand.
GCGGGAGCGTCGAGGTGACGGCCGAGGGGAGCGTCCAGGCCGCCGGGCGGCTGGTCGCGGCCGGGGCCGGGCCGGTCGGGGTGCTGAACTTCGCCTCCGCGCGCAACCCCGGCGGCGGGTACCTGCGCGGTGCCCGCGCCCAGGAGGAGGACCTGTGCCGCAGCGCGCTGCTGTACAGCTGCCTGCTGGAGGCGCCGGACTACTACGAGGCGCACCGGGCCTCGACCGACCTCCGGTACAGCCACCGGGTGATCGTCTCGCCCGACGTGCCGGTGATCCGGGACGGGCGCGGCGAGCTGCTGGCGCAGCCGTTCCCGGTCACCTTCCTGACCTCGCCCGCGCCCAACGCCGGGCAGCTGGAACGGCGTTCGGCCGGTACGGACGTGCGGGGGGTGCTCGCCGAGCGGGCCGTGCGGGTGCTCGCGGCGGCGGCCCGGCACGAGCTGCGCACCCTGGTGCTCGGCGCCTGGGGCTGCGGGGTGTTCGGCAACGACCCGGCCCAGGTCGCCGAGGCCTTCGACGGTGCGCTGGCGCGGTACGGGGCGGCCTTCGACCGGGTGGTGTTCGCGGTCTGGGACCGCTCGCCGGTCTCGGTGAACCGGGCGGCCTTCGAGGCCCGGTTCGGCGCGGCGAGCCGGGCGTAGCCGGGCCTGAGCGGGCCGGGCCCGAGGCCGAAAGCCGGCCCGCCGGTCCTAGCGGGTCCTGCGGTTGCGGGCGGACAGGGCCGTCGCGGCCGTGGAGGCCGCCGCGACCACGCCGGTGACGGCGAAGACGGACGGCCAGGCGCCGATCCGCTTCGCCAGCGGGTGCGAGCCGCCGAACGCCGCCACGTACAGGCCGGTCAGCGCGGCCGCGGTGCCCGGGCCGGAGCTGCGGCGCCACTGCGCGGCCGCCCCGGCGCCGGCCACCGCCAGCACCGCGCCGCCCAGCTCGCGCCGGCCGGTCCAGCGGGCGACGCCGTAGCCGCCGACCAGGCCGCTCGCCGCGGTCAGCGCGGCGGGCGCGGCGGCCGCGAGCACGTTCGGGACCTTCGCCATCGTCGACTCCACTCCTCGGGGCTGTGTCGGAATCCGACCATAACCCGACCGGACCGGCGATCCACCGGTGGCTCCGGCGGCGGACCGGACCGGCTACGGGGCAGGTGCCGGGCGGCTACCGGACGGCTACGGGGCAGGCGCCGGGGCCCTACCGGAAGGCCGCCGCGGTGGAGTGCCCCGGGACGGTGCGGGCGAGCCACTGCGCCGCCTCCGCCGGGTCGAGCACCCGCTCCAGCCGGAGGTCGCCCGGGACCTCCTGGATGAAGCGCCCGGCGGACCAGCTGCGCTCGTACGGCTGCGGCTCCAGCACCAGGGTGCGCACGCCGTCCAGCAGCGGGATGTCGCTCGGGGTGCCCTCGTTCCAGAGCCAGGAGCCGTCCGGGGCGACCAGGTTGAAGGCGCCGGTCGCGATCGGCTTGCGGTGGTCCAGGAAGGCCGTCCGGGCCAGCGCCACCACCTCCGGGTCCTGCGGGGCGCCGGGGAGGTGGCCGCCGCCGATCAGCACGTCGGCGAGCAGGGTGTGCAGCTGGAAGGTGTCGCCCAGGCCGCTCATCCGCAGCAGGTAGCCGGTGCCGGTGGGGCGGTCGAGCACCAGCAGCGGCTCGTCGTCCAGCATCAGTGCGAGGTGGGCGAGGCCCTTGAAGTCGTGCTGCTCGCCCTCGTGCCGGGCGAACAGGTCCACCAGCACCCCGGTCACGCCCGAGGCGCGGGCCTCGGTCCGGACCGGGGCGTGCGCGTACACCGCCCAGGACGCCTGCTGCCACAGGTGCAGCGTCCACCAGCCGACCACGGCCAGGTGGGCGTGCCACTCGTCCAGGACGGCGGGGTCGGCGATCCGCTCGTGCGCAGCGGCCGGATCGTCCTCCTCCGGGTCCGGCAGCGGGCCGCCGCCGGTCCCGGCCCACCGCCGCGCCAGCAGCTGCGCGCCGGTCAGCGCCCCGCGCAGGCCGGCCAGCACCGGGCCGGCGCAGGCGACCGGGTCGGCGCCGTGCTCGACGCAGGCGCCCACCACCATCGCCAGGTGCGAGCGGGGGAACGGCGGGGCGTCCGGCAGCAGCGCGGCCAGCCGGGGACCGGCAGCGGCCCGCTCGTCCGGTGCGGCCGCGCCGAACAGGCCGCCGACCATGCCGAGGACGGGGCCGAAGCGCTCGTCGTCCCCGGCGGCGACCACCGCCTCCAGGTCGGCCACGGCGTCGAGGAAGGCGGGCTGCTGACGGTGCGACGGTATCTGCTCGGTGGACATTCGCCGCAGCATAGGCGGCGGAGCCGGTCCGGTCGAAACGCCCCCGGGCCCGGGCCGGGTGACGGATACTCGCGCCGTGACCGCATCGCGTGTTTCCCCTGGTGCTCCTGAGGCGACGAGTACCGCCGTGACCGCCGAGCCGGCCCTGAAGGTGGCACCGCTCGAACTCTTCCTGGACCTCGTCTTCGTCTTCACCATCACCCAGCTCACGGGCAGCCTGGTGCACCACCTCACCCCCGGCGGGTTCGCCCAGGTGCTGGTGATGCTGGGCGTGATCTGGTGGATGTACGACGCCTTCATATGGCTGACCAACGCCATGCCGCCGCGCACCCACGGCCGGCGCGGGCTGCTGATGCTGGCGATGGGCGCCTTCCTGGTCATCTCGCTGTCCGTCCCGCACGCCTTCGAGGGCGGCGGTGCCGCGTTCGGCTGGGCGTACCTGGTGGTGGTCGCCCTGCACACCGGGATGTTCGTCGCCGCCGGGGTCACCCCCGCCGCGGTGCTGCGGATGGGCGCGAGCAACCTGGTCGTCGGCGCCCTGGTGGTGGCCGGCGGCTACCTCGCGGGGACGGTCCAACTCGGCTTCTGGACGGCCGCCTTCGCGATGCAGTTCGTGACCCCGTGGGCGGCCGGGCTGCCCGAGTTCCGGCTGCGCGCCGACCACTTCGTGGAGCGGCACGGGCTGATCGTGATCATCGCCTTCGGCGAGTCGGTGATCGCGATCGGCGTCGGCGCCGGGACGGCCGACCTCGGGCCCGCGCTGATCGCCGTCGCGCTGCTCAGCCTGACCGTCTGCGTCGCGCTCTGGTGGGCGTACTTCGGGCACGACGACGACGCCCGCGCCGAGCACCGGATGGCCGCGCTGCCCTCCGCCGAGCGCAACCGGGCGGCCGTCTCGGTCTTCTACCTGGGCCACTTCGGGCTGCTGCTCGGCGTGCTGCTGTTCGCCGCCGGGGTCAAGTCCGCGGTCGGCCACCCGGTCGCCGCGATCAGCCTGCCGCAGGCGGCCGCGCTGGCCGGGGGGATCACCCTGTACCTGGTGGTCAACACGGCCGTGCGCGCCTTCCTCCGCCTGGGCCCCAACCTGCCCCGGCTGCTCGGCGCGGTGCTGGTCGCGGCCACCGTCCCGCTGGGCACCCGGGTGTCGGCGCTCGTCCAGGTCGGCGTGGTGGCGGCGGTGCTGGCCGCGGTCGTCGGCTACGAGGCCTGTCGGTACCCGGTGGCAGACTTCGACCGTGACTGACTCCGCGATCACCGACGGCAGCTACCTCGTCCGCAACGTCGGCACCGGCCTGCTGCTGCAGGTCGCCGACGCCTCCCGGCGCAGCGGCGCCCGGATCGTGCTGGGCACCGACGACGGCACCGACGCCCAGCTCTGGCGGCTCACCGCCGTCCACCCGGGCGGCGCGCTCTACCACCTGGAGAACGCCGGCAGCGGCAAGCGCCTCGACGTCACCGGAGCCTCCCCGGACGACGGCGTCCCGATCCAGCAGTGGGGCGCCAACGCCTTCGGCGCCCAGGAGTGGCTGCTGGAGGCGCACGTGGACGCCCCCGGGACATACACCGTCAGCAGCTTCATCAGCGGCAAGCCGCTGACCGCGCCGCAGGCCCCGGACGGCGTCGTCCACCAGTGGGAGGACGTCGACGAACCGACCCAGTGGTGGCGCTTCGAGCGCCGGCCGTAGGGCCCGCCGTCGAGCCCCCGCCCGGGCCGGGGGCGCCGGTCAGGCCGAGAGGTTGGTGCGGACGGCGTCCAGTTCGGCGTCGGTGACGCCGTGGTGGTGGAGGTAGGCGGGGATCGAGCCGTGGTGGGTGCCGATCCAGGCGAGGGAGGAGGCGATGAGTTCGGCGCCGACCGGGCGGGAGAGGCGTTCGGCTCCGGCCTCGTCGACGTACGGGACGGGGCCCTTGTCCAGGCCGAGGCCGATGTTGGAGAGCAGGAAGTCGGCGGTGATGTCGGCCTCGGAGGCGCCCAGCAGGGACTGCAGGACGGCGATGGTGAGGCCGGTGCGGTCCTTGCCGACGGCGCAGTGGACGACGGCGGCCAGCGACTCCGGCGCGGCGAGGCGGCGGACGACGGCGGCGAGCGAGGCGCCGGCCGTTTCGGCCATGAAGGGGTAGAGGGCGGCCTGGTCCTCCGGCCAGGGCCGGTCGACGTCGCCGCGATCGGCGGGCAGGGTCGGCAGGTTGAGGGTCTCGTGGTCGAGGCCGTGCCGCTGGTCCGGCCAGGTCTCCAGCTCGAACCGGCTGCGCAGGTCGAACACCGTCCGCAGGCCGAGGGCCTTGAGCCGCCGGGCGCCCTCCTCGGTGAGCGTGTGGAAGGAGCCGGAGCGGTAGAGCACGCCCCGGCGGAGGGCGCCGATGCCGCCCGCGTCACGGAAGTTGCGCACACCGGGGATGTCGATGAAGGCGTCGTCGGTCATGGCTTCCACCGTACGGGCGGGGGCAGGCGCGCGGAAGGAAACCGGAGGGGGCCGTTCGGTGGCGGGCCGACGCTGTCCGAAAGCGGCCCCCGGGTGGTGCGGGTTCCGGCTCCGGGGGGCCGGAAACCGGTCGTCAGCGGCCGCCCGAGACCTCCAGGAACGCGCCCGTGGTGTAGGAGGCGGCGGGGGAGAGCAGGAAGAGGATCGCCTCGGCGACCTCCTCCGGCTGCCCGCCGCGCCGCATCGGGAGGTCCGGCGCGACCCGGTCGACCCGGCCGGGCTCGCCGCCGAGCGCGTGGATGTCGGTGTGGATCAGTCCGGGCCGCACCGCGTTGACCCGGATCCCCTCGGCGGCGACCTCCAGGGCGAGGCCGCGGGTCATCGAGTCCACCGCGCCCTTGGCGGCCGCGTAGTCGACGTACTCGTTCGGCGAGCCGAGCCTGGAGGCGGCCGAGGAGACGTTGACGACGGCGCCGCCGCGCCCGCCGTGCCGGGTGGACATCCGGCGGACGGCGTGGGCCGCGCACAGGAACGGGCCGGTGATGTTGGCGGCCCAGATCCGGTTCAGCCGGTCCTCGTCGATCTCCTCCAGCCGGCACTGCTTCTCCAGCGTGCCGGCGTTGTTCACCAGGCCGGTGAGCAGGCCGAGTTCGGCGTCCACGGTGGCGAACAGCCGTTCCACCTCGGCGGTCCGGCTGACGTCGGCGCGCACCGCGAGGGCGGTGCCGCCCTCGGCCCGGATCGCGTCCACGACGGAGGCCGCCGAGGCCTCGTCCGTCCGGTAGTTGACGCAGACGCGGTAGCCGCGGCGGGCGGCCAGCAGGGCGGTGGCGGCGCCGATGCCGCGCCCGGCGCCGGTGACGAGCAGGACTTCGTCGGTGATGGTGGTCGACACGGTCCGTACGCTACCCGCGCGACCGGCCCGGCACGCCTGCCGCGGCGGCCCGCAGCGCCGCGATCTTCGGTGCGCGGCTCTTCGGCGAGTCGAGGCTGAAGCCGCGGGCGTCGCCGAGGTCGTCGCGGACGAACGCCTCGGTGCGGGCCACCGCCTCGCGCAGGGCGTCGTCGAGCGGCACGAAGGGCAGCAGGACGATCTCGGCCCGCTCGGTGTCGTACTCCCAGAGCCCGACGATCCGGCCGCGGTCGAGCACGACGTGGGTCTGCGGGTCGGCCTCGGAGCCGAAGGCCCGGCCGGCCCGGCCGGCGGGCAGCGGGCGGGCGGCGTCGGCGGGGTTGAGCAGCCGGGGCAGGTCGCGGTGCAGCAGGTGGATGCCGTCGATGCCGGCCAGCAGGGTGTAGTGCGGTGTGCTCGGCGCCCTGAACTCGGTGAACTCGTCCGCGAGTTCGGGCGGGAGCAGGAGTTCCGAGCCGGGCGTGAGCGGGACCGCGCCCGCCTCGGCGACGGCCCGCCGGGCGGTGGCGGCGGTGAAGCCGGAGAACCAGCGGAAGTGCTTGACGGTGGCCGGGCCGGCCCAGGAGAAGTAGCGGTGGGCGAGGTCGACGGCGTTCCCCGCGACCGGCTGGTCCCAGCCGACGTAGCCGTAACGCTGCTGGTCCAGGCGGCCGTTGACGGGCACCCGGCGGATCCGGCCGCGCGACTGCATCAGCCCGAGGGCGAGCGGCAGGGTGGTGGCGAGGCCGCGCTTCTTGCCCGCCTCGCCGAGCGGGCGGACCGCGTCCCCGACCGACTCCCGGATCGTGGTCGGGTCCAGCGGCTCCTCGTGCGACAGCACCCGCTCGATGGCCAGGCAGAGCTTCTCCACCTCGTCCCGGCCGACCCCCAGGTGCTTCTCCGCCGCGGTCAGTTCACCCACCGGCGCGGCGGCGCCGCAGGCCAGGCCGAGCGCGAAGTCGGAGCCGGGCAGCACGTACGTGCAGCCGCGGGCGGACGGCAGCTCGTGCACCTCCAGCCGGGCCACCGCCTCGTCCACCGCCGCCCGGCGGAGCCCGGCCCGGGCGAACAGTCCCAGGTACGGTGCCGCGCCGCCCACCGAGCGGGCCCAGCCGGTGGCGGCCAGCACCTCGGCGGCGGACGCACCGGTGTGCGGGCGGTCCAGCCACTGCCGGTGCGACCACCAGGCCCGCAGCTTCTCGACGCCGCCGGCTGCCACCGCTTCCACGTGGGGATCGTGCTCCATGGGGCCAGTATCGGCGGGCGGGCGGGCCCCGGACCGGAATTCGCTCGCCCGGCGCGGCCCGTTCCGGAGAGGATGCCCGTACCCGTCCGCGGCCGGTCCGCGGCGCGTCCGTGGGCCGAACGCCCGTCCGCAGCCCGACCGCCCGCCTCCCGGGAGGAGACCACCCGTGCCCGCAACCGCCCCCGGGACCGTCCTGCTCTCCGGCATCGTCGGCTCCACCGCGTACGGCTTCGCCCACGCCGGCTCCGACCTGGACCGGCTGGGCCTGTTCGCCACGCCCACCGAGGAGTTGCACGGCCTGCACCGCCCCGCCGAGTCGCACGTCAGCACCGCGCCCGACCTCACCCTGCACGAGGCCGCCAAGTGGTGCCGGCTCGCGCTGACCTGCAACCCGACCGCCTCCGAACTGGTCTGGCTGCCCGACGACCTGTACGAGACCCGCACCCCGCTCGGTGCGGAACTCGTCGGCATCCGTACGAGCTTCCTCAGCGCACCCGCCGTGCGGAAGGCCTATCTCGGCTACGCCGACCAGCAGTTCCGCAAGCTGCTGACCCGCGACACCACCGACCCGGCCACTCGCCGCCGGGCCGCCAAGCACGCCCGGCACCTGGTCCGGCTGGTCGAGCAGGCCGTCCGGCTGCACCGGAGCGGCCGCAACCTGATCCGGCTGCCCGACCCCGAACGGATCCGCGAACTCGGCGAACGCATCGCCGACCGCCCCGCCGTCGCCGAGAGCCTGCTCGCGGACGCCGCCGACCGGCTGGCCGGCCCCGGTGTCCTCCCCGCCGCCCCCGACCCGCGCCCGGCCGAGGCGTGGCTCCGCCGCGTCCGTGCGGCCCACTACACGCCGCCTCAAGGGCCGCTGCACACCCACGGCGCGTCCGTGCAATCCACTGGCGGAGCCCTGGGCCCCACCGGGTAGGATCGCCGTGGCTCTCCCCACCGGGCACCACCGGGACCAAGGGCCGCGGGGCACTAGCTCAATTGGCAGAGCTGCGGACTTTTAATCCGTAGGTTCAGGGTTCGAGCCCCTGGTGCCCCACCAGATCCGTCACGGCCGCCCCGGCGAGGTCCCGGAGGCGGCGGATCCCGCCCGCCGCGGCCGTGCGCCGCGGCCGCCGTGTGCCCCCGCCGCGGCGGAGCGGCCGGACGCCCCACCCCCTCCCCCCGATCGACGCCCTGCGACGCCGGCCGACGCCGTGCGCGCCTCCGGCGGCATCCGGACATCCCCGCAGAGCCCCGCGCAGCCGCGCCCGCCCGCCGCCCCGCGGGGGCGGCGGGCGGGGCGCGGGGGCCCCCCGGAGCGGCGGGGGAGCGGCGGCGGGCGGCGGGGGCCGCCGGGCGCCC
>NZ_JBEOUW010000065.1:24011-44631 GCF_040303045.1 Kitasatospora sp. NPDC096140
GAGGTGGTCCTGACCTGCGGGGAGGCCCGGCCGTCACAGGCAGGTGGGCGTTGTCAGGATGCGGTCGAAGGCGCGGTGCCCCGCGGAAGCGGCGGGAAAGCGGCGGCGGCCGACGGGGCCCGACGGGCGCACGGAACGGGACCGGCGGGAAACCCGCGGGGACCGGGGAGAAACCGGCGGAGAAACGCCGGGAAGCGGCTGCGGGATTCCGTCCGGGCACCCGTCGATATTGTCGGGAACACCGTCGATCTTCCCTCGCCATTGACGGCCGATAACGAAGGAAAAACGTGGCTGGATAACTTCGCTGCACGAATCACGGATCTCCAGGAGGGCTCGGGGATGATCAACTCGGTAGTGATCGTCGGCGGCGGAACCGCAGGCTGGATGAGTGCCACCTACCTGAAGGCGGCATTCGGCGACCGGATCGACGTGACGCTGGTGGAATCGGACCGCGTCGCCACCATCGGCGTCGGTGAGGCGACCTTCAGCACCGTCCGGCACTTCTTCGACTATCTCGGCCTGGACGAGCGGGACTGGATGCCGCACTGCTCCGGCTCCTACAAGCTCGGCATCCGCTTCGAGAACTGGCGCGAGGTCGGGCACCACTTCTACCACCCGTTCGAGCGGCTGCGGACCTCCGACGGGTTCAACGTCGCCGACTGGTGGCTGCAGCTCGGCGACCGCAGCGAGTCCTTCGACCGCAGCTGCTACATCACGCCGTACCTGTGCGAGGCGAGACGCTCGCCGAGACTGATGGACGGGTCGCTGTTCGCCGGCGGCCTGGACGGTTCGCTCGGCCGTTCCACCCTGGAGGAGCAGCGCGCCCAGTTCCCCTACGCCTACCACTTCGACGCCGGCCTGCTGGCCCGGTTCCTCACCGACTACGGCACCCGGCGCGGGGTGCGGCACGTGGTGGACGACGTGGTGGACGTGGCCCGGGACGAGCGCGGCTGGATCAGCCACGTCACCACCCGCGGGCACGGCGAGCTCGCGGGCGACCTCTTCATCGACTGCACCGGCTTCCGCGGTCTGCTGATCAACGAGACGCTGGAGGAGCCGTTCGTCTCCTTCCAGGACGTCCTGCCGAACAACCGGGCCGTCGCGCTGCGGGTGCCGCTGGACGAGGAGCAGCGCAAGGACATGCGTCCGTACACCACGGCCTCGGCCATGGAGGCGGGCTGGATCTGGACGATCCCGCTGTTCGGGCGCAACGGCACGGGCTACGTCTACTCCGACGAGTTCACCAGCCCGGAGGAGGCGGAGCGCACGCTGCGCGAGTTCGCCGCTCCCGGCCGGGACGACCTGGAGGCCAACCACATCCGGATGCGGATCGGCCGCAACGAGCGCTCCTGGGTGAACAACTGCGTGGCGATCGGCCTGTCCAGCGCCTTCGTGGAGCCGCTGGAGTCGACCGGCATCTTCTTCATCCAGCACGGCATCGAGCAGCTGGTGAAGCACTTCCCGGACGAGCGGTGGGACCCGGCGCTGGCCGCGGACTACAACAAGCGCGTCGCCAACGTGCTGGACGGCGTGAAGGAGTTCCTCGTCCTGCACTACTGGGCGGCCCGCCGTGACGACACGCCGTACTGGAAGGAGACCAAGGTCCGCCCGCTCCCGGACGGCCTGGCCGAGCGACTGGAGGTCGCCGCCTCGCACCTGCTCGACGAGCAGACCATCTACCCGGCCTATCACGGCTTCGAGCACTACTCCTGGAACACCATGCTGCTCGGGCTGGGGCAGGAGCCCCGGACGGCCCGGCCGGCGCTCGCGCACATCGACCCGGCCGCGGCCCGCGCCGAGCTGGCCCGGATCAAGGCCGACGCGGACCGCCTCGTCGCCGCCCTGCCGAGCTGCCACGAGTACCTCGCGTCGATCAACTGACCCGCACCCGCCAGGGGTGCACCGAGCCCCCGGCCCGACGGGTCCCCACCCCCGTGGACCCGTCGGGCCGGGCCCCGTCGGCGCACGGACGGCGATCGGCGACGGTCGCCGTCCCCCGGTGCCCGGCGGTGCCCCCGGCAGTGCTCGGCGACCATCCGCACCGCTCCCAGAAGGCGAGAACGCATGGCCAGCCCGCCCGCGTCGAGCCAGGCCCCGGCCGGCAGACGCTTCGTGGACCGCGCCGGTCCGCAGCCCCGCTCCGCACGACAGCCGTCCACCGCCGGGCACGTGCCGGCGGACGACTACCGGGGGCTCATGAGCCGTTTCCCGACCGGCGTCGCGGTGGTCACCACCACCGACCCGGTCGGCCGTCCCCGCGGGCTCACCTGCTCCTCGCTGAGCAGCGTGACCACCGCTCCGCCCGTCCTGTCCGTCTGTCTGAAGGCCCCCAGCAGCACGCTGGACGCCCTGGTCGCGCGACAGGCCTTCGCCGTCAACCTCCTGCACACCGGGGGCCAGGCCGCCGCCCGGGTGTTCACGACCGCGGTGGCCGAGCGCTTCGCGCACGTCGACTGGCGGCCGTCGCCCGTCCTCGGCCTGCCCTGGCTCAGCGGGGACGCGCTGGCGCTGGCCGGCTGCCGGGTGCGGCAGCTGATCGAGGTCGGCGACCACGTCCTGGTCCTCGGCGAGGTCGTCGAGGTGCACCGGGCGGGCGGGGTCCCGCTGCTGTACGGGCTGCGCCGGTTCGCCGACTGGCCCGCCGCCGAGCAGGACGCCGAGGTGCCGGCCGCGGTCGGCGCCCGGGGGGTGGCGGCGCCGTGACCACGGCGGAGAGGCCGGCGCCCGAGGGGCCGGTCCGTCGTGGGGTGCCGCCGCGGCGCCCGCGGGAGGGTGCCGTCCGGCAGGCCGTGGTCGGCTGGGTCCCCGGGCTGGTCGTCCTGGTGACGGCCCTCGTGCTGTGGGGGCCGAGTCTGGTGGACACCGCGCGCCGGGCCGACCGGGTCGACCCGATCGCCCGCTTCCTGCTGGCGGTCGCGGTGGTCGTGCTGCTCAGCCATCTGCTGGGCTCGCTGATGGTCCGGCTGCGTCAGCCCCCGGTGGTCGGCGAGGTCCTCGGCGGGCTGCTGCTCGGTCCGTCCGCGCTGGGCTGGATCTGGCCGTCCGGGCAGGCCTGGATCTTCTCCCCCGAGGTGCGCGGCGGGCTCGATCTCGCGGCGCAGCTCGGGCTGTCCGTCTTCGTCTTCCTGCTCGGGTGCGAGCTGCGGGAGGTGCGGCTGCGCGGGCCGGTGGTGGCCGCGGTCGGCGGCGGGATGGTCCTGCCCTTCCTGGCCGGCGGCGCGATCGCGCTGGCGGCGCCGGACGTGCTGGCCGGGTCGGCCGGGAAGGGCTGGGGCTACCCGGCGTTCTTCGGGCTGGCCCTGTCGGTGACCGCGCTGCCGGTCCTGGCCCGGACCCTGGTCGACCTGAGGATGGACCGCACGCCGCTCGGCGGCTACGCGCTGACCACGGCGGCGCTCGGTGACGGGGTGGCCTGGCTGGCGCTCACCGGCATCCTGGCGGCCTCGGCGGGCGGTGGCAGCGGGAAGCTGGTCTCCACGGTGGGGCTGACCCTGGCGCTGGTCGCCGTCACCGTGCTGTGGGTGCGGCCCGCGCTCGCCGCGCTGATCCGGCGCTCGGAGCGGCGGAGCTCGCCCGAACGGCTGCTGCTGCCCGTCCTGCTGACCGGAGCGCTCGGCTACGCGGGGCTGACCCAGCTGATCGGGCTGCACCCGGCGGTCGGCGCCTTCCTGTTCGGAACGGTGGTGCCGCACCAGTCGAGCGTGATCGAGCGGATGCAGCAGCACTTCCAGGGCTTCACCTTGGCCGTGCTGCTGCCGGTGTTCTTCGCCGGTGTCGGCCTGAAGGTTTCGATCGGCTCGCTCGGGCGGGACGGCGGGCACTGGCTGGTTCTCGTCGTCGTCGTGCTGGCGGCCTGCGTGACCAAGCTGGTCGGTGCGGGCGGAGCAGCCCGGCTGGCCGGTTTGGACCGGGCGGACGCGATGCGTTTTGGGGCGTTGATGAACTGTCGCGGGGTGACCGAGATCGTCCTCGCCGGGATCGGTTGGCAGGCACATCTGATCAGTACCGCGGGGCTCACCGTCCTGGTGCTGATGGCGCTGCTCACGACGGCGATGACCGGCCCGATGGTCCTCGCCGTCCGTCCGGCTCCCGGCGGCTGATCCCGCCGGAGCACTCCGGCCCCGGCCGGTTCCGGCGGATTCCCCCACCGCCGGAGCCGGCCGGAACTCCTTCGGACGGTGCCGGTCCACTTCCCGGCGCTATCCGCGGGCCCGCGGAAATGGGGCGCACCGGTCGGTTTGTTTCTTCGCTCCGTTCCGTCGTTCCGGGCGAATTGACGGGGGGCCGGCCGCGGGAGCGGGCGAGTTCCGGCCGTGAATGATGCCGACGCAAGCCAGGCGTGATTTGTGAATCAATCAAGTATCCTCGGTCGCGCTGCGGCACCTGGCGTGAGACCAACGGGGGTACAGATGGTCGATGCGGCTGAACGGGATATTGGCCTCGATTTCGGTATTCTTGGGCCATTGTCGGTTACATATCAAAGTCGGCCGGTGGTGATAGGTGGGGCGCGTCAGCGCACCATCATGGCGATGCTCGTGCTGGCCTGGGGAAAGGAGGTGTCGGTCGACAGCCTCGTCGAGGCTGTCTGGGAAGGGCAGCCGCCCTCCACCGCGAGGACCCAGGTGGCGATCTGCGTCGCCGCACTGCGCAAGGCGTTCCGGGCGGTCGAGTGCCCGCGGGAGGTCATCCTCACCGCGCATCCCGGCTACCGGCTGCAGGCGCAGGGCAACACCCTGGACTCCGTGCACTTCGACCGCCTGCTGAGCGAGGCCGCGCAGGCGCGCCGGGAGGAGCGCAACGAGGACGCGGCCGGCCTCTACCGGCTGGCGCTGGACGTCTGGCGCGGCCCGGCGCTGGCCGGGGTGACCGGCCGTCGGGTCGAGGGTGCGGCCGTCGCCCTGGAGGAACAGCGGCTGATGGTCTACGAGGAGCTCACCGGGCTGGAGCTCGCGCTCGGCCGGCACCAGGAGCTGATCCCCCAGCTGGCCGCCGTGATGCGGGAGAACCCGCTGCGCGAACAGCTGCGCTACAACCTGATGCTCGCCCAGTACCGGGCCGGGCGCAGGGCCGAGGCGACCGAGACGTTCCGGGACGGGCGCCAGCAGTTCGTCGAGGAGCTCGGCCTGGAGCCGGGCCCGGTGATCCAGCGGCTGCACGACGCGATCCTGCGCGACGACCCCGAGCTGATGCTGCTCGGCTCCCCACGGGAGACGGTCGCCGCGCCCGCGCTGTCGGTCGAGGACTACGTCGTCCCGGAGGTCGAGGCGGCCGACGACCCGCCCCGCCGCGCGCTGGGCGGACTGCCGCCGCCGGTTTCGGCCTTCGTCGGCCGTGAATCCGAACTCGCCTCCCTGGACCTCCTGTTGGAGGACGAATCCAGGGGCGGAGGGCCGGCCCGCGGCTTCGTCACCGGATTCCCGGGGGTCGGCAAGACCGGCCTCGCTCTGTTCTGGGCGCACCGGGTGACCGAGCAGTTCCCCGACGGCCAGCTCTACGCGGACCTGTTCGGCTACGACGAGCACCGGTCCCCGGCCGAACCCGGGGACGTGCTGAATCGTTTCCTCCGATCCCTCCGAGTGCCCGGCGAACGGATCCCCACCGCCCACGACGACCGGGTGTCGCTGTACCGGGCGATCCTCGCCGAACGCCGCGTCCTGGTCATCCTGGACAACGCCCACTCCTTCAACCAGATCCGCGACCTGCTGCCCGACGGCGGCCGCTCCTGCGTCGTGGTCACCAGCCGGGAGGACCAGCAGGACCACCTCGCGGTCGGCCACAGCAGGGTCCGGCTGCGGCTCGACCCGCTGCCGGAGCCGGACGCCCTGGCACTGCTCGGCATGATCGCCGGAGCGGACCGGGTCACCGACGACCCGGACGGCGCGCGCCGGCTCGTCCGGCTCTGCGACCGCACGCCGCTGGCCCTGCGCATCGCCGCGGCCCGGCTGGCCTCGAAGCCGCACTGGAACGTACGGCACCTGGCCGCCCGGCTCGCCAACGAGTGCTGGCGGCTGGACGAGCTGACCGCCGGGGACCTGGAGGTCCGGGTGAGCTTCGGCCTCAGCTACCGCGACCTGCCGGCGGACGTGGCCCGGATGTACCGGCGGCTCGGCCTGCTGGCGGTGCCCGACTTCACCGCCTGGGTCGGCGGCGCCCTGCTCGACCTGCCGCCGACGCAGGCCGAGAACCTGATCGAGCACCTGGTCGACGCGCAACTGCTGGAGGCGGCCGGCACCGACGCCACCGGCGCACTGCGCTACCGCTTCCAGACCCTGCTGCGGCTGTACGCGCGCGAGCGGGCCGAGCTGGAGGAGCAGGAGGCCGAGCGGCGGGAGGCGGTGACCCGGGTCCTGGAGACCTGGCTCGCCCTGGCCGAGGAGGCCCACCGGCGCGAGTACGGCGGCGACTTCTCGGTGGTGCACGGCTCGGCGGAGCGCCGCCCGCTGGACCGCGCCCACACCGACGAGCTGCTGGAGGACCCGCTGCAGTGGTTCGAGACGGAGCGCGAGTCGCTGGTCGCCTCGGTGCTCCAGGCCTGCGAGCTGTCGCTGGACGAACTGGCCTGGGACCTCACCGCCTCCTCGGTGGTGCTGTTCGAGATCCGCAACCACCACGAGAACTGGCGGCTCACCTGCGAGCGCTCCCTGGAGGTCGCGCGGCGGGCCGGGAACGAGCTCGGCGAGGCCGTGATGTGCCACGAGCTGGCCGCCGTCGAGATGTTCCAGGAGCGCTTCCACGAGGCGCAGGACTGGTGCGAGAACGCGGTGCGGCTGTTCGCGCGGATCGGCCACCGCTACGGCCACGCGCTGGCGCTGCGCAACATGGTGATCATCGACCGGATCCACGGCGACCGGCGGCAGGCGATGGAGCGCCTGCAGGAGGCCCGGGAGGTGTTCCGGGAGGTCGGCGACGCCTCCGCGCTCGCCCACACCCTGGGCCAGATGTCGGTGATCGAGCGGGAGCAGGGCGCGCTGGACTCCTCGCTGCGGCTGGCCGTCGAGGCCGTCGGCGTCTTCGACCGGATCGGCCGGACCAGGGGCGCGGCACAGGCCGTCAACCGGTTGGCCGGCGCGTACCTGGCGCTCGACCGGTTCGACGAGGCCGAGGACAACTTCCGGCGGGTGCTGCAGATCGTCCGGGAGAAGCACGACCGGCGCGGCGAGACGCACGCCCTGCTCGGACTGGGCGAGGCGCAGCTGCGCTCCGGCCGGCCGTACGAGGCCCTGGCGACGCTGCAGACCGGGCTCGGGGTGGCGCAGCGGATCGACGTCCCGCTGCTCAACGCCCGGCTCAGCCTGGGGCTCGGGGAGGTGCTGCGGCGGCTGGGGCGTTTCGACGAGGCCTTCCGCCGGCTGGTCAGCGCCCGGGACGGCTTCGCGGCCCTGAAGTCGCCGCGGCTGGTCGAGCAGGCCGAGCAGCACCTGGCCGAGCTGATCGAGGCGATGGAGGACCTCCCGGGGGAGGAGGGCCCGCGGGAGGTGACGGGCGTCCCCGACCTGGTGTGCCCCCGCTGGAGGTGACGGCGCTGCAGGACTGCAGGACCGGTCGGGTATCGCTTGAGAACCGGACAAGAACGTATCGATAAGAGCTTGAAGTGGCGACTGCATAGCCTCGTTTCAGAAGCGAGGGAAACCCATTCTTGAGGAGATGCGGCAGTGCGCTACGTCCGACTCGTGAACACGTTCCGGCCGGCTCTGGTTGTGCTCGGCATGACTGCCACCCTGTCCCTCGGACTGATGGCGTCCGTGGGCGGGCCCGCCGCCGCCCAGGTCCGCGCCGGTGGCCCGATCGTGTCGGCCCCCCTCCCGATCGACGGCCCCGGCAGCGAGGAGTGGAACTGACCGGGTGCACGGGGGAACGCCACAACGCCGTCGGCCGTCACGGGGATCCCGTGACGGCCGACGGCGTTCCGGCGTGTGCGGTGGGGGTCGCGCGGCCGGTGCGGTGCGGTGGGGCGCTGTGGGGGCGGCGCGGGGGTCGGAGGGGGCCCGGAGCGGGCGAGGGCCGGGGGCCCGGAAAGAGCCGGGGGCCCGGCGGGTCCGCCGGGCCCAGCGGTCTCAGAGGGCGGTGCTCACAGGGCGATGCCGCCGTCGATCCGGAGGACCTCGCCGGTGAGGTAGGCGGCGCGCGGCGACACCAGGAAGGCGACCAGGTCGGCCACCTCGTGCGCGGTGCCGAAGCGCCCCATCGGGATCCGGCGCAGCAGCTCCTGCTCCCGCTTCGTCGACAGGCCGGCGCTCATGTCGGTCGCGATCAGCCCGGGCGCCACGGCGTTGACCCGGACGCCGTGCGGGCCGACCTCCTTGGCCAGGGCCTTCGTCAGGCCGACCAGGCCGGCCTTGGAGGCGGCGTAGTTGGCCTGGGTGGCGTTCCCGGTGAGCCCCACGACGGAGGACAGGGTGACGATGGCGCCGCGGCCGCGCTTGATCATCGGGAGCAGGGCCGGCCGGCAGACGTTGAACGTGCCGTCCAGGTTGGTGCGCAGCACGGTGTCCCACTCGGCGCCGCTCATCAGGGCCGCCGGGCGGTCCCGCAGCACGCCGGCCGAGGCGACCAGGGCGTCCGGCGGGCCGAGGTCCGCGGTCACCTCGGCGACGAACTCCTCCGCGGCCGCCCGGTCGGCGACGTCGAGCCGGCGGGTCAGTACCCGGGCGCCGTGGGCGCGGGCCAGGTCGGCGGTCCGTTCCGCGGCGGCCTCGTCGCTGCGGTAGCAGAACGCGATGTCGTGGCCGTCCTGGGCGAGGCGTTCGACCACGGCCCGGCCGATGCCGCGGGAGCCTCCGGTGACCAGGGCGATCGGCCGGGGCGCGGGCTGTTCCGCCGCCGGCGGCGGTACGGGGACGGACGGGGCGGTCATGGTCTCTCCTCGGGGTCGCGCGGTCGGGTCGATCGGGTCGGGAGGATCGGAAGGATCGGAAGGAGCAACGGGAGCAACGGGAGCAACGGGATCGGCCGGGTCGGCCGGGGAGGCCGACCCGGCCGGGTCGGGCGGGGTGGTGCCGCCCGGCGTGGGCCGCGGGCGGGCCGGTCAGTCGGCGGCGGGGTGCTCCAGCCGGAGCAGGGTGCAGCCGACCGTCCCCGCCGGACTGACCGAGGTGACCAGGGCCAGCGCTCCGTCCGGCTGGGGCTGCGTGCGGGCCAGCGAGAGGACGGCGGCGAGCTGGAACCCGGCGGAAGCCGCGCCGGTGTCGCCGAGCAGCCGCCGGACCCGCAGCCGGACCGGAGCCGTTCCGGCGGTTCCGGCCGTTCCGAGCGCGCGGTCCAGCCCGGCCTCCTCCTGCGCGCCGAGCGGGCCCGGCGCCTCCCCGGGCGCGATCACCCGGACGTCGGCGGCGGTGGCGCCGGCGGCGGCGAGCACCTCGGTGACGGCGCGGGCCAGGGTGGCCCCCACGGCCCCGGGGGCGTGGAAGGCGAGGAAGCGCGAGCCGAGCACGGTGGCCAGCGGCTGCCTCCCGGCCGCGCGCGCCCCGGCCGCGGTCTCGGTGAGGAACACGGCGCAGCCCTCGCCCAGCGGGCCGGGCGCTCCGCCGCCCCCGGGGCCGCCGCCGTGCCACTCCAGCCGGGCCCGCTGGGCCGAGTACTCCTCGACGGCGCCGCAGAGGAAGACCCGGCCGTGGCCCTGGCGGTGCATCCGGACCGCGTAGTTGAGCGCCAGCAGCGAGGTGAGGGACCCGCCGCTGATGGTGGTGTTCGGGCCCTTCAGCCCGTAGCGGATGGCGCCGGCCCCGGTCGCCCGGTTCTGCACGGTGTTGGGGAAGAGCGCCGGGTCCACGTCGTAGGGCCGCTCGCCGGCCTGGGAGGCCCGGGAGAAGTCCATGATGCTCTGGACACTGGTGGCACCGATGCCCAGGACCAGCCCGATGTCCTCGGGGTCGGCGCCGAGTTCACCGTCGTACTGGTCGAGCAGCAGGCCGACGGTGGCGAGCGCGATGCCGGTGGAGCGGTCCAGGGCGCGCGTGCCCTTGCGGCCGAGCACGCCCGCGACGGTGAAGTCGGGGATCAGACCGGCCGTGTCGTACGGGCCGTCCCAGTGCTCCCGGTCCAGCGGCGCGGTCGCCGCGTGGCCGGCCGTCAGCCCCTCGGTGAAGGCCTCGGCGCCGAGGCCGAAGGGGGAGGCGGCCGACCAGCCCGACAGCACGATCGGCCGGTCCGGCGGGGAATCGGTGGTCACGTGAGAGCTCCTGATCGTCGGGGTGCCGTCAGGCGGCGGCGGGCGCCGCACCCAGCAGCAGGACGGCGTTGTTGCCGCCGAAGGCCAGTGCGTTGTTCTGCACCACGCGCAGGTCGGCCGGCCGGGCCACGTTCGGCACCACGTCCAGGCCGATCTCCGGATCGGTCTCGACGTGGTTGACGGTGGGCGGGATGAAGCGCTCGGTGAGGGCGATGGCGCAGGCCGCGGCGGCGATCGCGCTCGCGGCGCCCATCGAGTGCCCGATCATCGACTTGATCGAGACGGTGGCGGGCGGCCGTTCGCCGAAGACCCGCCGGATCGCGCGGGACTCGGTGATGTCGTTGGCCTTGGTGCCGGTGCCGTGCGCGCTGATGAAGTCGACCTGGTCCGGGGTCACCCCCGCGTTGCGCTGGGCGATCCGGATGCACCGGGCGATGCTGTCCTCGTCCGGGGCGACGGGGTGCTGGGCGTCGCAGGTCAGGCCGTAGCCGAGCACCTCGGCGTAGATCCGGGCGCCGCGGGCGAGCGCGGAGTCCAGCGACTCCATCAGCAGGATGCCGGCGCCCTCGCCGGTGAGGATGCCCTGGCGGTTCACGTCGAACGGCCGGCAGACCTCGGGGGCGATCGTGCCCAGGCGGTAGAAGCCCGCGAAGGTCTTGCGGCAGAGCGCGTCGGCGCCGCCGCACAGGGCCAGGTCGGCGTCCCCGAGCCGGATCGCGTCGTAGCCGTAGCCGACCGCGTAGTTGCCGGCGGCGCACGCGGTCGGGACGGTCGCGGCCTCGACGTCGACCAGCCCGAGCTCCCGGACGATCCCGGCGGAGAGCTGCTCGTTGCCGACGCGGCGCGCCAGCACCGGGTCGACCTGCTCCGGGCCCTCCGCGATCTGCCGGCCGACCAGCGCGTCGAGGTCGCGGGTCTCGCCGTCGGTGGTGCCGACGGCGACCACGGTCCGGGCGGCCAGCAGCCGCTCGCGGTCGAGCCCGGAGTCCTCGAAGGCCATCCGGGCGGCGGCGGCCGAGAACTGCGAGGCCCGGCCGAGGTCCTCGGGGCGGACGGTGCGCAGGTGCTCGGCCGGGTCGAAGTCGGTGATCTCGCCGGCGTTGGCGTACGCGAAGCCCGCGGTGTCGAACGCGGTGATGGGCTTGACGCCGCTCGCCCCGGCCCGCAGGCCGGAGGCGAACGCGTCGACGCCGATCCCGATGGCGGAGACCAGGCCGAGGCCGGTCAGCACCACTCTGCGCCCCCGGGTCGGGTCGACGGTGGTCACCGGGACTCGGCGTCGGCGACGACGGCGTAGACACCGGCCAGGTTGGTCATCCGCTCCAGTTCCTCCTGCGCCAGCTCGATGTGGAGGTCGCGCTCCAGCGTGGCGAGGATGGTCAGGCCGGCCAGCGAGTCGGCCTCGTGCTGCTCGACGAAGTCGTCGTCCTCGCCCAGCTCCGCCGGCTCGACCTCCAGCACGTCGCAGACGATCGACTTGACCAGGGCCTTGCGCTCGGCGTCCAGGATGCCGGTGACTTCGGTGTCGGACATGGTGTCCCTCGATTCTTCGGTGGGAGCGGAAGGATGTCGGGCGGCTGCCGCGCGGCGGGGTGGTGCCCCGTCCCGGCGGCGTGCGCCGCGGGAGGAAGGCTCCCCCCGGTTCCTATGCGGACTCCATATACGGCTCCGCTCGCAGGGCGCAGGCCGGGCACTGCGCGGCGTCGTGCGGGACCAGGAGCGAGGGCTCGCCCACCCAGTAGCGGGGCGATCCGTCGTGGCCGGGCTCGCGGACCTTCAGCAGTCCGGCCCGGACCATGGCGGCGAGGACGTCCTCGCCGCGCACCGGGAGGGTGGAGTGCACCAGCGCGAGCAGGTTCTCCCGGCCCCGGACGTGCTCGGGACCGGCCGTCCTGGCCGGCCGGGCGCCGGGCGGTTGCGGCCCGCCGGGCCCGGTGAGGAGTTCCGGGCTGTCGGTCAGCACCGCCTGGTGGACGGCGGTCAGCTCGGGGCCCGGGTCCACGCCGATCTCGTGGGCGAGGATGCGCCGGCCCTGCTGGTAGGCGGCGAGTGCGTCGGCCCGCCGGCCGGAGCGGTAGAGCGCGGTCATCAGCTGGGCCCGCAGCCTTTCCCGCAGGGGGAGTTCGGTGACCAGCGAGGTCAGCTCGGGGACGAGCCGCTGGTGCCGGCCGAGCGCCAGGTCGGCTTCGACCCGGCCCTCCAGCGCGGCCGTCCGGGCCTCCTCCAGTCCGGGGACCTCCAGTTGGGCGAGGGCCTCGGTGACGTTGCCGAGCGCCGGCCCCTGCCAGAGGGCGAGTGCGGATTCGAAGTCCCGTGCGGCGGCGTCGAACCGGGACGCCGCCAGGGCGGACCGGGCCTGCCGGGCGAGCCGCTCGAACTCGACCAGGTCGAACCGGGTGTCGCCGATGTCCAGTTGGTAGCCGGGGCCCTGGCGGGAGAGCCGCACCCGGGGACCGAGCCGCTTGCGCAGCCGGGAGATGTAGGTGTAGATCTGCGCGCTCATGGTGGCCGGCGGATTCCAGTCCCAGAGCAGTGTGCTGAGTCGGGCGTCCGTCACCACCCGGCCGCGGGCCAGTAGCAGGGCCGCCAGCACCGTGCGTTGCTTGGCACCGTCGAGCCCCACCTCCGCCCCGCGGGCGTCCTTCACCGAGACCAGGCCGAGAACACTGAACTCCATCGAGCTACCCCCGTTCTGTCGCCATCGGCGCCCAGGCTAGGAAGCTCGCTTTTTGGATCTGTATCGCTTCCATTTCGCCGTGCGCGGGCCGCCGCCGGACGGGCGGGGTGCGGTGCCGTGGGAGCGACGGGCGGGCGGCGGGTGGGGGCCGGGCCGGGGCGGTGGTCAGCCGTTGAGGTAGGCGAGGACAGCCAGCACCCGGCGGTTGTCGTCGTCGTCCTCGGGGAGGTC
This sequence comes from Kitasatospora sp. NPDC096140, assembly GCF_040303045.1. Taxonomy (NCBI): domain Bacteria; kingdom Bacillati; phylum Actinomycetota; class Actinomycetes; order Kitasatosporales; family Streptomycetaceae; genus Kitasatospora; species Kitasatospora sp. NPDC096140. The sequence goes on from NZ_JBEOUW010000065.1 coordinate 37,088, forward strand.
GAGCCGGGCGAAGATGCTCGCGGTGTGCTTGCTGACGGCCCGTCCGCTGACCACCAGGCGTTGGGCGATCGCCGCGTTGGAGCGCCCCTCGGCCATCAGGGCCAGCACCTCCCGCTCGCGCGGGGTGAGCCGGGCCAGGGCGCTGGACTGCCGCCCGCCGGAGAGCAGTTTGGAGATGACGTCCGGGTCCAGCGCGGTGCCGCCGCCGGCGACCCGGTGCAGCGCGTCCATGAACTGGGCGACGTCGAAGACGCGGTCCTTCAGCAGGTACCCGACGCCGCCGCTGTTGTCCGCCAGGAGCTCGCGGGCGTAGAGCTGTTCGACGTACTGGGAGAGCACCAGCACCGGAAGCCCGGGGATCTCCTTGCGGGCCGCGATGGCGGCCCGCAGACCCTCGTCGGTGAAGGTGGGGGGCAGCCGGACGTCGACCACCGCGACGTCCGGCCGCTGGGTGAGCAGGGCCTCCAGGAGGTCCGGCCCGGTGCTGACCGCCGCCACCACCTCCAGGCCGGCGGCTTCCAGGATGGCGACGAACCCCTCCCTCAGGAGGACGAGGTCTTCGGCGATGACAACACGCACGGGATCTCCAGAATCGCCATGGTCGGACCGGACTCGGGGCTGCTCAGGGTGAGGATGCCATCAAAGGCGGCCAGTCGGCGCTCGATTCCGCGCAGTCCGCTGCCCTTGTCCGGGTCCACCCCGCCGTGGCCGTCGTCGCTGACGGAGATCCGCAGCAGGTTGTCGCTGTGCGCGAGGTCGATCCAGACCCGGGCGGCACCGGAGTGCCGGGTGGCGTTCGTCAGGAGCTCGGAGACCGCGAAGTAGGCGGCGGACTCGACCGGCAGCGACACCCGGCCGGGGACGTCCGAGACCACCTCGACGATCAGCGGGCTGTCCAGGGCCAGGGCGCGCACCGCCTCCGACAGGCCGCGGTCGCAGAGCACCGGCGGGTGGATGCCGCGGACCAGGTTGCGCAGCTCGCTCAGCGCCTTGGACGAGGAGTCCTTGACCTCGGCGAGCAGGCGGCGGGCCGCCTCCGGGTCGCTCGACAGCAGCTGCTCGGCGGCGCCGATCCGCATGCCCATCGCGACCAGCCTGGCCTGGGCGCCGTCGTGCAGGTCGCGCTCGATCCGGCGCAGCTCGGCGGCCTGACTGTCCACCACCTCCGTTCGGGTGGCGGCGAGTTGTTCGACCCGCTGCCCGAGGATGGCCTCGGCGCTGGGGGCCAGCAGCGCGGCCGTCCAGCGGCCGTGCAGCTGCAGCAGGGCCGGGCCGGTGGTCAGGCCGAGGGCGATGGACGCCAGGCCGATCGGGACGGCGAACAGGGCGCCGATCCCGAAGCTGCCGTGCACGTGGATCACCAGGGCGTACCAGTCCTCGTACCCGGCCGAGGTGAGCGGGTGCCACAGGAACGGCAGCAGCACGCCCTCGATCCCGTACGCGATCAGCGCGGCGGGCAGCAGGGCCGCGACGCCGCCGACCACCGGGTCGGTGACCGCCCAGGCGAGGTCCCGCCAGGTCGCACGGTCCGTCAGGATCCAGCGGACGCGCTCCACCCAGCCCACCGGGCCGGCGCTGAACTCGGGCCTGGGTGCGTACGGCCGGGCGATCTCGACGCCCGCCCACCGGCCGTTGAGCCGCCGGGCGGCGTCGGCGACCCGGCGCAGCCCGGCCGTGGCGGCCGGGAGCAGCAGGACGCCCACCCCGAGGAGGAGGTAGCCGATCGAGGCCAGTGAGAGGGCGAACAGCACCAGTGCCGGGATCTTCAGTGCGAAGAGGCGCAGCCCGCGCAGCGGTGCCTTGAAGTCGAGCCGCAGCCGCCTGCCGCTCAGGGCGCCCGGGAACCCTGCCCTCCGGACGGTTGACGTCTGGTCCACCATGATGAACTCTCCCCATTCGGGAGCCCGTTGGCTCCGTGGCCTCAAGTCTGGCCGCGCGGGCGGCCCGGTGCAGTGGGTCTTACCCCCGAGTCCACCGGTGTAGGTAACTACACCCCGGTGGTTCCGGAAGCGGCACACCGGAGCGCGGGGGCGTCCGGCCGGGGCCCCGGAGGTGCGGCCGGCGGCGGCCCCGGAGCGGCCCGCGGAGCGTTCCCGGCGCGTTCCCGGAGCGTTCCCCGAGCGGCCCTGGAAACGCCCGCGGAGTGCCTCCGGAATTCCATGGAATGCGCCGGGGAAGGCCGGGCGCGTGGCTCCCGCAGGCATTCTCCAAGGTCCGGCTATATTAATTCGATACGTCGGAATCGTTCGCCCCGGGGAATTCCCGCCGGTTATGCTACGGCCGGATGGAGGAGGACGGGAAATGGCTGATCCGAAGAATTCCGGCGACGCGTCCTGGTTCCGGCACCGCCCGGGGGTCGAGCCCCCGGCGCTGCGCCTGGTGTGCTTCCCGCACGCCGGGGCCGGTTCCGCCGCCTTCGCCGACTGGCAGTCCGGCCTGCCGTCCGGGGTGGCGGTGCTCGCCGCGTGCCACCCCGGGCGGCAGGACCGGCTGGCCGAGCCGCCGGTCGGTTCGATGGACGAGCTGGCCGACCGGTCGGTGGCCGCACTGCTGCCCTGGCTGGACCGGCCGTACGCGCTGTTCGGCCACAGCATGGGCTCGGCGGTGGCCTACGAGGTGGCCCGACGGCTTGCCGAACTGCCGGTGCGGCAGCCGGAGTTGCTGGTTGCCTCGGGGCGGGTCGCCCCGCACCGGGTGGTCCCCGGGGACTTCCCGGGCGACGGCGACGAGGAGATCCTGGCCTCCCTGCGGGAGGTCTCGGGGCACCGGCTGGACGCCTTCGCCGAGCCGGCCCTGCGCGAGCTGCTGATGCCCGCCCTGCGGGCCGACTACCGGGTCCTGCGGACCTACCGCCCGGACCGCGCGGTGCTGGACGTGCCGGTCGCCGGGTGCGTCGGCATCAGTGACCCGCGCTGCGACCTGGCCGGCATCCGGACCTGGGCCGAACTGACCTCGGCCGGATTCGAGCACCGGTTGTTCGCCGGGGACCACTTCTATCCGGAAACGCACCGGAGCGACCTGCTGGGATACCTGTCCCGGCGGCTGCCGTGCGGCGGCGGAATTCCGGTGCCGGCCCGGCGGTAGGTGCGGCGCATTTCGGGGCCGGCCGTCCGGTCGGCCCTTTTTCCTGTCCGTGGACGAGAACGGGCCCGGCGGACTGCCGGGCGGAGCGAAAGGGGATCGGCCGATGGCCGAGGAGGACCTGCGGGTCGCAGTGGTCGGGGCCGGCATCGGCGGGCTTGCTGCCGCAACCGCGCTGCACCGCAAGGGAGTTCGGGTCGAAGTCTTCGAACAGGCGCCCGCACTGCGGGAGGTGGGCGCCGGCCTGCACCTGGCCCCGAACGGCAGCCGGCTGCTGCACCGCTTCGGGCTCGCCGACCGGCTGCGCGCGATCGCGGTGCGGCCGGAGGCGCTGGAGGTGCGGCTGTTCAACGGGGCGAAGGTGCTGACCAGGCAGCCGATGGGCGACTCCTGGGAGGCCGAGTTCGGTGCCCCGCACTACACGGTGCACCGCGCCCACCTGCACGCCCTGCTGGCGGAGCAGGTGCCGGCCGGGGCGATCCGGACCGGCCGGCGGCTGGTCGGGTTCACCGAAGCGGCGGACGGCGTGCGACTGGAGTTCGCCGACGGAACGGCCGCGCGGGCCGATCTGCTGGTCGGTGCGGACGGGGTGCACTCGGTGGTCCGCCGGGCCCTGGGCCACCCGGACGAGCCGGTCTTCTCGGGGACGGCCGCGGTGCGCGGCGTCGTCCCGGCCGGGCTCGTCCCGGAGGTCGCCCCGGACACCATGTACGTGTGGGCGGGCGCCGAACTCCGGCTGATGGCCCAGCCGGTGGACGGCGGGCGGCAGATCTCCTTCGTCGCCGTGCTGCCGGACACCGGCGGCAGCGCGGAGTCCTGGAGCCGGCCCGGCGACCGCGGGGCGCTGCTCGACGCGTTCGCGGGCTGGGACCCGGCCGCGACCGCCCTGCTGGCCGCGGCGACGGAGACGTGGCACTGGACGCTGTACGACCGGGAGCCGCTGCCCGGCTGGAGCACGCCGCGCACCACGCTGCTCGGCGACGCCGCCCACCCGATGCTGCCGCACCACGGCCAGGGCGCCAGCCAGGCGATCGAGGACGCCGTCGCGCTGGCCGCCGTGCTGGCCGACCGCGCGCCCGGCCCGGAGGGGCTGGCGGAGGCGCTGCAGCGGTACGAGCGGCTGCGGCTCGACCACACCTCGCGGGTGCGCGCGGGCTCGTTGGCGGGCGGCTCGCAGCGGCTGGCGCCGCCCGCCGGAGGCCCGGGCGGTCCGGGCGGCTCGGGTGGTCCGGGCGGTCCGGACCGCCCCGGAGGCGCCGGTGGCGCGGGTGGTCCCGGCGGGGCCGGTGGTGCGATGTCCGCGCTGGTGGCGGACGTGTCCTGGGTGCAGAAGTACGACGTGGCGGCCGAGTTGGCCGCCCTGCCGACCGGACGGTGAGTCAACTCCCTTGGGAGCAAGCAAAATCTCCTTGCAAAGAAGACTTGCAAGGAGATTTTGCAACCCCTACAGTGGTGGCATGGTCGATCGCGATGCGAAGCCGGTCACACGTGAGGTCACCGACATCGAGGCACTACGCCTGTTGGCGCACCCGCTGCGGAACCGGATCGTGCAGCAGCTCAGGTCCGGGCCGGCCACCTCAACCACGCTGGCCAAGGCCCTCGGCGAAAGCAGCGGCCTGACCAGTTACCACCTTCGACAGATGGCTCAGCACGGCTTCATCGAAGAGGTCCCGGAACTCTCCAAGGGCCGGGAACGCTGGTGGCGCACGGCGCCGGTGGATCTGCGGATCCCCCGCCGGGTCGACCAGAGTCCGGAGATGCGTGCCGTCATCGACGAGATGACCAGGCTCGACCTGGCCTTCGACCTGGAGCACTTCGCCAGGCTCCAACTGGAGGCCGGATCGGAGGACGGGCCCTGGGGAGAAGGACTGCCCATCTCCCGGGGGCAGATCAAGGTCACCTACGACGAACTCCTGGAGTTCTTCGAGGAGTACATCAAACTGCTCTACCGCTACAAGCGCCCCGAGTCGGAAACCCCGCCGGGCGCCCGCGCGGTGCTCACCCGGTTCTTCGCCTTCCCGGCGCAGCCCGCAACCGGCGGGATACCGGACGAACCCGGACCGGACCGTCCGAACAACTGATCCCCGTGCGTTCCCGGAAAGGGAACACCGGGCCGTCCAGCGGCAACTGGGCGACCCGGCAGCGGAAGTCGCAGCACCACGCCGAATCGACGTGGCTTCATCGAATTGCACGCCTCCACAGATGAGGAGAACATCCCATGTCGGGATCCAGCAAGTCCGGCGGCGGATTCCTCGGGTTACCGGGGAGCCGGGTGGGCAAATGGCTGGTGCTGGTCGCCTGGATCATCGCCACCGTCGTTTCGGTACCGCTGGGCGCCAAGCTCTCCGGTGTCGAGAAGAACAGCGTCACCGTCGAACTCGCCCGCGGGGCCGAGTCCACCAACGCGGCCAACGCCGCCGACAACTTCCCCGACGCCAAGATCTCCAACGGCATCGTGGTCTACGTCCGTGACTCCGGTGTCACCGAGGCCGACAAGGCCAAGGCGGAGGCCGACCGCAAGGCCTTCGGGGACTGGGCGGTCGGACCGGTGCAGGCCGTCTCCACCTCCTCCGACGGCAGGGCGCTCAGCGTCGTCGTCCCGCTCGACAGCAACACCACCAAGCTGCCCGTGGACGCGGAGAAGGTCCGCGACCAGGCCACCGGCAACCTGCCGGACGGGCTGACCGCCAAGCTCACCGGCCCGGCCGGGTCCTCGCTGGACGCCGCGGACGCGGCCAAGTCGACCGGACACGTGCTGACCCTGGTCACCATCGTCGTCGTGGCCGGCCTGCTGCTCTACACCTACCGCAGCCCCTCGCTCTGGCTGCTCCCGCTGCTGACCGTCGGCTTCGCCTTCGCGCTGTCCCGCGGCCTCACCTACGTGATGGCCGAGGTCACCGGCGTCACGGTGGACTCCGGCAACGGCATCGTGGTCACCGCGCTGCTGTTCGGCGTCGGGACCGACTACGCGATGCTGCTGCTCGCCCGGTACCGCGAGGAACTGTACGAGCACGAGGACCGGCACGTCGCGATGAAGATCGCGCTGCGCCGTTCCGTCCCGGCGATCGGCGCCTCCGCGGCGACCGTTGCCATCGCCCTGCTCTGCCTGCTCGCCGCCGACATGGGCTTCAACTACACCTTCGGACCGGCCGGCACGCTCGCCGTGATCTGCGGCTTCATCGCGATGACCACGCTGCTGCCGGCGCTGCTGGTGATCCTCGGCCGCTGGATCTTCTGGCCGGCGATCCCGCGCCCCGGGGCACCGCTGACCGGTCGGCGCGCCAAGGCCGCCCGCAACGGCACGGTCTGGGACCGCATCGGCACCCGGATCAGCCGTCGGCCCCGGACGGTCTGGCTGACCTCCGCGCTGCTGCTCGGCGTGGTGGCGTTCGGCTCGGTCGGCATCAAGACCGGTCTGGACGACGCCCACGTGGTCACCGGCAAGCCGGGCTCGGTGGCCGGCCAGGAACTGCTGGCCGCGCACTTCCCGGCCGGCCGGACCAAGCCCGTCATCGTCATCTCCGACACCGGGGCGGCCACCGCGGTCGCCGCTGCGGTCAAGGGCGTCGACGGGGTGGCCGAGGTCAGCGCGCCGAAGGCCTCCAACGACGGCTCCCAGACCATGGTCCGGGCCGTCCTCAAGGACGCCGCCGACAGCCCGGCCGCCGTCGCCGCCGTGGAGCGGATCCGCACCGCGGCCCACGCGGTGCCCGGTTCCAACGCCCTGATCGGCGGCCCCACCGCCATCGAGCAGGACAAGGAGATCGCGCAGGCCCACGACCGCAAGCTGGTCATCCCGCTGGTGCTGGCCGTGGTCTTCCTGATCCTGATCGTGCTGCTGCGCGCGCTGGTCGCCCCGGTGCTGCTGATGCTCACCGTGGTGCTGTCCTACTTCGCCGCGCTCGGCATCAGCTGGCAGCTGTTCGACAAGGTGTTCCACTTCCCGGCCGTGGACATCCAGGTCATGCTGATGGCCTTCCTGTTCCTGGTCGCCCTCGGGGTGGACTACAACATCTTCCTGCTGCACCGGATCCGGGAGGAGGTCGGCGCGCTCGGGCACGCCGACGGCATCCGCCGCGGCCTGTCCGCCACCGGCGGGGTGATCACCAGCGCCGGCGCCGTCCTGGTGGCGACCTTCGGTGCGCTCACCGCCTCCCCGCAGACGGCGTTCATCGAGATCGGCACCATGGTGGCGCTCGGCGTCCTGATCGACACCTTCCTGGTCCGCTCGGTGCTCGTCCCGGCGCTGGCGATCGACACCGGCCGGAAGTTCTGGTGGCCGGGCCGGCTGTCCCGGCTGACCGGCGGTCCCGGGTCGGTCGCCCAGGACCCCGCCCCGCTCAGCCTGGTGGACTCCGCCGGCTGAGCACCCCGTGCGCCTACCGGGACCTGCCCGCGCCGCTGAAGACGCTCGCCGAGAGCCTGCGCGCCGTGCACACCAACGACTACGACTACGCCGCCCG
>NZ_JBEOUW010000066.1:0-37283 GCF_040303045.1 Kitasatospora sp. NPDC096140
GCCCGGCTATCCCACCCCGCGCCGGGGGGGGGCCCCGCCCCCCCCCGCCCCGGGGGGGGCGCCCCCCCCCCCCGCGCCCGGCCCCCCCCCCCCCGGGGGGGGGGGGGCCCCGGGCCCCGGGTCCGGCCGCGGGTTCGACGACGGTGGCGGGCCGGGGCGTCGGGCCGGGGCGTCAGGCCACCGGGGCGTGCTTGCGCAGGACCTCGATGAACGCCCGCAGCCACGCCGGGTGGTCGGGCCAGGCGCGTGCGGAGACGACCACGCCGTCCACCACGGCCTCGCTCTCGACGAACTCGGCGCCCGCGGCCTTGATGTCCGGGGCCAGCGCCGGGTAGGCGGAGGTGCGGCGGCCGTCCAGGACCCCGGCGGCGGCGGTGATCAGCGGGCCGTGGCAGATCTGTGCGACCGGCTTGTCGCCGGTGAAGAAGTGCTGCGCGATCCGCTGCACGTCGGGGTTGTTGCGCAGGTACTCGGGGGCGCGGCCGCCGGGGATGACCAGGGCCGCGTAGTCGGCCGGGTCGACGTCGGCGAGCGCGATGTCGGCGGGCCAGCTGTAGCCGGGCTTCTCGGTGTAGGTGTCGTAGCCCTCGACGAAGTCGTGCACCACGAACTGCAGGCGCTTCTTGGTCGGTGCCGCGATGTCGACCTGGTAGCCCTCCTCGCGCAGCCGCTGGTAGGGGTAGAACACCTCCAGCGATTCGGCGGCGTCCCCGGTGACGAGCAGGATCTTCGGTGCCATCGTCGGCATCCCTCCGTGTGATCGGACGTCAGGTCCCGTGCGGGCGGCGGGTGGTGGCGCCCACCCCGGGCCCGGTCCAACGTGCCGCACCCGTCGCACCGTTGGCAACAGGGCGCACCGGGCGCATGACGGCGCATCCGGAGGTGCGCACGCCGGTTGCAAGGAGTGCGCGCCGGTTGCCGCCCGGCTGCGGCACCGTACGCACCGCGTCCTAGACTCCTGCTGCCCACGACCGACCTTCTCCGGAGGAGCCCGATGCCGGACCGCACCACCTACCTCGTCCTGCCCGGCTACCAGAATTCGGGCCCCGAGCACTGGCAGACCCGCTGGGAGGCCGCCGAGCCGGAGTCCTTCCGCCGGGTCGAGCAGGCGGACTGGGAGCTCCCGGAGCGGGCGGACTGGGTGGCCCGGGTGGACGCGGCGGTGGCGGCGGCCGCCGCCGAGGGCCCGGTGGTGCTGGTCGCCCACAGCCTGGGCTGCATCACCGCGGCCCACTGGGTGGCCACGGCCGGCGCCGACCGCACCGCCGCCGTCCGCGGCGCGCTGCTGGTCGCCCCGGCCGACGTCGACACCGCGGAGGTGCCCGAGCTGACCGGCTTCCGCCCGGTGGCACTGGCGCCGTTCCCGTTCCCGACCGTGGTGGTCTCCTCGACCGACGACCCGTGGGTCTCCCCCGACCGGGCCCGTGCCTTCGCCGCGGCCTGGGGCGCCCGGTACGTCGAGCCGGGCGCGTTCGGGCACCTCAACTCCGAGTCCGGACTGGACGACTGGCCGGAGGGCCGCACACTGCTCGCCGAGCTGTGACACCGTGAACGGGGGGACGATGGACAAGCGGACGTCCCGGACCAGGCGCGTCCTGGTCCGGCTGCTGGCGGCCTTCGGGCTGGCCGCCGTACTGCTGTACACCGAGGGCCAGTGGGAGAGCCGCTCGGGCGGCCGGATGCTGGTCGCCGACCTGCTCAACCGGCCGGAGCTGCTGCTCGGTGCGGCGCTGGCGGCGCTGATCGCGGCCGCCTGGCTGGGCGACCTGCGCGCCGCCGCCCTGCGGACGGCCACCCGCACGGTCACGGTGACCGCCGGGGTGGTGTTCCTGCTCGGCGTGCTGGCCGCGCACAAGGTGTCGGCGGCCGAGACCCGCAGCCGGGAGACCGCACCGGCGGGGGCGGAACGGTCGCTGGTGGTGGTGCACCGCTCGTACGCCTCCGGGTCGGCGCCCGGCGATCACTGGCAGATCCTGCTGGAGGCCGGCGAGGGCTGGGGGGCGCGGCGCTGGTCGCTGGCCGACATCGGCGGGAGCCCGGACGACGCCCGCCTGGTGGAGGCGAGTTGGACCGGGCGGGAGCAGATCACCGTGGTGACCGACTCCTACCGGCGGGTGTTCAACCTCGACCAGGACAGCGGCGAACCGGTCGAGGCCCGGTAACAGGGTGCTCAGCCCAGCCCGAGGGCGTGCGCGATGAGGGCGAGCAGCGCGGCGTTGCCGGCCGCGCCGAGGGCGGTGGCGGAGAGGAAGCGGGCCGCGGTGCCGTCCGGGAACGGGTTGAGCGTCATCGCGGACAGGAAGCCCGGCATCGTCCAGACCACCGCCGTCCACTGCCGCACGGCGCCGGCGGTGCTCCTGCCCGCGCGCAGTTCGTGCGCGGCGGCGAGGCCGATCACCAGGTAGCCGGCCAGGTAGCCGATCGAGGGGCAGAGGACGGCGGGGACGCCGAGGATGCTGTGCGGCATGGCGCCATCGTCCGCCGACGCGGCGCGGCCCCGCATGAGTACGGGTACTCAGGCGGGGCCGGCCGGGGGCGGGCTCCGGCTACCGGTCCTCGGGGTCGGCCGGGGTGGACGGCGCGGAGCGGCCGGTCTGGTCGGTGCCGCGCGGCTTGCCCTGGTTGCCGTTGTTGCCGCTGTTCCCGTTGTTGCCGTTGTTCCCGGAGCCGCCGGTGGCGGGGGCGCCGGTGCAGGTCACCGAACCCGGCGAGCCGCTGGGGGTGCTGCAGTTCGGGTCGCGCTTGGGCGGGTCCGGGATGTAGACGGTGGTGAAGTCCTTCTCCGGCATGTTCCGGACCGCGTCGCTCATCGCCTTCTGCCAGATCGGCCCCGGGCCGGTCGCACCGAACACCTCGGCCTGGTACTTGCCGCCGATCCGGATGTTGCGCATCGGCACCTTGGTGCCCGGGCTGCCGAGCCAGACCGAGCCGGCCAGGTTGCCCGTGTAGCCGGTGAACCAGGCCGACTTCTTCTCGTCCGTGGTGCCGGTCTTGCCGGCGATCTGACGGCCGTCGTCCAGGCCGAGGTCCCGCGCGGTGCCGCCCTTCTCGGTCACCCCGAGCAGCACGCTGTTGATCACGTCCGCGGTGTCCTCGGACATCGCCTGGCTGCACTGGGCCTGCGGCACCGGCACCTCCTTGCCGTCCACCGTGGTGATCCGGTTGATCGCCATCGGCGCGCAGTAGCTGCCCCGGGCGGCGAAGGTCGCGTACACGTTGGCCATGGTCAGCGGGCTGACCTCCTGGGTGCCGAGGCCGAGTGCGGGCACCTCCTGCAGCGGCGAGCCGTCCGCCTTGCCGGCCACGCCCAGCTTGTTGGCCATCTGCTTGACCGCGCAGAGGCCGATCTCCTGCTCCATCTGCACGAAGTAGGTGTTGACCGAGAGCGCCATGGCCTGCTTCAGCTCGTACGGGCCCTTCTCCGACTCGGACTCGTTGGGGATCGTCCCGGTCTTCTTGCCCTTGTCGAGGTTCTTCCAGGTGCCGTCGCAGGTCTTCATCGTCGGCCAGTCCATCCGGTTCGGCGCGTCGTACCGCTGGGTCGACGACAGGCCGGCCTCCAGGGCCGCGGCGGCCACGATCGGCTTGAAGTTGGAGCCGGGCTGGAAGCCGATGCCCCCGCCCATCGCCGCGTCCACGTTGTAGTTGACGACGGTCTCGTTCTTCTCCTTGGCCAGCCCGTACGGGCGGGTCTGCGCCATCGCCAGGATCTTGCCGGTGCCGGGCTGGACCATCGTCATCGCGGCCGAGACCGGGTCGGTGACGTACACCTTGGTGGAGACGGCGTTCTGGGCGGCGGCCTGCTTCTCCGGGTCCAGCGTGGTGTAGATGTTCAGGCCGCCGGTGTCCCACAGCGTCTTGCGCTCGGCCGCGCTCTTGCCGAACGCCGGGTCCTGCTTGACCACGTGGCGCACGTAGTCGCAGAAGAAGCCCATGCCCGCCTTGGCGGTGATGCAACCGTTCTGCGGGTCCTTGTAGTCGAGGCCCAGCGGGGCGGCCTTCGCCTCCCTGGCCTGGTCCGCGGTGATGTGCTTGCTCTCCACCATCTTGTCCAGGACGGTGTCGCGGCGCTTCTGGGCGGCCACCGGGTGCAGCTTCGGGTCGTACTGCGACGGGTTCTGCACCAGCCCGGCGAGCATCGCCGCCTCGGGGAGGGTCAGGTCCTTGGCGGCCTTGCTGAAGTAGCGCTGCGAGGCGGCCTCGATGCCGTACGCCTGGTGGCCGTAGAAGGTGATGTTCAGGTAGTTGGTGAGGATCTGTTCCTTGCTCAGGTCCTCCTCCAGCTTGATGGCGTACCGGAGTTCCTGGATCTTGCGGCCGAGCGTCTTGCGCTGCGCCTCGCGCACCGCCTCCGGATCGTCCCCGGCCTTCTCCACGTTGACGTTCTTCACGTACTGCTGGGTCAGGGTCGAGGCGCCCTGGACGGTGGCGCCGCTCTCGGCGTTCTTGGTGACGGCCCGCAGGACGCCCTTGAGGTCCACCGCGCCGTGCTCGTAGAAGCGGGCGTCCTCGATGTCGACCTGCGCCTGGCGGATCAGCGGGGACATCTGGTCGGCGGTGAGGACGGTGCGGTCGCGCTCGTAGACCTTGGCGATCAGCCCGCCGTTGGCGTCGAAGATCTGGGTGGCCTGGGTGAGCGGCGGGGTCTTGAAGTCGTCGGGGATGCTCTCGAAGCCCTCGGCGCCGTTCTTCGCCCCGAGGCCCACCGCGCCGGCCGCCGGGAGGATCAGGCCGGCCAGCAGCACGCCGCCGAGCACGCTGGCGCCGAGGAACTTGGCCGCGTGGCCCAGGATTCCGAGGGGGGTCTCACGGCGCCTCGGGCGCGGCACCCAGGTGTCGCCCGGGTCCGGGGCGGGTATGCGGCGACGGCTCTTCGGTGACATAGTTCGAACATTAAGGCCGTGGACACACCTTGCGGGCGGGGTGCAGGCGAAGGATTGTCACAAAATCGCGACAGATTCGACTCATTCGCGAGGGTCGAACGGACGTGCACGCAGGGACAAGGGCCGTTCGCCCACGGCCTGTTGGCCCTGCGTGCCGTAGTGGCCGTTCAGCGTCCGTTCGGCAACTCCCCAGCCGATACCCAGCTTTCCGGTCCTCGGCCGGCTCCTGACGGCGGCTCGGCCGCCGCTCGGCTGCGGCTGGGCCGCCCGATCGGCTGTCCGTTCAGCCCGCCGGGCAGAAGACGTCCTCGGCCGGGCGTCGCCCGGTCACCAGGTAGTCCGTCACCACCGCGTCGCCGCAGGCGTTCCCGTTGGCCACGTACACGTCGTGACCGCCCGAGTCCACCGTGACCATCCGGGCCCGCTCCCCCAGCGCGGCACGCAGCTTGAGCGCACCCCGGTACGGGGTCGCGACGTCGCGCAGGTTCTGGGTCAGCAGCACGTTCGCCGGGCCCCGGTCGGTCACCTCCACCGCCGGCTCGGCGGGCCCGAACGGACGGAAGGCGCAGGGCGACACGTTCACCGGCATGCCCGCGGTGAGCGGACGGGCGGCGCGCTCCGCGGCGACGTCCTTGGCGTACGCGGCCGGGTCGGTGGGCCAGTCGACGTCGTTGCACAGGGTGCCGACCGCGACGGCGATCGAGTTCTGCACCGCCTGCTCCGGCGGCGTCACCGGCGCGGGCAGCGGCCGGCGGCCGAGGCCGGCCAGCATCAGTCGGGCGAGGTCGGGGAACTTCGCGTCCGCGAACATGCTCTGCAGCATCGCCTCGCGCAGCACGTTCCCGTTCAGCTCCGCCGGATCGGCGCCGGGCCAGGGCAGCGGCGTGCGGTCCAGGCGGCCGGCGAGGTCGAGGAAGAGCGGACGGACCTCCTCGGGGGTGTCCGCGACCCGGTCCGGGTTGCCGGGCGAGGCCGCCCACGCGGCGAAGTCCGGGAAGCGGTCCTCCACGCCCTGGCCGTAGGCGGCGAGCCAGCCGCGCTCGACCCGGGTCGGGTCCGGGTCGTCGTTGCTGTCCAGCACGATCCGGTCGGTCCGCTGGGGGAACATCGTGGCGTAGACCGCGCCCGCGTAGGTGCCGTAGGAGGTGCCCCAGGCGGAGATCCGGCGCTCGCCGAGCGCCCGGCGGATGGCGTCGATGTCGCGGGCCTCGTTCGGCGTGGAGATGCTGCGCAGCACCGGGCCGCCGTTGCGGGCGCAGGTCTCCGCGACGCGGCGCGCGTAGGCGACGTTCCCGTCGATCGTGCCGTCGGCGGCGGGCCAGGAGTGCAGCTTGACCATCGACAGGTCGGAGCGGTCCAGGCCGCAGCTGACCGGGGTGGAGCGGCCCACGCCGCGTGGGTCGAAGCCGACCAGGTCGAAGCGGTCCAGGACGGACTGCGGCAGGCGCTTGGCGGCGTTGCTCGGGACGTTGAGGCCGGAGCCGCCCGGCCCGCCGGGGATGGTGAGCAGGACGCCGTGGCGCTGGTCCGGCCTGGCGGCGGGGATGCGGGAGACCGCGAGGGTGATCTGTTCGCCGTGCGGATCGCGGTAGTCCAGCGGGACGGTGACGGTGGCGCACTGCTGGCGCGGGTCGACCTGCCCCTGGCAGGCGGACCAGGTGAGGCGGGCCCCGCCGGACCGCTCGGCGTCGGCGGCGGCGGGCAGGGCGGTCAGCGCGGTGACGGCGAGGGCGGCGGCCGCGGTCGCGGCGGCGGTGACGGTGATCGTGTTCTTCGGCATGCCCAAGAGTCTGCTGTGACAGGGTTCTTGGCCCCATCCGGGCAGCGGGCCGGTCGGGGGTGGGGCAAACCCCCGACTGCGGGGTGCAGAAGGCATCCGGTGGACGCCCCGTCAGGATGCAGGCCGCATCCGGGGGCAGGCGGCATCGGGGGCAGGCGGCATCCGGATGGAGGCCGGATCCGGATGGAGGCCGCAGCGAGGTGCGGCCTCCGGCGGTGGAGGGACGGACGGTGTGGTCACGCGGATCGGAGCCCGGGTCGGGACCCGGCGGGGCCGATCGGACGCGGGTCAGAGACCGAGCACGGCCGGGTCGGAGGCGAGCGCGCGCAGCGGCTCCCGCGGGTCGGCGACCAGCCGGCGCGCGGCCAGGTCGAGGATGCCGCCGACGCCGGTGATCTCGGCGGCCAGCACGCCGTCCTCGCGGACCAGCCGCTGCACCACCTGGAAGGTCTTGCCGTCCCGCCAGCTGAACGAGCAGCTGACGTCCACCGAGTCGCCCGCGCGCAGCTCCCGCAGGTACTTGACCGTGGTCTCCAGGACGACCGGGCCCACGCCCTTGGCGACGAGGTCGGCCTGGCGGATCCCGGCCGCCTGCAGGTACTCCCAGCGGGCGTGCTCGGCGTACTGGAGGTAGACCGCCTGGTTGAGGTGGCCCTGGCTGTCGGTCTCGTACCCGCGGACGGTGACGCGGGTGGTGAAGTCCTGATCGTTCATGCCCCGCACGCTACTCCGGGCGGCGGGGCGCCACCTCGTGTCCTCCGTCACCCCGGGCGCGTCACTCCGGCAGTGCCGCCACCAGTGGAGCGAGGGCGTCCGGGCGCCGGTCGACGGGCAGGTGGTCGACGGCGTGGAAGCCGCAGCCGAGCGCGGTCGCGCCGCCGTCGCAGACCCGGTCGTCACCGACCATCAGCACGTCGGCCGGGGCCAGCCCGAGCCGGGCGCAGGCGGTCTCGAAGATCACCGGGTCGGGCTTCTGCGCGCCGATCTCGTAGGACAGGACGTAGGTGTCGACCAGGTCGTCCAGTCCGTGGGCCCGGAAGACCGGGCGCAGGTCCCAGCCGATGTTGCTCACCACGGCCACCGGGACGCCCCGGCGGCGCAGCTCGCGCAGGACGGGCCCGGCGTCCGGGTAGGGGCGCCAACTCTCGGGCGCCATGTGGGACTCGTACAGGGCGTCGACGTCGAGGCCGGCGGGCGGCTCGGCGGCGCGGGTCAGCGCGGTGTAGGCGGTGCGGTGCAGTTCGGGGGTCAGGTCCCTGGTGTCCCAGGCCTCCTGGATCCCGCCCGGAATCCGGCGCGGTGGGACGCCTCCGGGCAGCGCACCGAACTCCTCCAGCCTGGCCACCAGTTCGGCCTGTTCCCGGGCGGGCAGGCCGGGGCCGGCGGCGGCGGTGTGGGCCGTCAGCCACTCCGCGGTGGAGACGACCCGGAAGAGGGTGCCGGAGAAATCGAACATCACGCCTTTGGTCATGACGTCGAGCTTAGGGGCCTGCGCGGGCCGCGTGCGGGCCTGGGTACGACCCCGGTGCCGGCCCGGTGCCGGCCCTCGCCGGGCCGGCGGGCGCTCAGCGGAGCGTGAGGATGCGCGGGCCGTCCTCGGTGACGGCGACGGTGTGCTCGATGTGGGCGGCGCGGGAGCCGTCACCGCTGCGCAGCGTCCAGCCGTCCGGGTCGGTGGTGTAGTCGTCCCGGCCGCCGGCGATCAGCATCGGCTCGATGGCCAGCACCAGCCCCGGGCGCAGCGGGTAACCCCGGCCCGGGCGGCCGGTGTTGGACACGTGCGGGTCCTCGTGCATCCGGCGGCCGATGCCGTGCCCGCCGTACCCCTCCGGCGTGCCGTAGCGCCCGGCGCGGACGACCCGGCCGATGGCGTGGGAGATGTCGCCGGTCCGGTTGCCGACCACGGCGGCGGCGATGCCGGCGTCCAGGGCGCGCTGGGTGGCCTCGATCAGTGCGGTGTCCTCGGGGCGGGCGGTGCCCACGGTGAAGCTCACGGCGGCGTCACCGGCCCAACCGTCCAGTACGGCACCGCAGTCGATGCTCACCAGGTCGCCGTCGCGCAGCCGGTAGCCGTTCGGGATGCCGTGCACGACGGCGTCGTTGACCGAGGCGCAGATGACGGCGGGGAACGGGACCGGCGCGAAGGACGGGCGGTAGCCGAGGAACGGGGAGCTCGCCCCGGCGGCGTCGAGCACGCCGCGGGCCGCCTCGTCCAGCTCCGTCAGGCTGACGCCGGGCGCAGCCGCCTCCCGTACGGCGGCGAGCGCGTCCGCCACCACCCGCCCGGCCTCGCGCATCGCGTCGAGGGCGGCGTCCGACTTGAGTTCGACCATGGTGACCACTCCCCTGGATCCAATTCTTATACCGGTATTTGTATCACGGTCGATGGTGCACGAGCATCACCCGGGCGGTTCCGTACGGGAGTCGGCGGCGGGGACGGGAGGCGGCCGCAGGCGGCCCGCCTGCGGAGACGTGGTGATCGGGGTGGTCCGCGATCCGCTAGTGTTCGGCGGCGCAATCAGATGATCTGACCATGAGGAATCCACGTGACGACCCCGCCGACCACCCCCGTCGACGAGACCCCGCAGCCCGCCGAGCCGGCCGCCCAGCAGCCCTGGGGCGCCGGAACCCCCACCCCGCAGCCCTCCCGGGCCCGCAAGCTCGGCCGCCGCGTGGGAGGACCGCTCCTCCTGGTCGCGCTGATGGCCGGCGGCCTGATCGTGTCGAACTACGCCAGCAAGTCCGAGCCGGAGGCCGCGCAGGTCGGCAACTGCGTGCACGACCTCGGCGGCGGCGGCAAGCCGAAGATGGAGCTCGTCGACTGCGCCAAGCCCACCGCGGACTACAAGGTCACCAAGGTCGTCCACGACGGTGACGCCAAGCACGCCTGCGACACGGAGCCGGACGAGGTCTTCGGCTCGTACAGCGAGGAGCGCAGGAGCAGCATCGTCGTCCTCTGCCTGGAGCTGAACCCCACCCGTCCGGGCGGCCCGGCGAGCCTCCCCACCTGGCCCGAGCAGTAGGACGACGGGCCCTGGGGGCGACGGGCCCTGGGCGCGACGGGCCCCGGGGACGACGGGCCGGACGGGGCCTAGACTCGACGCCATGGTGAGGACTCCGCTGACCCCGTGGGAGCGCGAGCGCGGGGAGCGCTTCGGCGCGCTGCTGCGCGAGGCGCGTGGCGAGCGCAGCATGGTCGAGGTGGCGGCGGTGGCCGGCGTCTCGGCCGAGACGCTGCGCAAGATCGAGACCGGACGGGCACCCACACCGTCCTTCTTCACCATCGCGGCGCTGGCCTTCGCGCTCGGCCTCTCGCTCGACGAGCTCGCCTCCGCCTGCGCCCTGCCGGCGGACGGCGGGCACGGCGAGGCGCTCACGGCCTGACGGACGCTGCTTCGCTTCCTCGGCCTGACGGGCAACGGGCCCGACGGGCGACGGCCCGCCCGGCGCGTGCTGCGCGGGGCGGGCCGTCGTCCGGAGCGTGGTGGTGCGGCGGTGTCGGCTCAGCCGACCGAGCTGTTGTAGCTCTCGATCGCCGGCTGGAGCTCCTTGGCCGCGTCGGCCAGCGCCTGCTGGGCCGACTTGCTGCCCGAGACGGTCTGCTCGATCGCGGTCTCCACGCCCTTGCGGGCCTGCGGCATCACGCCGAGCAGGCAGCCGGCGGTGGCCGGGGTGGGCTTGGTGCTCTTCAGCTGGTCGATCGCGGTCTGGAACTGCGGGTACTTGGCCACCCACTCCTTGTCCTTGGGGTCGTCCAGGGACTTCTTGTTGACCGGGAAGTAGCCGGTGCCGGTGTGCCAGACGGCCTGCTGCTCGGGGGCCGTCACGAACTTCTCGAACTCCCAGGCGGCGCGCTTCTCGGCGTCCGAGTGGCCGGGGCCGCTGATCCACAGCGAGGCGCCGCCGATCACCGGGCCGCCCTGGTCGGCGGCGGTGACCTTCGGGAAGGCGGCGGTGCCGACACCGAACTTCGCCGCCTCGGTGTAGCCGCGCAGCACGCCGGTGGACTCCAGGTGCATCGCGACCGTGCCGGCCTTGAAGGCGGCCTGGGCGTCGTCGGTGGTGCGGCCGGTGTTGGCCGCGTAGCCGCCCTTGACCAGGTCGGCCCACCACTGGACGATCCGGGCGCCCTGTGCGGAGTCGAACACGACCTTGCCGGCCTTGTTGCTGCGGCCGTTGTCGTTGTCGCAGTACATGGCGCCGGACTCGGCCAGCAGCTGCTCGACGAACCAGCCGTAGATGGCCGCGCCGAAGCCGTAGCGGACGGTCTTGCCGTCGGCGTCCTTCTTGGTCAGCTTCTTCGCCAGCTCGCCCAGCTCGTCGAGGTCCTTGGGCGCCTGCGCCGGGTCGAGGCCGGCCTCCTTGAAGGCGTCGGTGTTCAGGTAGAGCAGCGGCATCGAGGAGTTGAACGGCATCGACTGCAGCTTGCCGCCGACGGAGTAGTAGTTGCGGATGTTGGCGTCCAGGTCGTCCAGCGCGTAGCCGTCCTTGTCGGCGAAGGCCTGGGCGGGGACGGTCTGCTTGGAGTCGATCATGAACCGGGTGCCGATGTCGTAGACCTGCACCAGGGCGGGCGTGCCCTTCTGCTGCACCGCGGCCTTGTATTTGGTGACCAGTTCGTCGTACTTGCCCTGGAACTGCGCCTTGACCTCGATCTTGCCCTGGTGCGCGGCGTTGAACTGGTCGACCAGGCCGGTGAGCACCTCGGCGTTCTTGCCGGTCATCGAGTGCCAGAACTCGACGCCGGTGACGCCGGACGCCTGGTCGAGCGCCTGGGCGCCGGGCGCCGCGGCGTCGTTGGAGCCGCCGGTGCCGGAGCCGGAGCCGGAGGAGCTGCAGGCGGTCAGGGACAGGCCGGCCACCAGCAGGGCCGCGAGCGCGCGTGCACTCTTCTTCACGGGGGTTCTCTCTCTGATCGGGGGAACGGGCGTGGACGGTAGGGGCGGTCAGCGCACCGCGCCCGCGGTGAGGCCGCGGACGATGAAGCGCTGGCCGAAGACCACCAGGGCGAGGGTGGGCAGCAGCGAGAGCACGACGCCGGCCAGGATCAGCCCGGGGTCGGCCATCTCGGAGTCGCGCAGCGAGGTGAGACCGATCTGCAGGGTCTGCATGTCCGCCGTGCGGGTGATGATCAGCGGCCAGAAGTACTGGTTCCAGGCGGACAGGAAGACGTAGATCGACAGCGCCGCGAGCGCGGGCTTGTTGAGCGGGACGACGATCCGCCACAGGAAGCGCCAGTGGCCGGCCCCGTCGATCCGGGCGGCGTCGCGCAGTTCGCCGGGCAGCTGGCGAAAGGCCTGGCGCAGCATGAAGGTGCCGAAGCCGGAGGCCAGGAAGGGCAGCACCAGGCCGAAGTAGGTGTTGCCGAGCCCCCAGCCGGACAGCGTGAGGTAGTTGGGGATGATGATGGCCTCCCACGGGACCATCAGCGTCGCCAGGAACACCCCGAACACCGCGGCCCGCGCCCTCAGCGGCAGGAAGACGAAGGCGTAGGCGGCCAGGATCGAGGTGAACAGCTGGGCGAGGGTGATGACGGTGGCCACGACCGCCGAGTTGGCGTACTGGCGGGCCAGCGGGATCGCGTCCACGGCGCCGGAGAAGTTCCGCCCGGTGACCGAGTGCGGCACCAACGCGGGCGGGTAGGTGGAGAGTTCGGACGGCCCCATGAACGCGCCGGCGATCGCGTAGTACACCGGGAAGGCCACGGTGACGACGGCGACGGCGAGCAGCAGGTAGACGGCGGCGCGGCCGAGGAGGTCGCGCGGGGAGCGGCCGGCGAGGGCGCGGGTGCGCGGGCGGGGCCGCTCGACGTCCTCGGTGGTGGCGATGGTGGTCATGCGTAGTGCACCTTCCGCTCCAGGACGCCGAACTGGACGGCCGTGCAGGCGAGGACGACCACGAGCAGCACCACGGCCTGGGCGCTCGCGGTGCCGAAGTCGCTGGAGCCGTAGGCGAAGGCCTTCTCGTAGACGGAGTAGACGAGGGTCCGGGTGGAGCCGTCCGGCCCGCCCTTGGTGAGGATGTGGATCTGGCCGAAACTCTGCAGCGCGTGGACGGTGGAGACCACGGTCAGGAAGAACAGGTTGGGGCCGAGCAGCGGAACGGTGATCGAGCGCGCCAGTCGCAGGCCCGACGCGCCGTCGATGCGGGCCGCCTCCACGACCTCCTGCGGGATCGAGCCGATGCCGGCGGAGAGCACCAGCACGTTGTAGCCGAGGTTCATCCACACCGTGGTGACGGCCACCGAGACCAGCGCGTACCGGGTGTCGGTCAGCCAGCCGACGGGGCCGAGGCCGACGTGCGAGAGCAGGCCGTTCAGCACCCCGCTGGCGGGGTTGAAGAACACCGCGAAGACCACGGACGCGCTGGCGACCGAGAAGGCGAAGGGCAGCGCGAAGGCGGAGCGCAGCAGCCGTACGCTGCGGATCCGGTTCTCCAGCAGCAGCACCAGCGCGAGCGCGCCGAGCACCCCGGGCACCACGGTGAGCAGCGTGAACAGCCCGGTGGTGACGAGGGTGCGGCGGAAGTCCGCCGAGGTCAGCAGGTCGGTGTAGTGCTTCGTCCCGACGTAGCGGGAGGGCGCGCCGAAGAGGTCGTTGGCGTGTCCGCTCAGGTAGATCGTCCGCCCCAGCGGGTAGCCGATGAAGAGGACGAAGACCGCCAGGGAGGGCAGCAGGAAGGCCCAGGCGAGCCCGTGTTCGCCCCAGCGGCTCCGGCGGCCCGCCCGGGGCGCGGTGTGCAGTGCGGTCGGCATGCGGTGCGCGTCCGCCTTTCGTGAAGTCGGTTCCGGCCGAAACCGTGTCCTGCCCACGCGACGCGGCGGGAACCCCGCAGTGATCAACCGGTGTCCCCGGGATTACGCGTTCGCGTCAGATTCGGCCGGTCGTGCCCGGACGGGCCGCGAAGCGTTCCGCGGCGTTGTCGCAGGGGTGCCGTACGGTGCGCGGGTGGACGAAACGGAATTCGACATACGCACCGCAATGGCCGGAAGTGTGCGCAGCCGCGCGGGCGCCTGGGCACTCGTCAGGGGCTTCGCCGCGTACTGGGGCGAGCCGCTGGGGCCGGACGACGGCTTCGCGGACGCCGAACTGGACGCGGCCGAACGGCGGCTGGGCCTGCGGCTGCCGGCGGCGCTGCGCGAGGCGTACCGGTTGTTCGGGCGGCGGGCGGACCTCACGAGCAACCACGACGTGCTGCTGACGCCGGACGAGCTGTACGTGCTGGACGGCGCGCTGGTCTACCGGGCGGAGAACCAGGGCTGCGCGCACTGGGGCGTGCTGCTCGACGACGTGGAGCGCGAGGACCCGCCGACGGTGATGCGGCCGGACCTCGCGGACACGTCGCGGGAGCGCTGGGAGCCCTGGGAGGAGCGCCTGTCGACGGCGGCCGCGGTGATGGCGATGACGGAGAAGCTGCTGGAGGACGACGAGCTGACCGACTTCGTCGATTCGCCGGACGAACTTCCGGACGGTTTCCTGGAGTTGCCGGCGCTCGGCCGGGGCTGCCGCTGGTACCTGGGGCCGGACGTCCTGGTCTCGGTGGTCGAGGACGCCTGGATGACGGCCCGGGCACGCACCCCGGAAGCCCTGGAGGCGCTGTACGAGGCCGTGCCCGGGGACTGGCTGGGCGAGTGAGCCCCGCCCGACCGCGGCTCAGGGGCCGCGGCCGGGCCCTGGGCGGCCGGGCCCGGGCCGCCGCCCGCACGGCTCAGGCGCTGGAGCCGCCGTCCAGGACGAGGTCGCTGCCGACGGTGTAGCCCGCCTCCTCCGAGGCCAGGTACAGCACCGCGGCGGCCACCTCCTCCACGGCGCCGGCCCGGCCGACCGGGATGTCGTTCCGCATCCGCTCGGCCTTCTCGGCGGCGCTCTCGCCGGGCCGGCCCGACATGGGGGTGTCCACCGCGCCGGGGCTCACCGTGTTGATCCGCACACCGTCGGCGATGTGGTCGAGCGCGGCGGCGCGGGTCAGCGCGGTGACGGCGGCCTTGCTGGCGGCGTAGGCCCCGACCCCCGCGACCCGCCGGTGGGCGCCCAGGTTGGACGACACATTGACGATCGCGCCGCCGCCGTGCGCCCGCAGGTGGCCGATCTGGTGCTTCATGGCGAGCAGCGTGCCGGTGACGTTGATGCCGATCAGCCGCTGCCACTCGGCCTCGTCGATGTCGGCGACCGGGCCGAGCGCGCCGATCACCCCGGCGTTGTTGACGGCGACGTCCAGCCCGCCGAACTGCTCGACGGTCTCGCGGACCAGGCGGGCGGCGTCCTCGCCGTTCGTGACGTCGCCGGTCAGCGCGACCGCCTTGCCACCGGCCTGCTCGATCAGCTCGACGGTCTCGGTGAGCGGGGCGGCCGTCCGGCCCGCGACGGCGACCCGGGCGCCCTCCCGGGCGAAGGCGAGCGCGATGGCCCGCCCGATGCCGCTGCCGCCGCCGGTGACCAGGACGGACTTGTCGGCGAAACGCGTGGTCATGAGGTGAACTCCTCGATCTGGTTGGTGGGTTCTGGTGGTGTGGTGGTCAGGGGTTCCGCCGCGCTGGCGGACCGGGGCAGGGTGGCGACCGCGACGGCGGTGAGCGCCAGGCCGAGGGCGCCCGCAGCGAAGGCCGCGGCGTAGCCGCCGACCACGCTCGGGCGGGTGGCGGCGAGCGACATCAGGGCCGCCAGTCCGGCGGTGGGGCCGAGTTCCATGGCCGTGTTGAACACGCCGGCGGCCAGGCCGGTGCGCTCGGGCCCGACCCCGCCGGTGGCGAGGACGGCCGCTCCGGCGAAGGCGGCGGCGGCTCCGGCGGGCAGCAGGAGCAGTCCGGGCAGCAGCCCGGTGGCGTACCCGCTGCCGGGGGTGAGCCCGGCGAGCAGGCCGAGTCCGGCGCCCGCCACGGCGAGCCCGCCGGCGGTGACCGGCACCGGCCCGTGCCGCAGGACCAGCAGGGCCGCCAGGCGCCCGGACAGCAGCAGGACGGCCGCGTACGGCAGGAAGGCGGCGGAGGTGGCGGCGGCGCTCCAGCCGCGCAGCTGCTGGAGGTAGAGCGAGAGCAGGACGAAGGTCAGCGCGGTGCCGGCGGCGGTCGCCATGACGGCGGCGAGGGCGGTGCCGCGGCGCCGGTCGGCCAGGAAGCCGGGCGGCAACAGGGGGTCGGCGGTGCGGCGTTCGGCGGCGGCGAAGGCGCGCAGCAGGGCGAGCCCGGCGGGCAGCGGCCCGTACACCTCGGGGCTGGTCCAGCCGTGGTCGGTGGACGCCACCAGGGCGTAGCTCACCGCGCAGACGGCGGTGGCGGCCAGGAGCGCGCCGCGCAGGTCCAGGGCCGGGCGGCGCCCTGCGGGGGCGGCGGCGGGCAGCGTGCCGCAGCGGGCGAGTCCGGCGGCTGCGGCCAGCACGGGCACGGCGAACAGCCAGCGCCAGGAGACCGCGGCGGCGACCGCGCCCGACACCACGCTGCCGACCGTCGCGCCGAGCACCGACAGGCCGCCCCAGGTGGCCATCGCCCGCCGGTAGGCGGCGGGTTCGGGGTGCAGCGCACGGACCACCGCCACCGCCGCGGGCGCGGTGAGGGCCGCGCCGGCGCCCTGGACGAGACGGCTCGCCAGCAGGACGGGGTAGTCGGGTGCGAGGGCGCAGGCGACGGAGGAGGCGGCGAGCAGCAGCAGGCCGCAGCGGAGCATCCGGCGCCCGCCGTGGCGGTCGGTGAGCCGGCCGCCGAGCAGCAGCAGCGAGCTGAAGGTGAGTCCGTACGCGGCGCTGAGCAGCAGCACCCCGGACGGCCCGAGCCCGAACTCGCGGGCCACCAGCGGCAGCGGCACGGTGAGGACCATGATCGTGAAGATCAGCACCGCCTGTACGACGCCGAGCAGCGCGAAGCCGGACCGGCCCGCCGGACCGCCGCGCATGCGCCCCCCTGTGACACCCATGAGCCCCTCCTATAATGACCGTTCGGTTCAGAATTGGGACAGCAGAGTCCGTCCGACCGGACCTTCGAACGTCTCGTCAGTCCCGGTCCGGGCAGCATCGATCCCGGTCGGGCACCGTCAGCCCCCGTCGAGCAGCGCCAGTCCCGGTCCAGCGGTGTCAGTCCCGGTCCAGCAGCGTCAGGGCCTGCTCGGCGGCGTCCCCCACCCGGGCCGCGCCGTCGGCGGTCTTGCCCATCACCCGCATGCCCTGCATCAGCACCATCAGCAGCCGGGCGAGCGCCCGGGGCTCCCGCCCGGCGGGCAGTTCGCCCTGCGCCCCGGCCCGCACCAGGGCGGCGGTGAGGACCGCCTCCAGGTGGCCGAGGCTGGCGCCCACCCGACGGGCCGCCGAGGGGTCGTGCGGGGCGAGCTCGACGGCGGTGTTCGTGACGAAGCAGCCGCGCTCCCGCCCGTCCCCGGCCGACTCCGCCGCGTACCGGCGGACCATCGCCCGCACGGCCGGCAGCACCGGGCCGGGCTGGGACAGTTCCGCCAGCAGGACCGGATCGGTCTGCTCGGCGTACCGCTCCAGCGCCCGCAGGTACAGCTCGTGCTTGCTCCCGAAGGTCGCGTAGATGCTGGCCCGGGCGATGCCGAGCCCCTCGACCAGATCGGCCATCGAGGTGGCCTCGTAGCCGCGCCGCCAGAACAGCTCCAGGGCCGCCTGCAGCGCCGCGTCCGGGTCGAATTCCTTCGTTCGCGCCATGTCCCACACGCTAGCCATTTCCAGAACGATCAGTCAAGAAACGGTGAGCACCGACCGCGGTCGATGCCTGACAGAGCATTGCCAAGTGGACTAGACCAAGGCTACCCTTACCGCCCCATCCCTCCTTCCCCCACAGGAGGCGTTCCGCATGTCCGCTCACGTCCCCACCACCCCCCGCGAAGCCGTCGAGACGGCCCGGCCCCTGGTGCTGACGGCCTATCGGATCGTCGTCGGCCTGCTCTTCGCCTGCCACGGCGCCGCCTCGCTCTTCGGCGTCCTCGGCGGCGCCAAGGGCGGCGGCACCGTCCCGCTCGGCCAGTGGCCCGGCTGGTGGGCCGCGCTGATCCAGCTGGTCGGCGGCGTCCTGGTGCTGCTCGGCGCCGGCACCAGGACGGCCGCCCTGCTCTGCTCCGGCTCGATGGCCTACGCCTACTTCACCGTCCACCAGGAGCACGCGCTGCTGCCGCTGCAGAACGGCGGCGAGGCCTCGGTCATGTTCTGCTGGGCGTTCCTGACCATCGCGGTGCTCGGCTCCGGCCCGTACGCCCTGGACCGACTGCTCACCCGCCCGCCCGTGGCCGGCCCGGCCGAACCGGCCGCCCAACCGACCTCGGGCTGACCCCGGCGCACCGAGCGCGGCACGCCCGAACCCGGCGGGCCGCGCTCGGCGGGCCGACCCGGGCGGACCGCGTTCGGCGGCTGGGCTGGGCGGCCGCGCTCGGCGGGCTGCGCTCAGCCCTCCGCGAGGTGCCGCTCGACCGAGGCGACCTTGGCGGTCAGGCCGTCGGTGACCCCGGCCCGGTCGTCGATCTTGATGACCGTGCTCACCCGGTTGCTGTGGGCCTTCACCGCCTCGATCGCCTCCTTGATCACCGGCATCACCTCGTCCCACTCCCCCTCGATGCTGGTGAACATCGCGTCCGTGCGGTTGGGCAGCCCGCTCGCCCGGACCACCCGGACGGCGGCGGCCACCGCCTCCCCCACGTCCTCGCCGATCCCCAGCGGGGTCACCGAAAAGGCTGCGATCACAGTTCCACGCTCCTCGTGTCCACGGGGCACCGGCGGCCGGCCCGGGCCGGCCCGGATCGACCCGACCCGGATCGACCTGCCCCGGGTCGCCCCGACCCGGGTCGGCCACCAGGCTAGACGGACGCCCCGTCAGACCACCGAAGGCAGCGGCGGTTCGACGGCCAGCGGCGCGGTGGAGCGGGCCCGGTGCTGGGCGGCCCAGGAGGCGAGGGCGACGGTGCAGGCGTGGTCCAGGTGGCGCAGCCCGGACCAGTCCAGCTCGACCGGCCGGTCGTCCGGCAGCCGTTCCAGGGCGTCCAGCAGCCTGGGCAGCCGGAGGAAGGTGGCGTTGCCGCTCAGCCGGACCCGGTGCAGCGCCGGGCCGTTCGGCGGCACCAGCTCCTCCACCGCGATCTGCAGGTGCGAGGTCTGCCAGGCGGACTTGACCACCGCCAGCCCGACGCCGATCAGCACCCCTTCGAACAGGTCGGTGGTGATGATCGCGACCGCCGTCACCACGAGCACCAGCGCCTCGCCCCGGTGGCCGCGGCAGAGCGCGACGATCCGGCGCAGCGGGACGAGCTTGGCACCGGCGTGGACCAGGACGGCGGCCAGTGCGGTGAGCGGGACGAGTCCGAGCACCCCGGGCAGCAGCGCGGTGAACAGCAGCAGCCAGAACCCGTGCAGGAAGCGGGAGGCCTTGGTCCTCGCCCCGGCCTGGACGTTGGTGGCGCTGCGGACGATCACCGCGGTCATCGGCAGCGCGCCGAGCAGTCCGCAGACGGTGTTGCCGACGCCCTGGGCGGTGAGCTCGCGGTCGTAGTCGGTGCGCGGTCCGTGGTGCATCCGGTCGACGGCGGCGGCGCTGAACAGCGTCTCGGCGGAGGCGATCAGGGTGAAGGCGACGACCGTACCGATCCCGGCGGTGCCGGCGAGGGCGCCCAGCGCACCGCGTTCGGGCAGCCGGACGACGTCGAGCAGGCCGGCGACCCGGATCCGGGCGACGGGCAGGTCGGCCGCGGCTGTGACGGCGGCGGCGAGGCCGACGGCGGCCAGCGGCGCGGGGAGGGCGCGGGCGGCGCGCTCCGGCAGGTACTTCCAGCCGACCAGCACCAGCAGCGTGCCGAGACCGAGAGCGACGGCGCCGGGGTCGGCCGTAGTGGTGGCGACGTCCTTCAGCAGGGCGGGCAGCCCGGCGATCTTCTCCGGCCCGGTGGCCGGGGCGCGGCGGTCGGCGAGCGCGTAGAGCTGGCCGAAGACGAGGGTCAGCCCGATGCCGGCCAGCATGCCGTGCACCACCGAGGCGGACATCGCGCGGAACCAGCGGCCGAGCCGCAGGGCGCCCATCGTGAGCTGGAGCAGGCCGGTGGCGAGCACCAGCAGGCCGAGGGCGCCGGCGCCGAACTCCCGGACAGCGTCGGCGACCAGCACGGTCAGTCCGGCCGCGGGTCCGCTGACCTGGAGGCTGCTGCCGGGCAGGGCGCCGACCACCAGGCCGCCGACGATGCCGGTGACCAGGCCGAGTTCGGCCGGCACGCCGGAGGCGACGGCCACCCCGACGCAGAGCGGGAGGGCGACCAGGAAGACCACCAGGGAGGCGGGCAGGTCCCGGCGCCAGGGCACGGCGCGCAGCGCGGCGATCGGGGACCGGGCCGGGCCCGGCGGCGCGTTCTTCCGGGGGCGGCCCGGCGGGCCCTCGCTCCCGTGCGGCGGGCGGTTCACCCGGTCACCACCGGGGGTCGGGCAGGGGTGCAGCAGCGCATGGGGACGTTCCTTCCGCGCGCCCGCCGCTGCGGGCACGCCGTTGCGGTACGGGGGTTGCCGTACGAGGAGGGTTGCCGTACGAGGAGGGTTGCCGTACGAGGAGGGTCGCCGTACGGGGTCGGCGTGCCGCTCACTCACCCGCCCGCCCGCGCACGGGTCGCCGGTCGGCAGGAGATGTGCGCCGGACCGGGAGCGGGGACGGCGGAGAGTGACGGGACGACGGCGGGTGGCGGCACGGCGGCGAGTGGGGGTCGGCGCGGGCAGGGGGTGCGTCCCTCGCTCGGGTGCGGCGGACCGGGCGCGCTGGTCCTGGACGGGGCCGCCGACGGAGCTCCCCCGTCCCCGGCGTTCCCGAACCCCCCTGCCGCGGCCTCAGGTGGACGTCACGGGCCCGGCGTGCCACCGACGGTACCCAGGGCGGCGGGGCGGGCCGGCTCGTGCACCGTCCCTTCACGGTCACTGCACACCGGGTGCGCTTCCCGGCGCGGAACGTCCGCTTCCCCGCGCACACCAGCGCGGATGCCGCCCTGGCGTGCGAATCCGCCCGCACCGACCCCGCACCCCAGGGCTTCCACATTCTGTTGAAGTCCCCCTTGACGCCCCGAGGAGCCCCGCCCTACCTTGTTTCCACATACAGAAACCGTTCTTCCGTATGGTGGAATTCAGGAGATGAGCCCTCCGAGCCACTGCGGGCCGACGCAGGAGAGACCCGATGCCTCGTATGACAGCCGCCCGCGCGGCCGTGGAGATCCTCAAGCTCGAAGGCGTTGAGGTCGCGTTCGGTGTGCCGGGCGCAGCCATCAACCCGTTCTACGCCGCCCTCAAGGCCTCCGGCGGGATCCGGCACACACTGGCCCGGCACGTCGAGGGCGCCTCCCACATGGCCGAGGGCTACACCCGCGCCAAGGCCGGGAACATCGGAGTCTGCATCGGCACCTCCGGCCCGGCCGGCACCGACATGATCACCGGCCTGTACTCGGCCATCGCCGACTCGATCCCGATCCTGTGCATCACCGGCCAGGCGCCCGTCGCGCGGCTGCACAAGGAGGACTTCCAGGCCGTCGACATCGCCTCGATCGCCAAGCCGGTCACCAAGGCGGCGACCACCGTGCTGGAGGCCGCGCAGGTCCCCGGCGTGTTCCAGCAGGCCTTCCACCTGATGCGCTCCGGCCGCCCCGGCCCGGTCCTGATCGACCTGCCGATCGACGTCCAGTTGACCGAGATCGACTTCGACCCCGAGGCCTACCAGCCGCTCCCGGTCTACAAGCCGGCCGCCAACCGGATCCAGATCGAGAAGGCCATCGCACTGCTCCAGGAGTCGGAGCGCCCGCTGATCGTCGCCGGCGGAGGCGTCATCAACGCCGACGCCTCCGCGCTGCTGCTGGAGTTCGCCGAGCTGACCGGCGTCCCGGTGATCCCGACCCTGATGGGCTGGGGCATCGTCCCGGACGACCACGAGCTGAACGCCGGCATGGTCGGCCTGCAGACCTCGCACCGCTACGGCAACGAGAACTTCCTCGCCTCCGACTTCGTCCTCGGCATCGGCAACCGCTGGGCCAACCGCCACACCGGCGGCCTGGACGTCTACACCGCCGGCCGGAAGTTCGTCCACGTCGACGTCGAGCCCACCCAGATCGGCAAGATCTTCGCCCCGGACCTCGGCATCGCCTCCGACGCCAAGGCCGCACTGGAGCTCTTCGTCCAGGTCGCCGGCGAGCTCAAGGCCGCCGGGCGGCTCAAGGACCGCAGCGCGTGGGCCGCCTCCACCCAGGAGCGAAAGGCCACGCTGCAGCGCCGCACCCACTTCGACGACGTGCCGCTGAAGCCGCAGCGCGTCTACGAGGAGATGAACCGGGCCTTCGGGCCGGAGACCCGCTACGTCACCACCATCGGCCTCTCCCAGATCGCCGGCGCGCAGATGCTGCACGTCTACCAGCCCCGGCACTGGATCAACTGCGGCCAGGCCGGCCCGCTCGGCTGGACCATCCCGGCCGCGCTCGGCGTCGCCACCGCCGACCCCGAGGGCCAGATCGTCGCGCTCTCCGGCGACTACGACTTCCAGTTCATGATCGAGGAGCTGGCGGTCGGCGCGCAGCACCGGATCCCGTACGTCCACGTGCTGGTCAACAACTCGTACCTGGGCCTGATCCGCCAGGCGCAGCGCAACTTCGACATCGACTTCCAGGTCAAGCTGGAGTTCGAGAACATCAACGCGCCGGAGCTGGGCGTCTACGGCGTCGACCACGTCAAGGTCGCCGAGGGCCTGGGCTGCAAGGCGATCCGGGTCACCGAGCCGGAGGGCCTGCTGCCGGCCTTCGAGGAGGCCAAGAAGCTGGCCGCCGAGTTCCGGGTCCCGGTGGTGGTCGAGGCGATCCTGGAGCGGGTCACCAACATCGCGATGAGCGGCAGCGACATCGACAAGGTCAACGAGTTCGAGGAGCTCGCCACCCTGCCCGAGCACGCGCCGACGGCGATCCGGCCGCTCGCGCTCTGACCTGCCGCGAAGGGGGTGTGCGAGCCGCTCCGCACACCCCCTTCGCGTCCGGAACACCGGCGGCGCCGACACGGTTGACCCGTCCGGGGCCGCTACCGTGTGCCCGGGCGGAAACCGCTGCCAACCTGCCGAAAGGACCACCACCGTGAGCCTGTACGACATCCCGCTGCGCTCCCTCACCGGCGAGCCGACCTCGCTGGCCGACCACAAGGGCAAGGCGCTGCTGATCGTCAACGTCGCCTCCAAGTGCGGCCTGACCCCGCAGTACGCCGGGCTGGAGCGCCTGCAGGAGCGCTACGCCGGGCGCGGGTTCACCGTGCTGGGCTTCCCGTGCAACCAGTTCGCCGGGCAGGAGCCGGGCAGCGCCGAGGAGATCGGGACCTTCTGCTCCACCACGTACGGCGTGACCTTCCCGCTGTTCGAGAAGATCGAGGTCAACGGCGACGACCGGCACCCGCTGTACCGGCAGCTGACCCAGGTCGCCGACGCCGAGGGCCAGGCCGGGGACGTCTCCTGGAACTTCGAGAAGTTCCTGATCTCGCCGGACGGCACCGTCGCCGCCCGGATCCGGCCGCGCGTCGAGCCGGAGTCGGAGGAGCTGATCGCCGCGCTGGAGGCCGTTCTGCCGGCCTGATCAGAGACCGTTCTGCCGGCCTGATCACCCGCCGGACCGGAGGCCCGGGGCACCGCTGCCCCGGGCCTCCGGCGTTCCGTGGCCGCGGTGGCGGGGGCGCGGTCCGCGGCAGGGGCGACGGATGCGGGCCGACGCCCCGGGGTCGACACATGCGGGTGTGCTGTGCTCATCTGACGATCATTTCGTGATCGCGATTCCGTCCCACGGATGGTCCCGGACCGATAGCGTCTGGTCCGGACGCGTGAGGTGGGGACGGCCGCGCCGGGCGTCGAGGGGAGCGTGGGCATGCAGCCGCTGGCAGCGGACGATCCGCGGCAGGTGGGCGAGTACCGGCTGCTGCGGCAGCTCGGCGCGGGCGGGATGGGCCGGGTCTACCTCGGCCGGACCGCGGGCGGGCGGACCGTCGCCGTCAAGATGGTCCGTCGCGACCTGGCCGAGGACCCCGAGTTCCGCGCCCGGTTCCGTCAGGAGGTGGCGGCCGCCCGACGGGTCGGCGGCACCTGGACGCCACCGGTCCTCGACGCGGACACCGACGGCGGGCAGCTCTGGGTGGCCACCGGCTACGTCGCCGGGCCCCCGCTCACCACCGCCGTACGGGACTTCGGACCACTGCCCGAGCCGGCCGTCCGCACCCTCGGCGTCGGCCTCGCCGAGGCGCTCGCCCATGTGCACGGCCTCGGGCTGGTGCACCGGGACGTCAAGCCGTCGAACGTGCTGCTGACCCTGGACGGGCCGCGGCTGATCGACTTCGGCATCGCCCGCGCGCTGGACGCCACCACCGTGCTCACCCAGTCCGGCCAGGTGTTCGGCTCGCCGGGCTTCATGTCGCCGGAGCAGGCGAGCGGGCGGCCCGCCGGACCGGCCGGCGACGTCTTCTCGCTCGGCGCGGTGCTCGCGTTCGCGGCCACCGGCACGATGCCGTTCGGCTCCGGGGTCGGCGCGCCGGTCCTGGTCTACCGGGTGCTGCACGAGGAGCCCGACCTCTCCGGGCTGACCGGCCCGCTGCACTCCCTGGTCCGTGACTGCCTGGCCAAGGACCCGTCCGTCCGCCCGACACCCGGACAGCTGCGGCAACGGCTGGACGTCGACGGCACGGCCGCCGCCCGCCTGGGGCACGGGGACTGGCTGCCGGCGGCGCTGGCGGCGGCGGTCGGGCGCAGTGCCGTGCGGCTGCTGGACCTGGAGGGGGAACAGGGGGCCGGGGCGCCGCGTGAGGCAGCGGCGGTGCGGGAGGTGGCGGCGGCGGCCCGGACGGCCGAGGCGGCGAAGGCGGCACCCGGCGGGGGCGGCGTGCCCGCTGCGCCCGGGTTCGGTCCGCCACCTCCGCCGGGCTACGGCCCGCCGGCCGCAGGATCCGTCAGGCCGGTCGGTCCGGTCGGCGCATACCCGTCGACCCCGGTCCCCGCGCCGGTCCCGATGCCGTCCGCACCGGCCACGGTGCCGGGCTACCCGCCGTACCCGCAGCGGCCACGCGGCCGGCGGAGCTACGGCGTGCTGACGGCCGTGCTGGTCTCCGCACTGCTGCTGGGCGGCGGATACCTGCTGGTCGAGCAGTGGCTGGAGAACGGCCGGCCGGACGCCGCGAAGAACGCCGGACGGACCGCCCCGGCCGGGGGCACGACGGCGCCTTCCGCCCCGGCCTCGAAGAGCCCCGAGCAGCCGACCGGCGACCGCACCGACCCGGCCGAGGACAGCCCCTCGCCCGGCGCGAGCCCCACCGACCCGGGGCCGGGCATCATCCCCGCGAAGTACCTCGGGACGTGGGTCGGCGAGCGCAAGGCCGCCAACGGGGACGTCACCTCCGTCACCCTCACCATCGTCCAGTCGGCGCCGAGTGAGGAGAAGAGCAGGATCCGCGCCGAGACGCCGAAGACCGGCACCTGGTGCGAAGGCGCCTGGACGCTCACCGATGCCGACGAGAGCCGGGTCTCCTACGCCTCCCGGGCGACCGGCTCCTCGCCCGGTTCGGACTGCATGTCCGACCGGTCGATCTACCGGCTGATCACGATGCAGTCGGACGGCACGCTCCACTACAGCACGGACCTGCTCAAGCCGGACCAGTACCTGGTGCTGCGGAAGAAGGGCTGAGCAGCGCGGGACTTCCGATCCCCGTCGGGCGCCGGGCCGTTACGGGCCCCGTCAGGCCGGTTCGGGCCGCGGGGCGAACAGGCCGAGGCGCGCGCCGGCCAGGGCGCTGGCGGCGGCCAGGTCCGCGTCGGCCTCGGTGAGGGTGTCGGCCATGACCAGGGCGCGGTAGTACAGCGGGCCGGCGACGTGCTTGGCGAGCAGGGCGGTGTCGGTGCCCGGCGGGAGGTCGCCGCGGCCGACGGCGGCCTGCACGACGGGGTCGATCCGGGCGATCCGGGCGGCGAAGAAGCGGTCGACGAGCGCCCTGATCTCCGCCGAGGCGTGGCCGCCGGAGACCAGCGCGCGTACCGTCGCGATCCCGGCCCGGCCGGCCATCGCCGCGACGAAGTCCCGGGCGGCGGCGCGCATCGACCCGTCGAGGTCGGCGGTGTCGGGCAGCAGCCGGAACGTCGGGTCCAGGACGTCCTCCAGGGCGGCCGCCACCAGGTTGCCCTTGGTCCCCCAGCGCCGGTAGACGGTCGTCTTGTGCACCCCGGCGCGGTCGGCCACCGCCTCGGTGCTGAACCGGTCGAAGCCCTGCTCGGCCAGCTCCTGCAGCGCGGCCGCGAACACCGCGGCCCGGGTCCGGGCCGTACGGCCTCCGGGCCTGACGTCGCCCCACCCGGCCGTGTCCGCCCCCATCGCCTCAACTTCCCCGTCGCAGTAGTCGGTTGCGCTTGATTCTGCCGGTCTGCAAGACTTCCCGAGCATAACGCAACCGCTTGTTGCTTTAGTGGGCGTATGCGTTGCCGACCTGGCCTTCTACGGGGGGATTGCCATGTTCGACGGGTTGTGCCACTCATTCCGGTTCTTCCGGTTGTTCCATCACGCGCCCGCGACCGCGGTTCTCCGCATCGACCCCGTCCTCGGCGCCGCCGGCCCGCAGCACGTGCCGACCGGCCGGCTCACGGCCCCCGGCACGGCCGCCTAGGGACCTCGGCCCGACGGCACGAAGCTCGGAGGCAGGAAGCCCGGAGGCAGGAAGCCCGGAGGCCCGCCGGGTCCGCCCGGTCGGGGACCGGCAGCCTCGATCACGTCATGGAACACTCCGCACTACCTCAAGGAAGCGCCATCGTGTCCAGCACCAACCCGAAGATCGCGGCCATCAGCACGTTCTTCGCCGCCTACGCCGCCTACGACTTCGACGGCATGCGGGAAGTCCTCACCGACGACATCGAGTGGACGATCCCCGGCCACCACGCACTGTCCGGCACCAAGCGCGGCGTGGAGGAGGTCGTGGCCTTCTTCAACCAGTTGGGCAAGGCCGGGTTCCAGGCCGAGCCGCTGTTCCTGGAGGCCAACGACGAGTACGTGGTCGACATCCACCGCGGCTTCTCCACCCAGGGGGTCGGCCAGGTCGACACCATGTGGGCGCTGGTCTGGCACTTCAACGCCGACGGCAAGGTGGACCGGGTGCACAACCTGTCCGGCGACCAGCACCAGATGGACGCCTTCGTGTGGGCCAACTACACCCTGGCGCCGATCCCCGACCGGCTCGCCTGAGGCCGGCGGGCGCGACGGCCCGGCGCGTCGAGCGGTCCGGGCCGTCGCCGCCCCTGCACAGGAAGCCGCCCGTCCGCGCGACGGGGACCGGCCTGTCCGCCGTCGGCTGGTCGCGGCCGCGCGGGCCCGCGGACCCGGACGGTCACCCCGCCCACCGCGTGCCGGATGATGGAGGACGGGGACAGGACGTGAGAGGGGAAGCGCAGTGACGGACAGCGAATCCATCGGGTCGGAGCCGGGCCTCCGGTCGCACCGCGGAGGACCGGACACCCTCGCGACCGCCACCCGGCCCGAGGCCCCGGCCGCGCCCGCCCCGGCCGCGCCCGCCCCGGGTGCGGCGGCCCGGAGCGGGAGCGCGCGGCCGCGGAGGTCGCTGCTGCGGCGGCTGGCCGTCCTGGTCCTCGTGCTCGTGGTCCTGTGCCTCCCCCCGTGGTGGACGCTGTTCGCCTCCGGCGCCGACTGGCCGTTGCCGGTCTTCCTGGCCGGCACGGCCGTGTTCGCCGCCTGGCTGGTCTCCTTCCCCTTCCTGATGGTCGCGGGCCACGGCCGGCGGCGCTCCGACCGGGCCGCGCGCATCGCGGACACCAGCCTCGGGATGATCTGGGTGCTGTTCACCTGGTCGGTGCTGGGCGGCTCGGTGGACCTCGTGCTGGCCGGACTCGACGTCGGCGGCGTCGGCCGGGCCAGGGCCGTGGCCGTGACCGTCGCCGTGGTCTGCGCCGGGCTCCTGGGCTGGGGACACCACGAGGCGATGCGCGTGCCCCGGGTGAAGCGGCTGGACGTCCGTCTCCCCCGGCTCGGCGGGGGCCTGGACGGGACGCGTGTCGTGGTGCTGGCCGACACCCACTACGGGCCGATCGACCGGGCGGGCTGGTCGGCGCGGGTCACCGAGGCCGTCAACGCCCTCGACGCGGACGTCGTGGTCCACGCCGGCGACATCGCCGACGGCACGCCCGCGCAGCGCCGGGAGCAGTCCGCGCCGCTCGGCACGATCCGGGCCCGGCTGGCCAAGGTCTACGTCACCGGGAACCACGAGTACGGCAGTGAGGCCCAGGGCTGGCTGGACCGCATGGCGGACCTCGGCTGGGAGCCGCTGCACAACCGCCACGTCGTGGTGGAGCGCGGTGGGGACGCCCTCGTCCTCGCCGGCGTGGACGACGTGACCGCGGAGTCCTCCGGCCTGGCCGGACACCGCGCCGACCTGCTCGACGCGCTGGCGGGGGCGGACCCCGACCGTCCGGTCCTGCTCGTCGCCCACCAGCCCAAGTACGTCCCGCAGGCCGCTGCCGCCGGCATCGACCTGCAGGTCTCCGGTCACACCCACGGCGGCCAGATCTGGCCGTTCAACTTCCTCGTCCGGCTCGACCAGCCCGTGGTGCACGGCCTCAGCCGGCACGGGGAGCGCACCCAGCTCTACACCAGCCGGGGCACCGGCTTCTGGGGGCCGCCCTTCCGGGTCTTCGCACCGAGCGAGATCACCCTGCTCACCCTGCGCTCCGGCGACGCGCCGACCCCCGACTGACGCGCCCGCCCGACACGCCCGCCTGACGGGCCGACCACCACCCGATACGCCGCCCTCACGACAGCAACAGCCGGGTGCCCGGCGGGAGTTCGCCCGCCCGCGCGGCGTCGTGGAGGTGTGCCAGCAGGGTGGAGCGCAGCGCCTCGGCGGCGCGGGTGGGCGGCACCTCGTGGCCGTGCGCGACGGCGATGGTGCGGCCCAGGCCCGGCCCGGCGAACGGGGTCACCGCGAGGCCCGAACGGGCCGCCACCATGCCGGGGACGACGGCGGGCCCGATCCCGGCCCGGACGAAGCCCAGCACCGCGTCCATCTCCCCGCCCTCGACCGCGAACTCCGGCTCGAACCCGGCCGCCCGGCAGGCCGCCAGGGTCGCCTCCCGTACGTCGTAGCCCTCCCGGAACATCACCAGCGGCCGGTCCCGCAGCTCGGCCACCCGCGCCTTGCGCCGGGCGCGCCGCTCGGCGGAGACCAGGACCAGCTCCTCGTGCAGCAGCTCGGTGACGGCCAGGGCGGGCGCCTGTTCCCCGGTGGGCGGGGTGATGATCAGCGCGAGGTCCAGCTCGCCCGCCGCCAGTGAGCGGACCAGGTCGCGCGAGCCGCCCTCGCGGACCACCAGTGCCACGCCCGGGTAGCGGTCCCGGAAGACCCGCAGGACGTCCGGCACCAGGCTGGTGCACAGACTCGGCGGCGCGCCGAGCCGGACCCTGCCGCGCCGCAGCTGCACCGTCTCCTGGACGGCGAGCCGGGCGCTCTCGGTGTCCGCGAGGATGCGCCGGGCCAGCGGCAGCAGGGCGTCCCCGGCGTCGGTCAGCGCGATGTTGCCCCGGGTGCGGTGGAACAGCTCGGCGCCCAACTCCCTTTCCAGCGAACGGATCTGTTGCGAGAGGGACGGCTGTGCCACGTGCGCGGCCTCGGCCGCCCGGGTGAAGTGGCGGGTCTCGGCCACGGCCAGGAAGTAGCGGAGTTGCTGGAGCTGCACCCGACCAGGATAGGCCGCACCGATAGCCGGTGCCTATCGTCGCGAGCCGCATCATGTCTTGGACGCACCCTGAGGTCCGTCCCTACCGTTGCAGCCATGACAACCGCGACTCGGACGGGCCGGCATCCGTCCACCCTGGCGACGCTGTGGCGGTCGACCGTCGGCAAGAAGGCGGTCATGGCCGTCACCGGACTGGTCATGCTGCTGTACCTGGTCGCGCACATGCTGGGCAACCTCAAGATCTTCTTCGGCCCGGACGACATCAACGGCTACGCCGCCTGGCTGCGCACCATCGGGCAGCCGTTCCTGGGCCACGCGTGGTTCCTGTGGATGGCCCGGGTCGGCCTGCTGGCCTCCGTCGTGCTGCACGGCGTCTCGGCCTACCAGCTCAGCCGCCGCGACCTCGCCGCCCGGCCGAGCAAGTACGCGCACAAGCGCCGCCGCGCGAGCTACGCGACCCGGACCATGCGCTGGGGCGGGGTGATCCTGGCGCTGTTCATCGTCTGGCACATCCTCGACCTGACCACGCTGACCGTGAACCCGGCCGCCGAGGAGGGCCACCCGTACCAGAACGTCGTCGCCTCGTTCGACCGCTGGTACGTCGACGTGTTCTACGTCGTCGCGATGCTGGCCGTCGGCCTGCACGTCCGGCACGGCTTCTGGAGCGCCGCGCAGACCCTCGGCGCCAACAACGCCCGCCGGGACCGCGCGCTGAAGCTGACCGCCAACGGCCTGGCGCTCGTGCTGACGGCCGGGTTCCTGTCCGTCCCCGTGGCCGTGATGACCGGAGTGGTGAAGTGAGCTACCAGGACTACACCGTCGGCGAGCCGATCGCCGACACCAGGGCCCCGGCCGGGCCGATCGAACAGCGCTGGGACCAGCGGCGGTTCGACGCCAAGCTGGTCAACCCGGCCAACCGGCGCAAGCACACCGTGATCGTCGTGGGCACCGGCCTGGCCGGCGGCGCCGCCGGCGCGACCCTCGCCGAACAGGGCTACCACGTCGTCCAGTTCTGCTTCCAGGACTCCCCGCGCCGCGCCCACTCGATCGCCGCCCAGGGCGGCATCAACGCGGCCAAGAACTACCGCAACGACGGCGACTCGATCCGCCGGCTGTTCTACGACACCGTCAAGGGCGGTGACTTCCGCGCCCGGGAGTCCAACGTGCACCGGCTCGCCCAGGTGTCGGTGGAGATCATCGACCAGTGCGTGGCCCAGGGTGTGCCGTTCGCCCGCGAGTACGGCGGCCTGCTGGACACCCGCTCCTTCGGCGGCGTGCAGGTCTCCCGCACCTTCTACGCCCGCGGCCAGACCGGCCAGCAGCTGCTGCTCGGCGCCTACCAGGCGCTCTCCCGGCAGATCGCCGCCGGGAACGTGGAGATGCACCCGCGCACCGAGATGCTGGACCTGCTGGTCGTCGACGGCCGGGCCCGCGGCATCGTCGCCCGCGACCTGGTCACCGGTGACATCCGCAGCCACACGGCCGACGCCGTCGTCCTCGCCAGCGGCGGCTACGGCAACGTCTTCTACCTCTCCACCAACGCCAAGAACTCCAACGCCACCGCGATCTGGCGGGCGCACCGGCGCGGCGCGCACTTCGCCAACCCGTGCTTCACCCAGATCCACCCGACCTGCATCCCGCGCTCCGGCGACCACCAGTCCAAACTCACCCTGATGAGCGAGTCGCTGCGCAACGACGGCCGGATCTGGGTGCCCAAGGCCCAGGGCGACACCAGGGCGCCGGCCGAGATCCCCGAGGAGGAGCGGGACTACTACCTGGAACGGATCTACCCGTCCTTCGGCAACCTGGTGCCGCGCGACATCGCCTCCCGGGCCGCCAAGAACGTCTGCGACGAGGGCCGCGGCGTCGGCCCCGGCGGCCAGGGCGTCTACCTGGACTTCGCCGACGCGATCCGCCGGATGGGCCGGGACGCCGTCGAGGCCAGGTACGGCAACCTCTTCGAGATGTACGAGCGGATCACCGCCGAGGACCCGTACCGGGTGCCGATGCGGATCTACCCGGCGATCCACTACACGATGGGCGGGCTCTGGGTCGACTACGACCTGCAGACCACCGTCCCGGGCCTGTTCGCGATCGGGGAGGCCAACTTCTCCGACCACGGCGCCAACCGGCTCGGCGCCAGCGCCCTCATGCAGGGCCTCGCCGACGGCTACTTCGTGCTACCGCCCACCCTCAACGACTACCTGGCCCGCAACCCGCTGCCCGCCGTGCCGGCCGACCACCCGGTGCTCGCCGGGACCACGGCCGAGGTCGAGGACCGGCTCAACCTGATCCTCGCGGTGGACGGCGACCGCACCCCGGACTCCTTCCACCGGGAACTCGGCGAACTGCTCTGGGACGAGTGCGGGATGGCCCGCGACGCGGCCGGCCTGACCCGGGCCCTGGAGCGGATCCCGCAGCTGCGCGAGGAGTTCTGGCGCCGGATCAAGGTGCCGGGCACCGGGCAGGAGCTCAACCAGTCGCTGGAGAAGGCCAACCGGCTCGTCGACTACTTCGAGCTGGCCGAGCTGATGTGCCTGGACGCCCTGCACCGCGCCGAGTCCTGCGGCGGCCACTTCCGCACCGAGAGCCAGACCCCCGACGGCGAGGCCGCCCGGCGCGACGAGGAGTTCTCGTACGCCGCCGCCTGGGAGTTCACCGGCACCGGCGCGGCGCCCGTCCTCCACCGCGAGGCGCTCGACTTCGACCACGTCCACCCCACCCAGCGGAGCTACGCATGAACCTCACCCTGCGCATCTGGCGCCAGGCGGGCCCGGACGCACCCGGGTCGATGACCACCTACCGGGTCAGCGGGATCAGCCCGGACATGTCCTTCCTGGAGATGCTCGACACCCTCAACGAGGAGCTGATCACCCGCGGCGACCAGCCGGTCGCCTTCGACCACGACTGCCGCGAGGGCATCTGCGGCGCCTGCGGCATGGTCATCAACGGCCAGGCGCACGGCCCCGAGCGGACCACCACCTGCCAGCTGCACATGCGGCACTTCCGGGACGGCGACACCATCGACGTCGAGCCGTGGCGGGCCGCCGCCTTCCCGGTGGTCAAGGACCTGGTGGTGGACCGCTCGGCCTTCGACCGGATCATCGGCTCCGGCGGCTACATCACCGCCCCGACCGGCAGCGCCCCCGAGGCGCACGCCACGCCCGTGCCCAAGGAGGCCGCCGACACCGCCTTCGAGCACGCCGAGTGCATCGGCTGCGGTGCCTGCGTGGCGGCCTGCCCGAACGGTTCGGCGATGCTCTTCACCTCCGCCAAGGTCGTCCACCTCAACGTGCTCCCGCAGGGCGCACCGGAACGGGCCTCCCGGGTGCGGAACATGGTCGCGGCGATGGACGCCGAGGGCTTCGGCGGCTGCACCAACACCGGCGAGTGCGCCACCGCCTGCCCCAAGGGGATCCCGCTGCCCAGCATCGCGGCGATGAACCGGGAGTTCCTGCGGGCCGCCCGCGGCTGACGCTCCCCCACACGCGGTCGGGACCACCGACCGTCGGCCCCTCGCGCTGGTGCTCGCGCGAGGGGCCGACCCTGTCCGGCGGGGCGTGCGGCGCCATTTCGCGCTCCCCGTACGGGTGGTGGATCGTCGGGAGCGGTGCTCGCAGGCCGAAAATCGCGCTACGGTGGTGCTCCGCTACGGAGGGACGGCATATGCCCGAGGTTCAGTCCTGCTCCGGCTGCGGCGGGTCCGGGGGGACCCAGAAGACCGAGGCAACGGTCGAACTGGACGAGGAAGGGAGCATGGTGCCCAGGGTCCACGAATTCTGGTCGCCCTGCGGTCGGTGCCACGGATCCGGGACGGTGATCGTCGGATGAGGTTGGTCTTCGAGTGCGTCGAGTGCGGTGGGCACTACCTGCCGCCCGAGGAGATGGTGTACCCGGACGGGCCGGCCTCGCCGGTCTGGTGCACGGGCTGCCACAGCGCCAAGCGCGAGGCCGGTGTCCGGGAGGACCCGCTGCTCGCCCGCGTCGCCCTGGCCGCCGCCCGCGCCGCGCTCGCCCGGCGGGCCGCCGAGGCCGCCGACCAGGTCGTGCGCGGCGACGTCCGCCCGTCCCGGCCGCCGCTGTCCCGCCGGGCCCGCTCGGGGCCGGGCGGGTTGCGCAGCAAGCTGGGCTGACGCCGCCGGCTCAGAACAGCGCTTCCTGGGTGTCCGGCTCCGGCGGGCGGACGCGCTCCTGCAGGATCAGCCCCTCGGACGCCCGGCCGGCCACGGGCGTCAGCGTCCAGCCGGTGAGCCGCCGGGTGTCCAGCAGCAGCGGGCCGGAGCCGTCGGCCTGGTCGAGGAAGAGGTGCTTGCCGATCGGCGGCCGGAGCCGGCCCGCGATCACGGCGCCGTCGGCCAGACCGGCGATCTCCCGGTAGGTCTCCGGGGCGCCGGCCGCCAGGCCGTAGCGCTCCACGTGGTCCACCACCGGACGGTCCGCGAGCAGCTCCACGGCGTGGCCGTCCAGCAGCCGGTGTGCCCGGGCGCGGGCCTCGGTGAGCACCGTACGGCGGTGCGGGACGTCGCCGTGCGACCACCAGTGCTCGGCCTTGAGCCGGGACTTGTACCGCTCACGGGCCAACCCCGACGCGGCGACGGTGAGTTCGGCGCGGCGCACCGCGGGCAGGCCGCCCCTGGCGGTGAACGCGTAGGCCAGCGCGCCCTGTTCGAGCAGTCGGCTGTCGCCGCGCTGCTCGGCGGTCAGGCCGACCTTCAGCAGGCCCTCGCCGAACCAGGCGAGGTAGAGCAGGTAGGTGCGGCCGTCGTCGAGGATCTGGTCCCGCGCCAGGGCGAGGCCGCGGTCCACGCTCTGGCAGGCCGGGCACTGCGTCGCGCCGCCGTCCGGATCGATCACCGCGTGGTGCGGGCACGGGGTGCGCTCCGTCGCCCCGACCAGCCAGGCCCCGACGCAGCGGCGCGGCCCGCCGAGCAGCCAGCCGACCTCCGCGCCGGGCGTGACGGCGCGCTCGTGCACCCGGCTGCCGCGCACCGCGCCGAGCACGGCGCGGCCCGCCTGCCAGCCCAGGCCGGTGGAGACCCAGCCTGCCGGCCGGTCCGGCTGCTGCGGTGGGGGAATCGTCACGGGCATCCTTCCCTCTCGGAGCAGCGAGGTTACCCGCCGCCACCGACAAACCGCACCCGTCCCTCCCGCGGGCGGATCGGCGGGCGGCGTGCCTCGGTGGTGGGCTGTTCGGTCGGTCGGCGGCGGGGGCGCCTTCCGCGGCGACGCCCGTGTCGTCGGTGATGGTGTCAGCGGGACGGTCCGGTGCCGGGGTCGTCGAAGGAGCCGGCGGTGCCGGGTTCGGCAGCGCCGTGGCGGCCGCGACCCCGCAGGTCGCGGGCGCTTGGCCGGGTGGGGTGTCCGCGTTCTATTGTGGCGGGCGCGGTCG
Organism: Kitasatospora sp. NPDC096140; assembly: GCF_040303045.1. Lineage (NCBI taxonomy): Bacteria > Bacillati > Actinomycetota > Actinomycetes > Kitasatosporales > Streptomycetaceae > Kitasatospora > Kitasatospora sp. NPDC096140. The sequence goes on from NZ_JBEOUW010000066.1 coordinate 34,734, forward strand.
GTGGCGCCGCCGGGAGGCGGCGCGGACAGGAGGGGTGGACGTGGCGGGGCGGCGGAGCAGCGGGGTGCTGGCGATCTGGGCGGAGGCGCAGCGGCAGCAGCAGCGCCGGGAGGAGGCCCGGTGGCGTGCCGAGGCGGCGGAGGAGCGCCGGCGGGAGCGGGAGCAGCGCGAGGCGCAACGGGCGACTGCCCGCAACGAGCGGGAGGCGCAGCGGGCGTACCAGCAGTCGCGGGAGGCCGAGGCGGCTCGACGGACGGCCGAACTGGACGCCCGGGTGGAGGAGTTGAGGGGCCTGCTGGCGGCCGGGCTGGCCGCGCCGGCGTTCGGTCCGCAGGCGCTGTTGGCGCCGAGTGCGGTGCCGCCGTTCGATCCGGGGCCGCTGGGTGGGCCGGTGCCGATGCCGGACCAGGCGTCCGCCGCCTACTTCGTCCCGCCGCCGGATCCGGTGCAGGCCCGCAATCCGGGGGTGCGGCGCCAGTACGAGCAGTACCTGGCGCAGGCCCGGGCGCGGTTCGAGCAGGACTGGTACGCCGCGCAGGCGCGGGAGGCGGACCGGCAGCAGCGGCTGGCCGCGTACCACCGGGAGTACCTGGCCCGGGTGGAGCGCTTCCGCCGCGAGGACGAGGAGCGCGGCGCCCGGACCGAGGAGCTGTTGCGCCGGCTGCGGGCGGGCGAGCCGGAGGCGGTGCAGGAGTACTTCACGGCGGGTCTGTACGCCTCGGCGGCCTGGCCGGAGGGCTTCCCGCACCGGCTGGTGGCGGCCTTCGACGCGGCGGGCCGCCAGCTGGTGGTGAACTGGGAGCTGCCGGGGGCGGACGTGGTGCCGGCGGCCGGCCGGGTGCGGTACGTGAAGTCGGACGACCGCGAGGCCGAGGTGGCCCGCCCGGCGACGGAGCGCAAGGCGCTGTACCGGCAGGTCCTGGCGCAGTCGGCGCTGCGGGTGGTGGCGGAGGTGTTCCGGGCGGACCGGGACGGGCTGTTGGACTCGGTGGTGCTGAACGGCTTCGTCCTCGGCATCGACCCGGCGACCGGCCGGGAGGCCGAGCGCTTCGTGTCGACGCTGACCGCGACCCGGGCCGGCATCGCCGGGCTGGCGCTGGACCGGGTGGACGCGGTGGAGTGCTTCCAGGGCCTGGGCGGCCGGTTGTCGGCGCGCCCGGAGCGGCTGGACGAGGTCCGGCCGGACCGGCGGCCGGAGACGGTCGGCGGGAGCCTGGCCGGGCACGGCGGCGAGGACGAGCCGGACCTCTTCGAGATGGATCCGCTGGACTTCGAGGACCTGATCGCCGAGCTGTTCCGGCTGCGCGGCTTCCGGGTGATGACGACGGCCCGCAGCGGCGACGTCGGGGTGGACGTGGTCGCCGAGGACCTGGACCCGGTGACCGGCGGCAAGATCGTGATCCAGGCGAAGCGCTACAAGAAGACCGTTCCGCCGACGGCCGTGCGCGACCTGGAGTCCACCGTGCGCCACCACGGCGCGATCAAGGGCATCCTGGTCACCACGGCGGGCTTCGGCCGCGGCTCGTACAGCTACATCGAGGGCAAGCCGTTGACCCTGGTGAGCGGCCCGGAGCTGGTCGAGCTGCTGGCCGAGCAGGGCCTGCGCGGCCGGCTCGGCGGGGGCGCCCCGGCCGCCGCGGGCGCCCGGCCGCAGGAGGCCGACCCGGCCGGGCGGGAGACCGCGCTCACGGTGAGCTGGCAGAGCCGGACGGCCGGCGGGGACGCGGTGGAGCTGGACGTCACCGCCTTCCTGTGCGCCGGGGGCCGGGTGCTCAGCGACGAGCACTTCGTGTTCTTCAACAGCCCGCAGGACCCGGACGGCGCGGTCCGGCTGCACCCGACCCGCTCGGTGCCGGGCGAGCCGACCCGGGCGGCCCGGCTGACCCTGGAGCTGCACCGGCTGCCGGCCGCGGTCGAGGAGGTGGTGGTGGCCGTCTCCACCGAGGAGGAGGAGCCGCCGGTGGTGCCGCTGGGGTACGTGCACGGGCTGGCGGTCGCCGCCGCGTACGGGCCTGGTGCGGCCGGTCCGGCGGACTGGGCGGGCACCACCGGCGGGGTGCCGGACAGCGCGATGGTGCTGGGTGCCTTCCGGCGTTCGGGTGGCGGCTGGGAGTTCAGCCCGTCCGGCCGGGCGGTGACGAACGGTCTGGCGGGGCTGGCGACGGCCTTCGGGGTCGCGGTGGAGTAGCGGCCCGGCGCCGGTCCGGACCCGGGCCGCGCCCCGGTCGGGACCGCCGGGATCGCCCGGCCGGGACGGCCGAAGGCTTCCGGCCGGGCCCCGCCCCTGAGGGGTCCGGGTCATACCAGAGGAGGAGAGTGCCCCCGCCACCCCGCCGGGTCGGCGGGGGCCGACCGTCCGCTCGGCATACACGTCGCACAAGAACGCCTTGGGAGGATGGACTGGAGTCCGATTTTCCGTTTTTTCATCCCCAGGAGTGAGTCCACGTGACGTTCCCCGCAACCGCCGTCCGCACCGGCCTGGCGGCCGCCCGCGCCACCGGCCTGAACAAGGTCTACGGGGAGGGGGAGACCCGCGTCGTCGCCCTCGAC
>NZ_JBEOUW010000067.1:0-34150 GCF_040303045.1 Kitasatospora sp. NPDC096140
TATGTCCTGGACCGGTTCGGTGAGGTCGCTCCGCCCGGTGTGGTGGGTGAGATGTATGTGGGTGGTCCGGGTGTGGCGCGTGGCTATCTGGGGCGCCCGGCTCTGACGGCGGAGCGTTTCGTGCCGGACCCGTTCGGTCCGGCGGGCGGTCGCCTGTATCGCAGTGGTGACCTCGCGCGGCGGATGGCCGACGGTTCGCTGGAGTTCGTCGGCCGGATCGACGACCAGGTGAAGATCCGCGGTTACCGCATCGAACTCGGCGAGATCGCCGCCGTCCTGACCGCCGACCCGGCCGTCCGGGACGCCGTCGTCCTCGCCCGCGAGGACGTCCCCGGCGACCGCCGGCTGGTCGCCTACCTGGTGCCCGCCGACGCCGGGTCGGACGCCGCCGCGCTGCGGGCCCGGGTGGCGGAGCAGCTGCCCTCGTACATGGTGCCGGCCGCCTTCGTGGAGCTCGACGCCTTCCCGCTGACCGCCAACGGCAAGCTCGACAAGCGCGCCCTGCCCGCCCCCGAGGGCCACTCCCTCACCCTGGGCGGGGAGTTCGTGGCCCCCGACGGACCGGTCGAGGAACTCGTCGCGGCCGTGTGGGCGGACGTCCTCGGCACCGAGCGGGTCGGCGCCCACGACAACTTCTTCGACCTCGGCGGCGACTCCATCCGCGGTGTGGTGCTGGTCGGTGCGCTGCGGGCGGCCGGGCTGGACGTGTCGGTGCGCGACGTCTTCGAGCACCGTACGGTGGCCGCGCTGGCGCGGTCCGCCGAGGGCCGGGCCGCGGCCGTCGAGCAGACCTACGTCCGGCCGTTCGAGCTGCTCTCGGCGGCGGACCGGGAGCGGGTGCCGGCCGGTGTCACCGACGCCTACCCGATGTCGCAGGTGCAGCTCGGCATGCTGGTCGAGATGCTCGCCGACGACGAGCTGAACAAGTACCACAACATCACCCTGTTCAAGATCCGCGACGACGGCCCGTTCGACGGCGAGGCGCTGCGCGAGGCCGTCCGGGTGGTGACCGCCCGGCACGAGATGCTGCGGACCGCGTTCGCCGTCTCCGGCTACTCGGTGCCGATGCAGCTGGTGCACGCCGAGGCCGGGATGCCGGTGCTGATCCACGACCTGTCCGGGCTGGACGCGCAGGAGCAGCAGCGCGAACTCGCGGCGCACACCGCGCGGGAGCGCGCCGCCCTGTTCGACCTCACCAGCCCGCCGCTGCTGCGGGTCTCCGCGCACCCGGTGGACGAGCGGACGTGGTGGTTCGGGCTCACCGAGTGCCACTCGATCCTGGAGGGCTGGAGCTTCCACACCCTCCTGATGGAGTTCCTGGCGGTCTACCGGCAGGTGCGCGACGGCTCGGAGCCCGTGCCGTTCGACCCGCCCGCCGTCCGCTACGCCGACTTCATCGCCGCCGAGCTGCAGGCGCTGGAGTCCGCCGACGACCGCGCCTACTGGCAGGAGACCGTCCGCGACCACCAGCCGGTCGGCCTGCCGGCCACCTGGGCGGGCGGCGCGGACGAGCCGCGGGAGAGCTACCGGATCAAGGTGCCCTACCTGGACCTGGACGCCAGGCTGCGCGCGCTGGCCGCCGAGGAGGGCGTCTCGCTGAAGAGCGTGCTGCACGCCGCGCACCTCAAGGTGATGAGCCAGCTGACCGACGCCCCGGCGTTCTTCACCGGCCTGGTCTGCAACGGCCGGCCGGAGGCGGAGGGCGCCGAGCGGGTGTACGGGATGTACCTGAACAGCCTGCCGTTCGGCTACGAGCGGGGCGCGCGGACCTGGCGCGAGCTGGTCGGCCGGGTGTTCGCCCGCGAGGTGGAGCTGTGGCCGCACCGGCGGTTCCCGATGCCGGTGATCCAGCGGGAGTTCGGCGAGGGGCCGCGGTTGCTGGACATCCGCTTCAGCTACCTGGACTTCCACCAGGTCGACACCGACCTCGTCGACGCCGGCGCCAGCGTGGACGACAGCCTGACCGAGTTCGCGCTCGCCACCCTCGTGCTGGGCGGCAACCTGGTCCTGATGTCGCACACCCACGCGATGACCCGGGCGCACGCCGAGCGGCTGGCCGGAATGTACCGGTCGGTGCTGGAGGCGATGGCCGCCGACTTCGACGGCGACGCGCTCGCCGCCCGCCTCCCGGCCGGCGAGCGGGAGACGGTGCTGCGGGGGTTCAACACCTCCGCCCCCGCCGGGGGCGCCCCGGGAAGCGTGCTGGACCTCTTCGAGGCGCAGGCCGACCGGACGCCGGACGCGGTGGCGCTGACCTTCGGCGAGGCCGCCGAGGGCGCCACCACGTACGCCGCACTGGAGGCCGCCGCCAACCGGTTGGCCCACCGGCTGCGGGGCCTGGGCGTCGGCCCGGAGTCCGTGGTCGGCGTCCTGCTGGACCGCGGACCGGACCTGCTGACGGCCCTGCTGGCGGTCTGGAAGGCCGGCGGCGCCTACCTCCCGCTGGACCCGGGCCACCCGGGCGAGCGGATCGGCGCCATGCTGGCCACGGCCGGGGTCCGTGCCGTGCTGACCCAGGAGGCGTACCGGGACGCGGTGTCCGGTGCGGCCGGGCGGCCGGTGGTCGTGCTGGACGCCGAGCCGGAGCGCGCGGCGCTGGCCGCCCTGCCCGCCGGGCGGACCGGGCAGGGCGCCGACCCGGCCGGGCTGGCGTACGTCATCTTCACCTCCGGCTCGACCGGCACCCCCAAGGGCGTCCAGGTGCACCACCACGGCCTGGCCAACCACGTCCGCTGGGCGGCCGCCGACCTGGCCGGGCGGGGCAGCGGTGGCGGGGCGCTGTTCTCCTCGGTCGCCTTCGACCTGGTGGTGCCCAACCTCTGGGCGCCGCTGGTCACCGGGCAGCGGGTCCATCTGCTCCCGCAGGACCTCCCGCTCGACCGGCTGGGCGAACTGCTCGTCGCCGCAGGCCCGTTCAGCTTCCTCAAGCTCACTCCGGGCCACCTGGAGATCCTCTCCCGGCAGCTGGACGAGCGGCAGGCCGAGGCGCTGGCCGAGGTGGTCGTGGTGGCCGGCGAGGCCTTCCCCGGCCGGTCGGCCGACCACTGGCTGGGGCTGCTGGGCACCGGCCGGCTGATCAACGAGTACGGCCCGACGGAGGCGTCGGTCGGCACCAGCATCCTGCCGGTGGACCGCCCGCAGCCGGTCGACGTGGTGCCGATCGGCCGCCCGCTGCCGGGCCTGCGGATGTACGTCCTGGACGACGCGCTGGAGCCGGTGCCGGTCGGCGTGGTCGGCCAGCTGTACGTCGGCGGCGAGGGCGTGGCCCGCGGCTACGCCGGCCGGCCGGACCTCACCGCCGAGCGCTTCCTGCCCGACCCGTACGGCCCGCCCGGCGCGCGGCTGTACCGCACCGGGGACCTCGCCCGGCTGACGGCCGACGGCGTGGTGGACTTCGTCGGCCGGGCCGACGACCAGGTGAAGATCCGCGGCCACCGGATCGAGCCCGGCGAGATCCGCAGCGTGCTGCTGGCCCACCCCGGGGTGGCGGACGCGACCGTCGTCGCCCACCGCGCGGCCAACGGGGACCTCCGGCTGGCGGCCTACTGGGTCCCGGCCGGGGAGGACGGCCGGTCCGGCGCCGAGGCGCTGCGGGCGCACTGCGCCGGTCTGCTCCCGGAGCACATGGTCCCGGCCTCGTTCACCTCCCTGGAGCGGATCCCGCTCAACCGCAACGGCAAGGTCGACCGCCGCGCGCTGCCCGCCCCGGACGAGGGCGGCGCCGCGGGCGGCCGGGCGTACGTCTCGCCGCGCAACCCGCTGGAGGAGCAGCTCGCCACGGCCTGGGCCCAGGTGCTGGAGACGGACCGGGTCGGGGTCGAGGACAGTTTCTTCGACCTCGGCGGCCACTCCATCCGCGCGGTCGTGCTGGTCGGCTCGCTGCGGGCGGTGGGGCTGGACGTGTCGGTGCGCGACGTCTTCGAGCACCGCACGGTGGCCGCGCTGGCCGCCTCGCTGGCGGGCCGCTCCCACGTCGCCGCCGAACGGCCGGTCGAACCCTTCGAGCTGATCGGCCCGGCCGACCGCGAGCTGCTGCCGGCGGGCGTCACCGACGCCTACCCGATGTCGCAGGTCCAGGTCGGCATGCTGGTCGAGATGCTCGCCGACGACGAGCGGAACAGCTACCACAACGTCACGGTGCTCAAGATCCGCGACGACGCGCCGTTCGACGCCGAGGCGCTGCGCGGCGCCGTCCGGGCGGCCACCGCGCGGCACGAGATCCTGCGCACCTCGCTGCACGTCTCCGGGTACTCGCTGCCGCTGCAACTGGTGCACGCGCAGGCGCCGGTCCCGGTGGCGGTGCTGGACCACCGGGAGCTCGACGACCGGGCCCGGCGCAGCGCACTGGACGACCACACGGCCCGCGAGCGGGCCGAGCTGTTCGACCTGACCCGGGCGCCGCTGGTGCGGGTCGCCGCCCTGCTGGAGGGCGAGCACGACTGGCGGCTGGCCTTCACTCAGTTCCACGGCATCACCGAGGGCTGGACCTTCCACAACCTGGTGATGGAGCTGCTGGAGGACTACCGGCGGCTGCGCGACGGCCGGCCGGTCGCGGCGGACACCCCGCCCCCCGTCCGGTACGCCGACTTCATCGCCGCCGAACGGCGCGCCCTGGACTCCGCCGAGGACCGCGAGTACTGGCGCGACCACGCCGCCCGCTACCCGCGCTTCGGCTTCCCCCAGGACTGGGCCGACCTCACCCGGCCGCGCGAGGACTACCACCTGTACGTGATGCACCGGGACCTCGAAGCCGGGCTGCGGGCGCTGGCCAGCGGGGCCGGGGTGTCCCTGAAGAGCGTGCTGCACGCGGCGCACCTGAAGGTGATGAGCCAGCTGACCGACGCCCCGGCGTTCTCCACCGGCCTGGTGTACAGCGCCCGGCCGGAGGTGCGGGGTGCCGAACGCGTCCACGGCATGCAGCTGAACAGCCTGCCGTTCGGCTTCGACCGGGGCGCGCGGACGTGGCGCGAGCTGGTCCGCCGGGTGTTCGCCCGGGAGCTGGAGCAGTGGCCGCACCGGCGGTACCCGATGCCGGTGATCCAGCGGGAGTTCGGCGGCGGGGAGCGCCTGGTCGACGTCCTCTTCACCTTCCAGGACTTCGAGCAGATGGACGCCGACCTGGTCGACCTCGACGCCGGCGAGGGCGACGACAGCACCGACTTCGCCCTCGGCGTGCCGACCACGCCCGGCTACTACACCCTGCGCACCCACACCCACGCGCTGAGCCGCGCGCACGCCGAGCGGCTGGCCGCGATGTACCGGGCGGTGCTGGAGGCGATGGTCGGGGACACCGACGGCGACGCGCTCGCCGCCTACCTGCCCGCCGGGGAACGGGAGTCGGTGCTCGGCCCCTGGAACGGCCCGCTCGCCACCGAGCCCGTCCGGGGCACCGCGGCCGCCGCCTTCGAGGCGCAGGCCGCCCGCACCCCGGAGGCCGTCGCGGTCGAGCACGGCCAGGACCGGCTGGGCTACGGCGAACTGAACGCGCGGGCCAACCGCCTGGCGCACCACCTGCGGTCGCTCGGCGTCGGGCCCGAGTCGGTGGTCGGCGTGCTGCTGCCGCCGGGCACCGAGCTGGTCACCGTCCTGCTCGCCGTCCTGAAGGCCGGCGGGGCCTACCTGCCGCTCGACCCGGACCAGCCGCCGGCCCGGCTGGCGCACATGGCGCAGGACGCCGGGAACCCGCTGGTGGTGACCCGCGCCGAGCACGCCGACCGGGTCCCGTCCGCCGCCGCCCGGGTGCTGCTCGACGGGGACGCCGGGCAGATCGCCGCCCGGCCGGCCACCGACCCGGCGCCCGCCGCCGGGCCGGACAACCTGATGTACGTCATCTACACCTCCGGCAGCACCGGGAAGCCCAAGGGCGTCGGCCTCACCAACGCCAACCTGCTGCGCCTGTACCGGGCGACGGCCGGGCGCTGCCCGTTCGACGCCGACCAGACGTGGGCCCTGCTGCACTCCGCGGCCTTCGACGTCTCGGTCTGGGAGATGTGGGGCGCGCTGCTGCACGGCGGGCGGATCGTCGTCGTGCCGTCCGCGACGGCGCGCGAACCCCGCGCACTGCTCGCGCTCCTGACGGAGAGCCGGACCACCCACGTGTCGATCTCGCCGGTGGCGTTCCGCGCGCTGGTCGCGGCGGCCGACGGCGACCGGGCGGTGCTCGACGCGCTCGCGCTGCGCACCGTGGTCTTCGGCGGGGACCGGCTCGCCGCCTCCGACCTCGCCGAGTGGACGGCGGTCCGCTCCCCGGAGGCCACCGCGCTCGCCCAGGCGTACGGGCCGACCGAGGCCACCGTGCACGCCACCTACCGCCCGATCGGGGCCGCCGACCTCGACCTGGCCGGCGGCATCCCGCTCGGCCGGCCGATCGACGACACCCGGGTGTACGTCCTCGACCCGGAGGGCCGGATCGTGCCGGTGGGCGTGCCCGGCGAGCTGCACCTGGCCGGCCCCGGCCTGGCCCGCGGCTACCTCGGCCGGCCGGCGCTGACCGCCGAGCGGTTCCTGCCGGACCCGTACGGCGCGCCCGGCAGCCGGATGTACGCCACCGGTGACCAGGCCCGGCTGCTGCCCGACGGCGAGCTGGAGTTCCTCGGCCGGGTCGACGAGCAGCTGAAGATCCGCGGCTACCGGATCGAACCCGGCGAGGTCCAGGCCGTGCTCACCGAGCACCCCGCCGCCCGCGAGGCCGTGGTCACCGCCACCGCGCCGGGCAACGGACCGCGCCGGCTGGTCGCCTACTACGTGCCCGAGGCCGGGGCCGCCGCGACCGGGACCGAACTCGCGGCGCACTGCGCCGAGCGGCTGCCCGCGTACATGGTCCCCGCCGCCTTCGTCCCGTTGGAGCGGATTCCGCTCAGCGTCAACGGCAAGCTCGACCACGCCGCGCTGCCCGCGCCCGACCGCGAGGACTCGTGGGCCGGCGAGGAGTTCGTGGCACCGCGCACGCCGGTCGAGCGGCAGCTGGCGGAGATCTGGCGGGACGTCCTGGGACTGGAGCGGGTCGGTGCGCGGGACAGTTTCTTCGAGCTCGGCGGGGACTCGATGACCGTGCTGCGCGTCATGGAGCAGGCGCGCGCCGCGGGCCTGCCGCTGACCCTGCGGATGCTCTACCAGACCGCCTCGATCGAGGAGCTCGCCGTGACCCTCACCGCCCCCGAGTCCGCCTCCGGGTCCGCCGCGGAGTCCGCCCCGGAGGGGCCCGCCGGGCAGTCCGCCGGGCACCGGCCCCGCCGGGCGCCCGCCGCCTCCCCGTACGCCGGGCTGATGGAACGGCACGGCGTCCCCGGGATGAGCGTGGCCCTGCTGCGCGACGGCGAACTCGCCGGGCTGGAGACGCACGGCGTGGTCGCCGCCGGCAGCACCGACCGGGTCACCGCGGACACCCCGTTCAAGGTCGCCTCGGTCAGCAAGCACATCACCGCGCTCGGCACGCTCGCCCTCGCCGCCGAAGGGCTGCTGGACCTCGACGCCGACGTCAACGCGTACCTGCGCGACTGGCAGGTGCCCGCCGCCGTCGGCCCGGTCACCGTGCGCCGGCTGCTGCTCAACACCTCCGGCCTGGCGCTCGAACCGGCGCACGAGCCGTACCGGCCCGGCGACGAGGTGCCCACCGTCCTGCAGGCGCTGCGCGGCGAGCACCCCTCCCGGACCCCGGAGCCCGCCTTCGAGCACCGCCCCGGCGAGCTGTTCCGCAAGAACAAGCTCAACTACCTGCTGCTGGAGCAGGTCCTGACCGACCTCACCGGCCTGGCGTTCCCCGAGCTGATGCGCAGCCGGGTGTTCCTGCCGCTCGGGATGACCGGCAGCCGCTACGACTGGGGCTTCGGACTGCGCTCCCGGCGGCCGGTCGCCCAGGGCCACGACACCGCGGGCCGGCCCGTCCCGGTCGGGCTGCCGATCCACCCGTCGGTGGCCGGCGGCGGCCTGTGGACCACCGCGACCGACCTCGCCCGGGCCGCCGCCGAGATCCGCCGCGCGTACCTCGACGACGAACCGGTCCTGCTCACCCCGTCGCTCGCCCGGGACCTGCTCACGCCGAGCCCCGGCTCCATGTACGGCATGTCCACCGTCATCGACGCCACCGCCGGTGACCTCGACTTCGGCGTCTTCGGCGAGTTCGAGGGCTACTTCGCGATGACCATGACCCAGGTGCACGGCGGCAACGGCTTCGTGGTGCTGACCAACGGCGACAACGGCAAGGAGCTCGCCCGGGCCGTCATCGAGGCGGGCGAGGGCGACGACGCCCACTTCGGCTCGCGCTGGTGACGCCCCGGCGCTGCGGCCCACCCCCACCGACCGCAAGGAGACACCCGTGACACCCGAGACACTCGCGACACCCGAGACACCGAGGACGCAGTCCAGGCGCAGCCTGGTGTCCCTCGACGACCTCACCGACGCCGAACTCCGCCACCTCGCCCGCCGCGGCGCGGAGTTCGCGGCCGGCCGGGCCGGCGCCGGGCGGCCGCTGAGCGGCCTGATCGCCGGCGCGTACTTCGCCAAGACCTCCACCCGCACGCGCACCGCCTTCTCCGCCGGAGCCCTGCGCCTCGGCGCCCAGGTCATCGCCTACGGGCCGGGCGACCTGCAGACCAACACCGGCGAGACGGTGCAGGACACCGGCCGGGTGTTCGCCGGGATGCTCGACGTCCTGGTCGCCCGCACCACCGGCGACCCGGCCGAACTGCGCGGCTGGGCCGAGGACGGCCGGCTGGCCGTCGTCAACGCGATGACCGCCGACGAGCACCCCACCCAGGCGCTGACCGACCTGGCCACCCTGCTCGGCCGCTTCGGGCGGATCGAGGGCCTGCGGGTGCTCTACCTCGGCGAGGGCAACAACTCGGCCGCCGCCCTGGCCCTGGCCCTCGCCCGCTTCCCGGGCGCCCGGCTGGAGCTGCGCACCCCGCCCGGCTACGGCCTGGCCGCCGACGTACTGGCCCGGGCCACCGCCCACGCCGCCCGCTGCGGCGCGGAGGTGACCGAACGCCACGACCTCGACGACCTCGGAGAGCCCTTCGACGCCGTCTACACCACGCGCTGGCAGACCACCGGCACCAGCAAGCCCGACCCCGACTGGCGCACCCTGTTCGAACCGTTCCGGGTCACCGCCGACCTGTGGAAGCACAGCCCGGACGCCGTCCTCCTGCACGACCTGCCCGCCCACCGCGGCGAGGAGGTCACCGCGGAGGTGCTCGACGGCCCGGCGAGCCTGGCGTTCCGGCAGGCCGAGAACAAGATGCACAGCGCCATGGCCGTCCTGGAGTGGAGCTGCGCCGCCCGGGACATCGAGCCCCGCGGATGAGCGACCCGGCGGACCCCTCCGCCGGGGCCGGGCACGCGGCGCCCGCACCGCTGCGCCGCAACCGCGACTTCCTGCTGCTGTGGGGAGGCGTCGGCCTCACCCTGCTCGGCGCGCGGGCCTGCGTCGTGGCGTACCCCTTCCTGGTGCTGTGGAAGACGGGCGAGGCCCGCGACGCCGGCCTGGTCGGCTTCGCGGGCCTGCTGCCCAACCTCCTGGTGCAGCTGCCCGCCGGAGCGCTGGTGGACCGCTGGGACCGGCGCCGACTGATGATCGTGTGCGACATCGGTGCGGTGCTGGTCGCGGGCAGCGTCGCCGCGGCGGTGCTCGCCGACCGGATCGGCCTGGCCCACCTGGTGGCCGCGGCCTTCGCGGAGTCGACCCTCGCGGTCTTCTACCAGCTCGCCGAACGCGCGGCCGTGCGGCACGTGGTGCCCGCCGAGCAGCTCTCGGCGGCGCTCGGCCAGAACGAGGCCAGGTGGCGCGCCGCCGGGCTGCTCGGCCAGCCGCTCGGCGGCCTGCTCTACACCGCGGCCCGGTGGGCGCCCTTCCTGTTCTCGGCCGTCACCCACGTGCTGTCGCTGCTCGCCCTGCTGCCGATCAGGACCAGGCTGCAGAGCGAACCGGACGGCCCGCGGGCCCCGCTCGTCGCGGAACTGCGCGAAGGGCTGACCTGGACGTGGCGGCGCCGCTTCCTGCGCGTCCTGGTCAGCCTGATCGCCGGGACCAACCTGCTGTTCCAGGTGATCAGCCTCGCCCTCGTCCTGATCGTCCGGGAGAACGGCGGCTCGGCCACCACCCTGGGGCTGGTCACCGCCGCGGGCGGCATCGGCGGCACCGTCGGCGCGCTCACCGGCATGCGGGTGGCCCGCCGGGTGCCGCTGCGCGCCGTGGTGGCCGGCGGCACCGCGCTGTGGGCCGTCCTCGTCCCGGTCCTCGCCCTCACCGGCTCCCCGGTGCTGCTGGGCGCCGTGATGGCCGCGATGGCCTACGTCGGCGGGCTGACCAACGTGGCCGGCGGCGTCTACCAGGTCACGATCACCCCGGAACGGATGCAGGGCCGGGTCAGCAGCCTGATCCAGCTGCTCGCCTTCGGGACGAGCTCCTTCGGCGCGCTGGCCGGCGGCTACCTGCTGGACGGCCTGGGCGTCACCCGCACGCTCGGCGCGATCGCCGCCGCGATGGCCGTGCTCGCGCTGTTCGCGGTGGTCAGCCCGGCGCTGCGGCACCCCGACCGGGCGCCGGAGGCGGACCTCCCGGTGGGGGAACCCGCCGCCGCCGGCTATATGGACGCCGTATAGCCGGCGTTCCTAGGCTCCGAAGCACCATCAGCGCAGGCCGGGATCCCCGGCCCGTCCCCGCTGCCGGGCGGCAGGCCCGTGCCGGCGGCCAGGGACTCGCAGCGCAGTCGAAAGTCCACGGACCACAGCAGGACCGGAGCGCCCCGGGCGCCCGGCCCGCACGTCCCACACGAGGAGACCTCCGTGTCCCAGCCCATCGACCGTCGGCGCATGCTCAAACTCTCCGCCGGCGCGGTCACCCTGGCCGGTGCGGGCCTGGCCGTCGCCGCCGTCCCGGCGTCCGCCGCCCCGGCCTCCGCGACCGCGGCGTCCGGCACCGCCGCCCCGGCCCGCCGCCGGGACCGCGTCGTCCTCCCCGACGTCCCCGGGATGCTCGGCGACCCGTACGCCAACGAGTTCTGGTACCAGTACGACGAGGTGCTGTGGTTCAAGGCCACCCCCGAGATCAAGGCCGCCTACGGGCAGCTGGCGGCGGCGCTCGGCAAGGACTTCGAGGTGGCCATCGTCAAGGCCTACCAGGACCAGCGCAAGGCCGGCACCTACCCGGGCAGCTTCATCGCCATGGTCCGCCCGCTCAAGGACGCGCTGACCGTGATCTCCACGGCCCAGCTCGGCGTCATCGACACCTTCTTCCCGCACGACCGGCACCGGATGATCAGCGCCTTCGTCGACTTCGGCCAGGGCGTGCTGTACGACCCGCGCCGCAACCCCGGCGGCCGGACCCACATCATGAACGGCAACCCGCCGGTCGGCTTCCACGCCTGGCACGGCTTCGTCCGCGCCATGCAGTTCCTGGACATCGACGCGGACCGCTGGGCCGAGGTCGACCCGCTGATCGCGCTCTCCTGGGCCGTGCAGTCCACCGCCAAGCCCAAGACGGACACCGTGGCCGAGCCCCTCGCGCCGGAGGTGCTGCGCTCGCTGCGCCGCACCTGGCTGCACAAGTCGCCGGAGGAGATCGACGCGGCCTACGACAGCTTCCCCTACCCGCCCGGCATCTGACGGGCAGTCGCAGCCGTCGGGCAGGGAACGGGGCCTGCTCCCCGGGGGCGCACCCCCGGGGAGCAGGCCTTCGTCTCCCGGCCGTTCCGGCGGCGGTCCCAGCAGCGGAAGGACCAGGATGAACACGGAACAGCACAGGACCGGCGTCTGGCTGGTCGGGGCCCGCGGATCGGTGGCGACCACCGCGGTGGTCGGCGCGGCGGCGATCGCGGCAGGGCTCGCCGAACCGACCGGCTGCGTCAGCAGCCTGCCGGACTTCGCGGAACTGGACCTGCCCGGCTTCGACGGGCTGGTCTTCGGCGGGCACGACACCGCCACCGAACCGCTGGCCAAACGCGCCGAACGGCTCGTCGACGCCGGCGTGCTGCCGGGCGTCCTGCTGCCGCCGCTGGCGGCCGAACTGGCCGCCGCCGAGGAAGAGATCCGGACCGTCCCCACCGGGGAGGACCTCCCGCAGGCCGAACTGGTCGACCGGCTCGCCGCGGACCTCCGGGACTTCCGGAACCGCCACCGCCTCGACCGGGTCGTCGTGGTCAACGTCGCCACCACCGAGCCGAGCACCGACCCCGACCCCGCCTGGGCCACGCCCGGCGCCCTGCGCGAGGCCCTCGCCGCGGGCCGCGCCCCGCTGCCCTACAGCGCGGTCTACGCGTACGCGGCCCTGCTGGCGGACTGCGCCTACGTGGACTTCACCCCGTCCACCGGGGCCCGGATCCCCGCCCTGGACGCGATCGCCCGGGAGAACGGGCTGCCGTACGCGGGCAGCGACGGCAAGACCGGGGAGACCCTGGTCAAGTCGGTGCTCGCCCCGATGTTCGCCAAACGGGCGCTGCGGGTGCGCAGTTGGTCCGGCACCAACCTGCTGGGCGGCGGCGACGGCGCGGCCCTCGCCGAGCCGGACCGGGCCCGCAGCAAGGTCGGCTCCAAGCGGCGCGTCCTGGAGGAGACGCTCGGCCACCCCGTCGAGGGCGGCGTGCACATCCACAACGTGCCGGCGCTCGGCGAGTGGAAGACGGCCTGGGACCACATCGGCTTCGAGGGCTTCCTCGGGGTGCGGATGACGCTCCAGTTCACCTGGGAGGGCTGCGACTCGACGCTGGCCGCGCCGCTGGTCCTCGACCTGGCCCGGTTCGCGGCGCTCGCCCACCGCCGCGGCGTGGCGGGGCCGGTCGCCGAACTGGGGTTCTTCTTCAAGGACCCGGTCGCGGGCACCACCCACGAACTCGCCGCGCAGTACCAGCGGCTGCGCGACTGGGCGCTCGGACCGGAGGCGGTGCGGTGAGCCTCCTCCTGGCCGGGCCCGGGGCGGTCGGCGTCGCCACCGGCCCGGCGGCCGGGCCCGCACCGACCGGGGTGGGCGACCTGCTGGAGCTGGTCCGCGCGCCCGCCGCGCTCTCCGTGCCCGGCGACGTCCTGCTCGGCACCGCCGCGGCCGGCCTGCCCACCGGGCCGCGCACCGCCCTGCGGGCCGCCTCCTCGGTCTGCCTCTACTGGGGCGGGATGGCCCTCAACGACTACGCCGACCGCGAGCTGGACGCCGTCGAGCGGCCCGAGCGGCCGATCCCGTCCGGGCGGGTCACCCCGGGGACCGCGCTGGCCGTCGCCACCGGCCTCACCGCCGCCGGGCTCGCCCTGGCCGCGGCCGCGGGCGGCGCCGCCGCGCTGCGGGTGGCCGTCCCGCTGGCCGGCACCGTCTGGCTCTACGACCTGGTGCTCAAGGACACTCCGGCCGGACCGGCCGCGATGGCGGCCGCCCGCGGCCTGGACGTGCTCTCCGGCGCCGCCGGCAGCGGCCGGGTCCGCGCGGCCCTGCCGTCCGCGCTGGTGCTGGCCGGGCACACCGCGGCGCTGACCGTGCTCAGCCGGCGCGAGGTCCACGGCGCCACCCCCGCCCTGCCCCGGGCCACCCTGGCGGCCGGCGGCCTCGTCGCCGGGACGGTCCTCGCCCTGGGCCGCCGCCGGGGAGCCGCCGGGCGGGCGCTGACCGGCCTGCTCGCCGCCGGCTACCTCGCCACCGCCGCCCCGGCCCAGCTCGCCGCCGTCCGGGCGCCCTCCCCGGTGCGGGTCCGCCGGGCCGTCGGGGCCGGCATCCACGCGATGGCGCCGCTGCAGGCCGCGCTGTCCGCCGCCGCCGGCGCCCGCGGCGTCGCCCTGGCGCCCGTCCTCGCCGTGTCGCTGGCCCGCCGCCTCGCCCGGAAGGTGTCCCCGACATGACGCACCGGCACACCGGGCCGCCGCCACCGCGCTTCGGCTTCGGCACCAACGGACTCACCGACAACCGGCTCCCGGACGCGCTGCGCCTGCTCGCCGACCTCGGCTACGACGGGGTCGCGCTGACCCTGGACCACGCCCACCTCGACCCGCTCGCCCCCGGCCTCGTCCACGAGGTGGAGCGGACGGCGGCGCTGCTCCAACGGCTCGGACTGGCCGTGGTCGTCGAGACCGGCGCCCGCTACCTGCTCGACCCCCGCCGCAAGCACCAGCCGACCATGCTCAGTGACGAGGGCGCCGAACGCCGGGTGCGGCTGCTGACCACCGCGGTGCGGATCGGCGCCGAACTGGGCGCCGAGGCGGTCTCGTTCTGGAGCGGCACCGCCCCCGCCGGCGTCCCGGAAGGGCTGCTGTGGGAGCGGCTGCTGCGCGGCTGCGAGCCGGTGCTGCGGGCCGCCGAGCAGCAGCGGGTCGTGGTCGGCATCGAACCCGAACCCGGCATGTTCGTGGACACCCTCGACTCCGCCCGGCGGCTGCTGGCCCGGTTGGACGGGGCCGGCGCACCGGGCCGGCTCGGGATCACCCTGGACATCGGCCACTGCCGCTGCCTGGAGCCGCGGTCCGTCCCGGAGTGCGTCGACCTGGTCGCCGACCGGCTGGTCAACGTCCAGATCGAGGACATGCGGCGCGGCCGGCACGAGCACCTGGAGTTCGGCCACGGCGAGATCGACTTCCCGCCGGTGCTGGCCGCCCTCGGCGCGGCCGGCTACCGCGGGCTGATCAGCGTCGAACTGCCGCGGCACAGCCACGACGGCCCCGGCGTGGCCCGGCGCTCACTGGAATTCCTGCGCGCGGCCGCCGCCCGGCCCGCGATGACGATGGAGACGGCGCGATGACGGAACCCGAATGGAGCACGACCCGGCTGCGCGAGGCGCTGGCCGACCGGCTGACGCCGCAGGCCGACGACTGGCTGCGCGGGCGGCTGGCCGCGGCGGCCGCCGGACCGGAAGCGGTCCGCACGGCCTTCCCGGGCGCCGCCCGGCACGGCGGCCGGGGCGACCTGCAGCCGGCCGGCCGCGACGACGGAGCCGACCACCCACTGGCCCGCTGGCAGGTCGAGGACGCCGTCCGCACCCTGCTGCTCGCGGCCCTGCCGCTGCGCGGCGAGGCACTGGTGGCCGAACTGACCGCGCTGTACCGGGGCGGCGACACCGCCGAACGCCGGGCCGTGCTACGCGCGTTGAGCGTGCTCGACCACCGCACCACGGACGAGCAGCTGCCCGGGGCGGGCCCGTACGGCCTCGGCGACGGCGCGCTGCCCCTGGTCCGGGACGCCCTGCGCACCAACGACCTGCGCCTGATCGCCGCCGCGCTGGGCGACTACGCCGCCCGCCGGCTGGACCAGGCCGCCTGGCGGCAGGCCGTGCTCAAGTGCGTCTTCACCGGCGTCCCGCTGGCCCTGGTGGCCGGCCTGGCCGACCGTGCGGACACCGAACTCCTGCGGATGCTGGACGACTTCGGCACCGAGCGGCGCGCCGCGGGCCGGGCCGTGCCGGCCGACATCGAGTCCGTCCTGCACGCCCACCGAGTGTCCTGACCCGCCCGGCCTCCCCGCACCGAAGGAACCCACCGCCATGCGCATCTTCGACCCGCACATCCACATGACCTCCCGGACCACCGACGACTACGCGGCGATGAGCGCCGCGGGCGTACGGGCCCTGGTGGAGCCGTCGTTCTGGCTCGGCCAGCCGCGGACCAGCGTCGGCAGCTTCGTCGACTACTTCGACGCCCTGATCGGCTGGGAGCCCTTCCGGGCCGCCCAGTTCGGCATCCGGCACCACTGCGCCCTCGCCCTCAACCCCAAGGAGGCCAACGACCCGCGGCTGCGCGAGGTCCTGGACCTGCTCCCGCGCTACCTGGAGAAGGACCAGGTCGTGGCGATCGGCGAGATCGGCTACGACTCGATGACCGCCGAGGAGGACGAGGCGCTCGCCGCCCAGCTCGCCCTCGCGGTGGAGCACCACCTGCCGGTGCTGGTGCACACCCCGCACCGCGACAAGGCGGCCGGCACCCGCCGCACCCTGGACGTGGTGCGCGAGTCCGGCATCGACCCCGCGCTGGTCGTCCTGGACCACCTCAACGAGGTCACCGTCGCCATGGTGCGGGACTCCGGCTGCTGGGCCGGCTTCTCCGTCTACCCGGACACCAAGATGGACGAGCCCCGGATGGCCGCGATCCTCGCCGAGTACGGCCTCACCGGGATGCTGGTCAACTCCGCGGCGGACTGGGGCAACAGCGACCCGCTGAAGACCCGGAAGGTCGGCGACACCATGCTGCTCGCCGGGTTCACCGAGGCCGACGTCGAGCAGCTGCTCTGGGAGAACCCGGTGGCCTTCTACGGGCAGAGCGGCCGCCTCGACCTCAGCGAGCCGGCCGTCGACGCCACCGGGCTGCACGAGGGCAACTCCGTCCTGCGCGGCGGCGCACCCGCGCCCGGGGCGGTGCGGTAGCCCGTGCGCTTCCGGCACCCGGACGGCACCACCGTCCACCTCGCCTACTGCACCAACGTCCACCCGGCGGAGGACCTGGCCGGGGTCCGGGACCAGCTCGGCCGGTACGGCGAGCCGGTCCGCGAACGCCTCGGCGTCGACCGGCTCGGCCTCGGCCTCTGGCTGGCCCGCCCCGTCCTGGACGAACTCCTCGCCGACGGCGCCGCGCTGCGCCGCCTGCGCGCCGACCTCGACGCCCGCGGCCTGGAGGTGGTGACCCTCAACGGCTTCCCCTACCGCGGCTTCGGCGGGGCCGTCGTCAAGCACCGGGTGTACCGGCCGGACTGGGCCGACCCGGAACGCCTGCGCTACACCCTGGACCTGGCCCGGGTGCTCACCGAACTCCTCCCGGACGACGCCCGGCGCGGCAGCATCTCCACCCTCCCGCTCGGCTGGCGCGCCGACTGGACGCCGCGGCACGCCGACCCGGCCCGCCGGCAGCTCGACCGGCTCGCCCGGGAGCTCGCCCGGATCTCCGGGAGCACCGGGCGCCTCCTGCGGGTCGGGTTCGAGCCCGAACCCGGCTGCGTCGTCGAGTCGACGGCCGACGCCGTCCGCGAGCTCGCCGACGCGGCCGGCCCGCACCTGGGCGTCTGCCTGGACGCCTGCCACCTCGCGGTCGAGCACGAGGAGCCGGCCGCCGCGCTCGACCGGCTCGCCGCGGCCGGCCTGGAGGTGGTCAAGCTGCAGGCGTCCGCCGCCCTCGTCGCGGACCGCCCGCGCAGCGCCGCCGGGCGCACCGCCCTGGAGCCGTACGCGGAGCCGCGGTTCCTGCACCAGACCCGGGAGCCCGGCGCGGACGGCCTGCTGCGCCGGGACGACCTGGACCAGGCCCTGGCCGGGCCGGATCCGCTGCCGGGGGAGCACCCCTGGCGGGTCCACTTCCACGTCCCGCTGGGTGCCGGACCGGCCGCGCCGCTGGCGAGCACCGGCCCGGTGCTCCGGGAGACGCTCGGCCTGCTGCTGGGCGGCCCCCGGGCGGCGGTCGACCACATCGAGGTCGAGACCTACACCTGGCCGGTGCTGCCGCCCGGCCCGGAACGGCGGGCGCCCGACGCGTCCGCCGCAGCCCGCACGGCCGGCGCAACCGCCGGGGCACCCGACCCGGTCGGCGGAATCGCCGGGGAACTCGACTGGACGCGCGTCGAACTGCAGCGCCTGGGACTCAAGGAGACGGACTCATGAAACGGCTGCTGGTGGTGGACGTGGTCGGGCTCACCCCGGCCCTGCTCCGCCACATGCCCACCCTCGCCGGACTCGCCGACCGCGGCTTCAGCGCCCCGCTCGGCACCGTCCTGCCCGCCGTCACCTGCTCCGTCCAGTCCACCTTCCTCACCGGCGAACTCCCCGCCGGCCACGGCGTCGTGGGCAACGGCTGGTACTTCCGCGACCTCGGCGAGGTGCTGCTGTGGCGCCAGCACAACGCCCTGGTCGGCGGCGACAAACTCTGGGACGCGGCCCGCCGGCGCAAACCCGGGTACACCGTCGCCAACGTCTGCTGGTGGTACGCGATGGGCGCCGACGTGGACTGGACGGTCACCCCCCGCCCGATCTACTACGCGGACGGCCGCAAGGAGCCCGACTGCTACACCAGGCCGCCCGGCCTGCACGACGAACTCACGGCCAGGCTCGGCGAGTTCCCGCTCTTCACCTACTGGGGGCCGACGGCCGGACTGCCCTCCTCGCAGTGGATCGTCGGCGCCTCCCGGCAGATCCTCCGGGACCACCGCCCCGACCTCACCCTGGTCTACGTACCGCACCTGGACTACGACCTGCAGCGCTTCGGCCCGGACTCCCCCCAGGCCGCCGACGCGGCCGCCGAGATCGACTGGGCGCTGCGCCCGCTGCTGGCCGACGCGGCCGCGCAGGACGTCACGGTCGTCGTCCTCAGCGAGTACGGCATCACCGCCGTCGACCGGCCGGTGGACATCAACCGGGTGCTGCGCCGGGCGGGCCTGCTGAACGTCCACACCCAGGACGGCATGGAGTACCTGGACCCGTGGACCTCCAGGGCGTTCGCCGTCGCCGACCACCAGCTCGCGCACGTCTACGTCCGCGACCGGACCGACCGGGACCGCGTGCAGGAGCTGCTCGAAGGCGTGGACGGCATCGACACCGTGCTGGACGAGGCGGCCAAGAAGGAGCACGGCCTCGACCACGAACGCTCCGGCGACCTCGTCGCCGTCGCCGCCCCCCGCGCCTGGTTCACCTACTACTACTGGCTCGACGACGCCCTCGCCCCGGACTTCGCGCCCACCGTCGAGATCCACCGCAAGCCCGGCTACGACCCGGCCGAGCTGTTCTTCGACCCGGCCGACCGCACCGCCCGGCTGCGGGCGGGCGGCGCCCTGCTGCGCAAGAAGGTCGGCCTGCGCTACCGGATGGACGTCGTGCCGCTGGACCCGTCCCCGGTCCGCGGCAGCCACGGGCGGCTGCCCGCCCACCCGGACGAGGGCCCGGTGCTGCTCTGCAGCGATCCCACGGCGGCCCGGGACGCCCTGGAGGCCACCGAGGTCAAGGCGTTCCTGCTGGAACTCGCGGGCCTGGGCCCGGAACCGCGGGCCCGGTAGCCGCCCGTCCCTCTCCGCTCCCTTCCCGCCCGTCGCCTTTCCCGCCCGTCCCCTTTCCCGCCTGTCCCCGCCCCGTCGGCGAGCGCCGCCGACGGGGCGCTGCGCATGCGTACGCGGCGTGCGTAAAGGGGGATTTCAGTATGTACCGGGTCTCGGCGGGCGTGGTCGAATGGCCGCGTAGTCGCTGGTGCCGGGGGCAGGCGGCCGGCCCTGGGCGGGGTGCGGGAATCCCCTCGCGAACGGGCCGGAATTACCTCCTCCTGCGCAGACCGAGGAAGAAGAGGTAACCGTGGCCGAGCATTTCCTTTCCGCCTATCTCACGCCGCCGGGGCCGGGTGCGGTCTTCTCGGTCCGGCACGACCAGAACGTCGCGCTGTGGCGCCGGGACGACGCGGACGTCGAACTGGTGCGGGTGTGGGAACTGGAGCGGGTCAGCGGGCAGAAGCACCACTTCTGGCCGCTGTACACCGAGGGCCGGGCCGAGGCGTTCCTGTCGGCACTGCTGGCCGAGGAGGGGCTCACCCTCGACGACGTGACGGCGACCTGGGGCACGCCGGGGCTGCCGAAGGCGCAGCCGGTGCCGAAGCCCGCAGGGGCGGAGGAGTTCCCGCTGCACAGCCTGGCGCACCTGTTCAGCGGGGTGCTGCGGGACCTCCCGCTGTTCCGTGACGGGCAGATCGTCGGCATGGCGATCGACGCGCTGCCCGACTACGCGCAGGAGAGCCGTCCGAACACCTACTGGTACGCCGGCTGCGTGGTGAAGCAGGGGCGGATCACCTTCGAGCCGGTGGAGTCCCCCGGCCCGCTGTACACCGCCGCCGAGACGGTGTTCGGCCTGGAGCCCGGCTCGCTGATGGCGCTGGCCACGGCCTCGACCGCGGCGATCGAGTTCGACGCCGAGGCCGCCATCGCGGACGTCACCTTCTTCGGCGGTTCCGCCACCCAGCCGTGGAAGGCCGCGCACGACCTGGTCCGCGCGGTGGTGGCCGCCGCCGAGGAGCAGCTGGCCGGCGTCGAGCTGGACGACTCGCTCAGCCGCGAGGACCACCTGCGCAGCGCGGTGATGAAGGTCGTCCAGCGCTGCTGCGAGGGCGTCGCGATCCGCAACGTGGAGCGGCTGCTGGAGGTCGGCGGCATCCGCGCCGAGGACACCCACCTGTCCACCAGCGGCGGCTACGCGCTCAACTGCCCCACCAACACGCTGCTGATGGACCGGTTCGGCTTCAAGGGCCTGGTCACCCCGCCGTGCGCCAACGACTCCGGCCAGGGCATCGGCCTCGGCCTGCTCGGCCTCTACGGGGCCGGCGCGCTGGCGGACTCCGGGCTGCGGATCGTCTCGCCGTACTACGGCCGGGACGTCACGGACGTCGAGGAGGCGCTGGCCGAGTTCGCGCCGTGGATCGCCTCGGTGACGGACTTCGAGGCGGAGCGGTTCGTCGCCGACGTCTCGGACGGCGTGATCGCCTGGGTGGACGGCCGGGCGGAGCTCGGGCCGCGTGCGCTGGGCCACCGCAGCCTGATCGGCGACCCGCGCTCGCAGAAGGTCAAGGACCTGCTGAACGCGTACAAGCGGCGCCAGTGGTGGCGCCCGGTCGCGCCGATGGTGATGGCCGAGCACACCGGCGAGTGGTTCGCCTCGGACCGCGAGTCGCCGTACATGCTGGAGGCGGTCCAGGTCCGTCCGGAGGTGCGGGAGCTGGTGCCCGCGATCGTCCACCTGGACGGCTCGGCCCGGCACCAGACGGTCACCGCCGAGTCCAACCCGCGGCTGCACCGGGCGCTGGACGCGTTCCGGGCGGCGACCGGGGTGCCGATCCTGTGCAACACCTCGCTCAACGACAAGGCCGAGGCGGTCGTCGACCAGGCCGCGGAGGCGCTCAACTTCTGCGTGCGCAAGGGCGTCGCGGTGCTGTACCTGTGCGGGCGGCGGGTCGAGCTGCGCGCCGAGCCGGTGCCGGCCACGGCCGCGCCGACCGAGCCGCGGCCGCGCGCCCTGGCGTACTTCGCCGGGCAGGAGGCGGACCGCGACGGGCTGTGGCAGGGCTGGCTGGACGCCGGGTACACCGTCGAGGGCATGTACCACCTGTCCCGCAGCCACCAGCTGCGCGCCGAGCAGGAGTTGTCCACGCCGGAGCGGGTCAACCTGCTGGCCGCGTACCGGGTGACGGTGGACCCGTCGTTCCGCGGGCTGGTCGACAACTTCCGCCGGACGCACGGGCCGGGCGGCTCCTTCGTCGACCCGTCCACGCTGACCGGGGCGTTCGGGGTGATCAACCCGCTGCGCCGGTCGCGCTAGCCGGTAGCGGGAACGGGTCGGGGGGTAGGGCTTTTCGAAGCCCTACCCCCCGACCCGTTGTGCTGCTAAGCGACCCGGCGTCGACACCACCGTCAGTAGCGCGGCTTCCGGGTCAGCGCCAGACCGCCCAGCAGGAAGGCGACGCCGAGCACGCCGGCGACGACCGCGTCGGTGGTCTGGGCGGGCTTGTGGCTGGCGTCCATCACGGCGGTGATCAGGCCGGCGACGGCGCTGATGTAGCAGAAGATGGTGATGAAGATCTTGACCTTGGGGTGCATGGCGATTCCTTCCGGGGCTGCGGTTCTCGGTGTGGTCAGGCGGTTTCCTGCGGTCCGCGGCCCGCGGGTGCGGTCGCGGCGGCGGTGAGGCCGAGCAGCATCACCCAGGCGTCGGGGTCCGACCGGAAGCGGTTCCAGCGGTCCGCGGCGAGGGCGAGTTCGGCCAGGGAGAGGACGCCCCGGGCCACCAGCGGCTCCAGGCGCTGCGGCCCGAGCTGGGGGGCGAAGGCGTCGGTGGGGTGGTCGTCGTTGGTGGTGGCGAAGGGGCGCAGCACGACCTCGTCGAAGCCGGCCGCGCGCAGCAGCCGGGGCAGCCGCCGGCCGATCGACCGGTCGCCGCCGTCGGCGCGCTGGGCGGCCGCCATCTTGGCGTGCACGCCCGCGAGTTCGGGGTACGAGGGCTCGGCCGCGCCCCACAGCGCGGAGTCGACCTCGGTGCAGGCGACCCGCCCGCCGGGCTTCAGTACCCGGCGGGCCTCGGCCAGGACGGCGGCCGGGTCGGGGACGTGCTGCAGGACGTAGCGGAGCAGGACGAAGTCCACGCTCGCGTCCGGCAGCGGCAGGTCGGCGCCGTCGGCGACCAGCAGGGTGACGCCGGGGCCGGCCGCGTGGGCGAGCAGCTCGCCGTCGATGTCGGCCGCGATCAGGGCCGTCCCGGCGGGCAGCGCGGCGCGCAGCCGCCGGGTCACCGCGCCCGGCCCGGCGCCGAGTTCGAGCACGGTGGCGCCGGTGCCGGTCCCGGGCTCGGTGGCGCCGTCCCCCATCCCGAGCTCGCGCAGGATGCGCAGCTCCTCGGGGAAGGAGAGCGCGGCCTGCGCCTCCAGCCGGTCGAGTTCGGCGGCGAGGCCGCCGCCGGTGGTGCGGGCCGGGTCGTAGGACCCGCCGACGGGGCGGACGGCTGTGCTCATCGGGGCCTCGCGATCATCGTCATGCCGTGCTTGGGGCGGAGGGTGACCAGGGCCTCGGGCTCCACGGGGAAGCCCTCGACCAGTTCCAGCCGGACCGACTGCAGCAGCGTGGCGAGCACCAGGACGGCCTCCAGCATCGCGAAGTGCTGTCCGACGCAGATCCGGTCGCCGCCGCCGAACGGCAGGTAGAGGTGGCTGGGGAGGGTGGCGCCGTCGAAGCGGTCCGGGCGGTACGCGTCCGGGGCGTCCCAGTGGCCGGGGTGGCGGTGCAGCACCCACTGGCTGACGCACACCAGGGTGCCGGGCTCGACGTCGTACCCGCCGATGACGTCGTGCTCGACGGCCCGGCGGGAGATCAGCCAGACCGGCGGGTAGAGCCGCATCGCCTCCTGGATGGCCCGGCGGCAGGCCGGCAGGTCCTGGAGGTCGGCCGCGGTCGGCGGGCGGCCGCCGAGGACCCGGTCGACCTCTTCGCGGACCTTGGCGAGCTCCTCGGGGTGGCGGTCGAGCAGGTAGAGCGTCCAGGTCAGGGACTTGGCGGTGGTCTCGTGGCCGGCCATCACGATGGTCAGCACCTGGTCGCGCAGGTCCTCGTCGGAGACCAGGTGGTCGCCGGACATCATGGTGTCCAGCAGGTCGCCGCCGGCGGTGCTGCTGCCGCCCGCGCGGCGGGAGGCGATCAGGGTGCGGGTGACGGTGTTGAGGAACACCCGGGCCCGGCCGAAGTCGGCGAACCGGCGGGCGGTGTCGGCCGGGTCGGGGTCGGGGTTCGGCACGTAGTGGCCGATGCAGCGGTTGACGGCGTCCACCGCGCGGCCGAAGCCCTCGCCGATGCCGTCGATGTCGGCGCCGAGGATGGCGTGGGTCAGGATGCCGAGGGTGAGCGCGGTGAAGTGCTGGTCCACCTCCAGCGGGGCGCCGGACTCGACGGACGGGCGCCAGCGCTCCAGCATGCCGGCGGTGGCGTCGGTGACGATGGTGTCGAAGCTGCGCACCGCGCTCGGGCGGAACGCCGGTGCGGTCAGGTGCCGTTGGCGGGCCCAGTCGGCGCCGTTGCTGGTCAGCAGCCCGTTGCCGAGCAGCGGACGCAGCATGGCGTCGTCCGGGGTGCCCTCCTTGGTGTAGTTGGCGCCGTTGTCCTTGAGCACGTGCTTGGCGTACTCGGGACGGTTGAGCAGGTAGACGGTGTCGCCGTCCGCACGGTGGCGGGTGATGTCGCCGTAGCGGCGGGCCAGGTCGGTGATGAAGTCGAGCGGCGACTCCCTCATCAGCGCCATGTCGACGTCGTCGGCAGGGCCTGGCGGGACGGTGTGCGTAGGCACGGTGCGGACCACCCCCGTGATTCCTCTCGATGCTTACCCGGGACTCCGGAATGCGTACTCGGCTCCGGGATACGTACTCGGCATTTCCCGGTGCGTATTCGGATGCGTATTCCGATGCGTATTCTGATACGTATTCATGGGCGTGTGACGGCTGAAATCTACCGCACCTGCCGCATGTGCTCAATACTTAGTCCCGGCACCGGAAATGAGGTCTTGGCGGCCGATTGCGGCCGTGTCATTCTTCATTTGCAGGCGGCGCCGGGAAGGGCCGCCGGCAAACACCGGATACCGAGAAAAGGAAAAGTCACATGGCTTTGGACCAGAGGAAGCGGGCCGAGTTCGTCAACGGCTACACCCGTGCCCTGATCAGCGCCTGGTCGAGCGAGGAGTACGCGGCCCGCCTGCGTACCGACGCCCGCGCCGCCCTCGCCGAGGCCGGCCTGGAGCTCCCGGCCGACGCCGAGATCGTCATCGTCTCGACTGCCGCCGAGGGCGAGCAGGAGGGCAACCTGGAGGTGCAGGTCGAGCTCTTCGAGATCGGTCTGGCGACCGGTCGCTACGAGTTCCACATCCCGGAGACCCCGCAGATCGACACCGCCGAGCTGAGCGAGGGCGACCTGTCGGACATCGCGGCCGGCGGCAACTCCTGCTGCTGCCCGTGCTGCTGCTGCACCTGATCCAGCCGGGAAACCCGCCCGCCGGGCAGAGCGCCCGGCCGGTCGACCTGAGCACCAGGTCGGCCTGAACACCCCACAGAGGAGCGATCCACAGTGGCGACTGCCGTCGGGGAACACCCCGTCTCAGTCCGCGGCCTGCGCAAGAGTTACGGCGACTGGCACGCGGTCCAGGGTCTGGATCTGGACATCCACCAGGGAGAGGTCTTCGCCCTGCTCGGGCCGAACGGCGCGGGCAAGACGACGACCGTCGAAATCCTGGAGGGCGTCCGCCAGCGAACCGGCGGTGACGTGCGGGTCCTCGGCTGTGACCCAGCCGAGGACCGGCGCGAGTGGCGCGCCAGGATCGGGGTCGTCCCGCAGACCACCGGCGCCTACTCGGACCTGACGGTCCGCGAGGTCGTCGAGCACTTCGCGGCGTTCTACCCGAACCCGCTCCCGGTCGGCCAGGTCATCGACATGGTCGGACTGGGCAAGCACGAGAAGAAGCAGAGCGCGGACCTCTCCGGAGGCCAGGCCCGTCGGCTCGACGTCGCGGTGGGCATCGTCGGCGACCCGGACCTGATCTTCCTCGACGAACCCACCACCGGGTTGGACCCGGTGGCTCGCCGGGAGGCCTGGGAGCTGGTCCGCTACTTCTCCGAGCGCGGTCGCACCACCGTGCTCACCACGCACTACCTGGACGAGGCCGAGGCGCTGTGCGAGCGCGCCGCGGTGATCGTCGCCGGCCGGGTGGTCCAGTGCGGACCGCTGGTCGAGTTCGGCGGCCGTTCGCAGACTCCGACCACGGTCTCCTTCCGGATTCCGCCGGAGCTGGCCGGCCGCACGCTGCCGCCGCTGCCACCCGGGGCCGAACCGGCCCCGGTGGGGGTGGACGGCGTGCTCCGGATCGCCACGCACGCCCCGACCGCGCTGCTCGCGGCGCTGGTCCCGTGGGCGCACCTGGCAGGGGTCGGCGAGCTGCCCGAGCTGCGGGTGCACCGGCCGACCCTGGAGGACGTCTACCTGGACCTCATCCGGGAGCACGCCGACGGTACCGACCGCGGCGCCGACACCAGCCAGAGCATCACCCACGAGGCGGCCGAGCGATGACCCTCACCCAACCCACCGCGACCGCCCCGGCCACCGGGACCGCCGGCGGCACCACGACGCCCCGGCGGGCCGGCCGGATGCCCGGCATCCTGCGGGCCGGCGCGGCCCGCTCCAAGGTCGAGCTGCGGGCGTTCTTCCGGAACAAGCAGTCGCTGGTCTTCACCCTGATGTTCCCGGTGATCCTGCTGGTCGTCTTCGGCTCGATCTTCTCGGGCAAGGTGGCCGGCACCGACACGGACGTCAAGCTGGTGTTCATGGCCGGCATCATCGCCGCCGGCGTGATGAGCACCGCCTTCTCCGGCCTGGCGATCAACATCGCGATCGAGCGGGACACCGGCACCGTCCGGCGGCTCGCGATGACCCCGATGCCCAAGTCCGCCTACTTCGTCGGCAAGCTGGTACGGGTCATCGTCACCACCGCGCTGGAGACCGTGCTGCTGATCGGCATCGCGCTGGCCCTGTTCGGCCTGCCGCTGCCCAGCACCCCGGAGCGCTGGTTCACCCTCGGCTGGGACCTCGCCCTCGGCACCGTCGCCTGCGCGATGGCCGGTGCCGCCTACTCGGCGCTGATCCCCAACAGCCGGTCGGCCGCGGCGATCGTCACCCCGGTCTTCATGGTGCTGCAGTTCATCTCCGGCGTGTTCTTCCCGTTCGGCCAACTGCCCGCCTGGATGCAGACGGTGGCCGCGTTCTTCCCGGTCAAGTGGATGGCCCAGGGCTTCCGGTCGGTGTTCCTGCCGGACTCCTTCACCGTCGTCGAACCGGCCGGGAACTGGGAGCTGGGGCACATCGCGATGGTCCTCACCGCCTGGTCGCTGGCCGGCCTGCTGCTGACCGCCTTCTCCTTCCGCTGGCGCGGACCCCGGGTCCGCTGAGACTTTGGGGGCTGCACCCATGACGACGGCGACGGTGCGACTGCCCGAGCACCTGATCCACCCGTTCGCCCCGGCCGGGCGCGCGAACCCGCACCCGGCGTACCGGTGGCTGAGGGCCAACGACCCGGTGCACTACGACGCCGCGTCCCGGCTCTGGCTGGTCACCGCGCACGCCGACTGCGCGACCGTCCTGCGCGACCCGCGCTTCTCGGCCGCGCAGGGCCAGCGCGAACGCGCCCGCGACGACGCCCTGCCGCCGTCCATGCTCACCACCGACCCGCCCGACCACCACCGGCTCCGGGCCCCGGGGGCGCTGCTCCTGGGGCCGGCCGCCGTCCGCCCGCTCGGCGCGGGCCTCGCCGCCGACGTGGACGCGCTGCTCGACGCCCTTCCCCTCGACCGGCCGGTGGACGCCGTCGTCGACATCGGCCGACGGCTCGCCACCGCCGTCTACGCCCGCCTCTTCGGGCTCCCCGCGGCGGAGTTCACCCGCTTCGAGGCACTCGCCCGGGCTGCCTCCGTCAACCTCGACCCGATGGTGCCGCCCGCCCGCGCCGCCCTCGGCCGCAGCGCCGCCGGCGCACTCACCCACTACCTCGACAGGCACACCGCCCGGGTCGTCCGCGAGGGGGCCGAGCTGCCGCTGACCGCCCTGGCCGCCGACGACCGGCTGAGCCGTGCCGAGATGCTGGGCGTCCTCAGCCTGGCCGTGATCGGCGGCTGGCAGCCCCTCGCCGAGTCCATCGGCAACGCCCTGCACCTGCTGCTGCCCGACCGCGCGGCGGTCGCCCGGCTCGCCGGGGCCGACGAGGACCTCGCCCGCCTCGCGGTGGACGAACTGCTCCGGCTGGAGGCACCGATCCCGTTCACCGCCCGGGTCACCACCGACCGGGTCGAGCTGAACGGCGGCGTCCTGCCGCCCGGCGCCCGGGTCCTCGCCGTGCTCACCGCCGCCAACCGCGACCCGGACGTCTTCGCCGACCCGGACGGACTCCGCCTGGACCGCAGCCCCAACCCGCACCTCGGCTTCGGCGGCGGCCCGCACTTCTGCCTCGCCGCCCCGCTGGTCCGGCAGACCGCGGCCCTGCTGCTGCCCCGGCTGCTCCGCCGCTTCCCCGCCCTGCGCGGCCCGGCCGGCCCCCCGGACTGGGACCTCTGCCTGGTGCCGCGCCGCCTGCGGGCGTTCCCGGTCGACCTCGGGGGTGAGCGGTGAGCGCGTACGACGTCATCGTGGTGGGCGCCGGCCCGTCCGGCCTGAACTGCGCCCGGCTGCTGCAGCGGGCCGGGCGGCGCGTCGTGGTGTACGAGGCCAGGGAGCGCGTCGGCGGCCGGATCCACACCTTCCACCCCGCCGACGGCGGCCCGCCGCTGGAGCTCGGCGCCCAGGTGGTGCACGGGGACCGCAACCCGGTGCACGAGCTGGTCGGCCCCGGCGGCACCACCGCCGTACCGCGCCGGGTCAGCGCCCGGATCGTCGAGGACGGCGCCAACCGCGAGATGGGCGCGCTCAGCCGGGGCCGCCGCGCGCCCTGGCAGCTGGAGGCCATGCTGCAGCGCGCGCCCGGCATCACCGGCCTGTCCGTCGGCACCTGGCTGCGCGCCCAGGGCAGCACCGGCCCGGAGGCCGCGGCCGCCACCGAGTGGTTCCGGCAGAACTGGGCGGCCGACCCGGACGGGCTGAGCGCCGCCGCCGTCGCCGAGGCACACCGCCGGGACGACGTCGGCGAGGGCGAGTTCGCCGTCGACGGCGGCTTCGCCCGGCTGCCGGAGCGGCTGGCCGAGGGCCTGGCGGTGCGGCTCGGCGAGCCCGTCCGGGAGCTGGCGCACGAACCCGGGCGGGTCACCGTACGGACCGACGCCGGGACGGCCGCCGCCCGCGCTCTCGTGCTCACCGCCCCGCCGGCGGCGCTCGGCGGGATCGCCGGGCTGCCCGCCGACAAGCGCGCGGCCGCCGGCCGGCTCCCCGCCGGGGACGGCTGCTGCGCCGTGGCCACGCTCGACCGGCCCGCGCCCGACACGATGATCGTCTTCGACGTGGACGGCCGCACCGGCTTCGTCCGCTGCACCGCCGGCCGCCCCGAAGCCCTGGTCGTCGCCAAGGCGGACGCCGCCGCCGAGCTGCGCGCGGCCGTCGCCGACCGCGCGGCCCTGGCCGCCCTGCTGGCCACCGCCCTGCCCTGGACCTCCGGCGCCGCCGTCACGGACCTCGCCGTCGCCGACTGGGGCCGGGACCCGTACGCCGCCGGGGCGTTCACCGCGCCCCGGGCCGGGCTGGAGGACGCCGCCCGGGAGTGGGCGGAGCCGGTGGACGGCACGCTCTTCTTCGCCGGCGAGGCGACCGTCTCCGGCGAGCGGCTGCCCTGGGTGCAGGGCGCCCTGGCGAGCGGGGAACGGGCCGCCGAACAGGTCCTCAAGGCACTGGCAACCCGATGAACGTGAGTCCGATGACTGTGCACCACGGCTGGTACCTGCTGGCCTTCCTCACCGAACTGACCGACGAGATCACCCCGTTGGCCGTCGGCCCGCACCGCCTGATCGCCGTCCGCGAGGGGGAGCGGGTGCGCGTCCTGGACGCCTCCTGCCCGCACCGCGGCGCCCACCTGGGCCACGGCGGGCGGCGCGAGGGCGACTGCCTGGTCTGCCCCTTCCACGGCAAGCGGATCGCCCTCGGCGACCCGTCCAAGCACTGGTCGGTCGCCGAACACCGGGTGCTGACCTGGGGCGACGCGCTGTTCGTCCGGCTCTCCGACGACCCGGACGGCGACCGCGGCTTCGAGCGGGCGGTGAAGGGCTGGGAGGACGAGTACCCGCTGGTCGCCGCCGTCAGCCTGCCGGTCGCGGTGCCGTCCGAGTACGTGGTCGAGAACGCCTTCGACCCCGACCACTTCAAGGCCGTGCACGGCGTCCCCGGCACCCGCGGGATGACCGCGCGCGACGGCGGGAGCGGCGAACTGGTCATCGAGGGCGAGTTCCTGATGCAGACCTCGCCCTGGCAGGACGCCCGCACGCTGGAGGAGATCCGCTGGGAGGCCGTCCGCACCGGCCGGGTGCGGTGGGACTTCAAGCCGCGCTTCCACGCCCAGGCGTTCAGCCCCAACGTGGTGGTCACCGAGTTCGGCCCCGAGGCGGAACGGCAGGTGATCGTCACCGGCTCGGTGCCCACCGAGGACGGCGGCTGCGTCGCCCGGGTCGCCATCGGTGTGCGCGAGAACCAGCGGGCCGCGCTGCCGGCCCTGCTCGCCGGCAGCGAGAAGGCGCTCGCCGAGGACAAGGTGGTCTGGGAGCACCTGGACCACGCGATGACACCGCGCTACGACGCCCGCGACGAGCCGGTGCTCGCCTTCCGCCGGTTCTGCGCCGACTTCTCCGGAGGCCGCGATGCCTGAGGGCCCGAACCTGCACCTGCACCGCCACGGTGACGGCCCGGCCGTGCTGTGGCTCCACGGCTACACCATGGACTCCACCACCTGGCAGCCCCTGTGGGACCGCCTCCCCGGCTGGACCCACATCGGCGTCGACCTCCCCGGCCACGGCGGCTCCGCCCCGCTCACCCCGGGCCTGACGCTCCCGGCCCTGGCTGGGCAGCTGGCCGAGGTCGCGAAGGAGACCGGCGCCCGGCGGCTGGTCGGGCTCTCCTTCGGCTCCCTGTCGGCTGTCCAACTGGCCCTCCAGGAACCGTCGTTGCTGGACCGCCTGGTCCTCGCCGCACCCACCCTGGCCGGCACCCCCAACGAGGACTCCGCGAGGGTCCGCTACCGCCAGCTGACGATGCTCCACCGCTTCGCCGGGCCCGGCGAACAGCTGGCCGACCTCTGGATGCAGTCCCCGCCGGACATCTTCACCGGCACCGAGCGGCACCCCGCCCTGCGCGCCGCGCTGCGCTCGGTGGTCGTGCGTCACAGCTGGGCCGAACTCGGCAACCGCGCCATGGACGCCCTCACCGCCCACCGGCACACCGCGGACGACCTGCGCCGCATCACCGCCCGCACGCTGGTCGTGCTCGGCGACGAGGACATGCCCGCCTTCACCCGCAACGCCGAGCTGCTGCGCGACACCGTCCCGCACTGCCGGCTGGAGACGCTGACCGAGACCGGCCACCTCCCCCTCCTCGAACGCCCGGAGGAGTGCGCCCCGCTGCTCGCCGCCCACCTCGCCTGAGGCCGTACGCCCGGTGGCCCGCTCCCTGTGCGCAGGGAGCGGGCCACCGGTGCAGTTCGGAAGCCCGACCGGCCACCGTGTCGCGGGGTCAGCTCTTCTTCGTCTCCCAGTCGATGTCATCGCCGTCGATGTACTTGCCCTTGTGGCCGTCGGGCTCAAGGATCTTGTAGAAGTACTTGGCTTTGCCGGTGAGTCCGGCCCCGACCCAGCGCTTCTCGTCCGCTTCCCAGTCGTAGTTGCCGTTGAAGCCACCGTCGGTGGCGATCTTCGTTCCGTCTTCGATCCACAGATCTCCGTTGTGGTTGAAGATCGTGTAGTCCTTGGTCACAAAGACCCGGGCCTTCTGCTTGGTCTTCGCCATGGCGGCGGATCCCTCCTGAGGTTCGGAGCAGGTCGAGCAAGGCGTTACCCGGCAAGCACGCTAGGCATGCGAACATTCACCCTCTGGTGTGCGATCCGTCGATCCGCTTGACGCTTCCGGCCCACTGGCGCGCACCCGGGCGAGAGGCGTCGGGCCCGTGGTGCGCCGCTGATCGACGCGTGCAACCCGTTCGCCTGGGCGGGAGTACTCATGGGTGGAGAGGCGCCGCTCCTGCCGTACATCCCTTGCACGATCCAGGAGGATCCATGACCCAGGCACGGACCACGAAGCTCGCCGCTGCCGCTGCGGCCGCCGTGGCGCTGGCGGGCCTCGCCCTGAGCACGTCCGCCGGCGCCGCGTCCGCCCCGGCGGCCGCCGATCCGCTCGCCCCGGCGATCGCCACCGCGACGGCCACGGCCGCCGCCGCACCCGTCACCAACACCGACCCCACCGCCGCACCCGTCACCCCGGCGGCGGCCGCCGAGCCGCGGGCGGCGACCGTGGGCAGCGGTGTGGTGGACGGCACCGCCTGGTCGGTGACGCTGACCTACTACCCGACCACCCCCGCCGACTACGCACCCGGCGTGAAGACCCGCGCCGGCCTGGTGTGCCTGCGGACCGTCCTCGACGGTCGGGCGAACAGCCGCTACGGCGACTGCGCGGGCGTCAAGGGCCCCACCGACCAGAGCCCCCGCGGCATGTACGGCGAGCGGACCCTCCCCAACGGCGCGCGCCTGTTCATCGCCCAGCCCGCCGCGGCGGTCGTCGGCGCCACGATGACCTTCGGCAACGCCGCCCCCACCACGGTCACCACCGTCACCGTCCCCGGCACCGACTTCACCGCCTACGCCGTCCCCGTCCCCGCCGCGTCCCGGATGAGCGCCCTCGACGAGTACGACGCCCAGCACAAGACCGTCGGCCACCAGGACTTCTGACCCCCTCACCGACCCGAAGGACGCCCATTTCCGTGCGCAGCGGCCAAGAGCGAGCAGGCAAGGACGAGCGAGCAGGCGAGGACGCCGGCTTCAGCGCGTTCGTGGTGGCCCGTTGGGGGGCACTGGTGCAGACCGCCTATCTGCTCACCGGTGACTTCCACGAGGCCGAGGACCTGGTGCAGACCACCCTCGCGAAGGCGTATCCGCACTGGCGGCGGATCGACCCGGACACCGCCGCGAGCTATCTGCGACGCGCACTGGTGAACAACAACCGCAGCCGGCACCGGCGGCGGAGGGTCAGCCAGCTGCTGACACCCTTCCTGCCGGACACCCCGGCGCCGGCTGCCACCCACGCCGGCGAGGACCGCGACCTGCTGGTCGCGGCCCTCGCCGGGCTGCCCGAACGCCAGCGGGCCGTGGTGGTACTGCGCTACTGGGAGGACCTGAGCCTGGAGCAGGTCGCCGACGAACTCGGGTGCAGCGTCGGCACGGTGAAGAGCCAGGCGTCCCGTGCGCTGGCCAGGCTGCGCTCCGACCCCACCCTGCTCGACCACGCCGCCGACCTCCTGGGAGCGACCCCATGACCGATCGACTCCACGAGGCCCTGGCCCGTTCGGCCGGGCGGGTCACCCCGTCGCCCGCGCCGGTCGCCGAGATCCTGCGGTCGGGCCGGGCCCGCCGTACCCGCCGCCGCCGCGTGCTGACCGGCGTCGCGGCCGCCGCCGTCGTGGCCGGTGTCGCGGTCGGCGCCAGGGCCGGTCTCCTCGCGCTCCTCCCGGACGTGCCGGACCCGGCAGGGCCCCCGCGGGTCCGGTTCGCCGCCGCACCGCCGCCGCCGGTCGAGGGCGAACTGTCGCAGACCGTGGGCAGCGGCGTGGTGGACGGTGCCACCTGGTCGGTGACGTTGACCTACTACCCGACCGTCCCCGCCGACTACGCGCCCGGAGAGAAGACGCCCGCCGGCCTGGTGTGCCTGCGGACCGTCTTCGACGGCCGGGCCGACAGCCCCTACGGGGCCTGCGCGGGCGTCAAGGGCCCCACCGATCAGAGCCCCCGCGGCATGTACGGCGAGCGGACCCTCCCCAACGGCGCGCGCCTCTTCCTCGCCCAGCCCGCCGCGGCGGTCGTCGGCGCCACGATGACCTTCGGCAACGCCGCCCCCACCACGGTCACCGCCGCCACCGTCCCCGGCACCGACTTCACCGCCTACGCCGTCCCCGTCCCCGCCGCGTCCCACATGAGCGCCCTCGACGAGTACGACGCCCAGCACAAGGCCGTCGGCCACCAGAACCTGTGAGGTGGTGTTCGGTACCGGACGTCGCACGCGTGCGGCCCGCTCCCTCCTCGGAGGGGGCGGGCCGCGTCGGCATCGGTGCGACTACTGGTGCAGGTAGGTGTCGGTGAAGCTGGTGCCGCCGGAGCTCAGCGCGCTGGTGCGGGCCTCGTAGGTGCCGTTCGCGCTGGGGTCGAGCGCGACCGGGCCGTAGGAGCCGAGGGACTTGCCGTTGACGGTGGCCGACGTGAAGCTCAGGGTCCCGAACTTGGGGTACGAGCCGGTCGGCGACTCGATGATCACCTCGGCGCTGGTCCGCTGCGCGGAGAGGGTCTTGGTGGTGGTGTAGGTCCAGCCCCGCGTGGAGTCGGTCAGCTTGAGGGTGTACTTGTTGCTGCCGGCGTACGTCACCGAGGCGCTGATGGAGTCACCGGCCGACACCGGGTACGAGCCGGTGCTCAGGTACACCGGGGCCGCCGGGTACATCTCGTACCAGGCCTGGTTCACCGGGCTGCCGCTGGAGCAGTCCGTCGCCACGCCGGTCTGCTCCACGCTGGAGGAGCCGTACCCGTCGATGCCGACCCAGGGCGCGTACAGGTCGTTGGTGGAGTTGCAGGTCGCGCGCGGCTCGGTCCAGGTCGCCGAGACCGAGGTGAAGCCGCTGCCCTGGGCGGCGTAACCGCCCCAGTTGTAGCCGTTGGTGTTGTAGCTCAGCGGGCGGAACGACAGCGCCTGGGCGGCCGTGGCGGTGGCCGGCGCCGCGGGGGCGGCGAGGGCGGCTGCGGCCGCGACGGCGGCGAGGCGTATCCGGAAGTTGCGCATGCTTGCTCCTTCGTGGGGGACGGGCAGGCGACTCACACGCCGGCCCCGGCCGTGGGGGCGGCCGGGGGAGGGGCGGCAGTTCAGGGTTGCCGACCTGTCATGAGCCGGGCAAGGGGAGCGGCACGAAGGTTGAGGATGACCAGGTTGGGGGTGCGTTCGGCGGTGTCGTACAGGGAGTCGGCGAGTCCTCCGGCGACCTCGGGTACGGCCGCGGCGGGGGTGGTG